>DASYUA010000148.1:0-49050 GCA_036001665.1 Tepidisphaeraceae bacterium
GGCTTGAGCCATTGCCAGTTGCTCAGCGGCCCCTCCCCCACCTGCACGAAGTTGGCGAAATCAAATGCGCACCGCAGCTTCGGCGAGTTGACCGAGTTCATCAAATCGAGGCAATCCGCCCCTTTTTCCCCATAGATGCCCTTCTCGTTCTCGTGAACCAGGTGGAGATTCTGGTTTTTGACGTATTCCACTTTGGCGGCCATGCGTTTGAGGATTTCATCGCGAAATTGATGCACATCCTGCTCCGGCTTGGGCGGGTAATAGCTGAAGATGCGGATCATCGGGGCATTGAAAAACTCCGCCAGCTCGACGGCGACTTTGAACCGCTCAAAATGCCCCGGCCACGGCTCGTCGATCTTCGATTTTCCAATCGGGCTGGCGATGCTCACCACCCCCAGGCCATTGTCAGCCAGGCTGGCTTTGATCTGGTTCCGCAGATTGCGGTCAAAGTCGAGCACGTTGATTTTGTTTACGCTCCGCAGCTCGATATGGCTGACGGCATTCTCCCGGCACACGCGGATTTGCTCGTCCAGGTCCGGGGAGATTTCGTCGGCAAATGCGGAGAGCTTGAACGTCATGACACTCCTGTTGCTGCCAGCCCGAGATGAAAAGGCGATTGTAAGGGCGCCCGATAACCGGTCAATATTATCGGCCGCGTTTGGCGCGGGACACAACCCGCGGCCGGCCTTGAACCTGCGTAATCTTGCTTACGGATGGGCCCGTTTGTTCGGTATATTGGTAATAGAGAGAAAAAACGCCTCTCCATGTTTTCGGCCGATACGACCTACAATGACCAAGCCATGACCTCGCCAGACATTCACATTGTGAAGGTGTTCGACAAGGAGCCGGATGTGCAATCCGTGTGCAGCCTGGCCGGCCGCAACAATCTTCTGCCGCGTCTACCCCAGCGCTATTTATATCTGCGCTCCTTCGGCACCATGCGCAAGGGCGACAAATGGCATTGCGACATGTTTTTCACCCCCCTGGAGAAATTGCAGGCCCCGCGGCAGCAGTTGGCCGATTCGGTCAATTGGCGCGCCTGGCTGGGGGAGGGGTGGGAAGTGGCGCAGGGTTAAAGCTGGCGAAATGCGCCCGTGATGCCAGACGCCGGCCGTAGAGCGGTGGTGTGAATCTTCTGTAAATTACCCATGTAAAATAAGTGGTGGAGATGGATGGGGCGGCGGTGTTTACCTCAATTTTAGTTGTGGATTCGCCGTAAAGATGCGACAATAATGCCTCGCAGCCAGCGCCATCGGTGATGCGCTGGTTCACTTCTTTGAGGTGCGAAATATGTCGGTCCACATCGCTAAGCGCCCACGTCGCGGCTTTACACTGGTTGAACTGCTGGTGGTCATCGCCATCATCGCGGTTCTCATTGCAATTCTGCTGCCCATGTTGGGCAAGGCCAAGCAGGCAGCGCAGCGCACCGCCTGCATGTCCAACGCGCGGCAGCTCACCATCGCATTCCGCATGTATACCGAGGACAACAAGGGTTACATGCCCATGGGCTGGCCCGATTCGCCCGCTTCCGGGCCGAGCAACATGGTCGGCACCTATTGGTTTGTCCCTTGGTTCCTCGGAGCGTCCCGCGGAGGTGGCAATACCGATGATGCCATCAAGAAGGGCAGCCTCTATCCCTATCTCAAGTCATTGAAAGCATACAAATGCCCGGGCGACCTGGGTCTCCGCAAAGTGAGCTATGGCCAAAACTGCTATCTGAACGGCGAGGATTTTGGCGGGACCGTCTATAAAATCACCAAGGTCAGACATCCCAGCAAGACGTTTGCGTATGTCGATGAATACGACAAGCGCGGGGGCGATCCGACGGGGTACAACCTGGGCTCGTTTGCGATCCTGCCGCTGCCATCGAACACTTGGGTGGATTATCCCGGCATGTTCCACGGGTATGCATCAACGGTATCGTTTCTGGACGGGCACGCCGATGTGCTGGTCTGGGAATTGAAGGAGACCCGCTACCTCTGGAACAACAACATATCCGTCACCGATACCCGCGATATTAAGAAGTTGCAGCAAGTACGCGGTGGACCGGCGGTGGATTGATCCGCTGATCAGTGAGCGCCCGCGACATCTTTCAATAGATCCAGAAAGCACCTGCCCTTGCCGGCCAGGTGCTTTTCTAGCTTTTGCGTGCAATCACACTCGCAGCATGCCCACGGCTCGCTGCCGTTTTCATCGCGGCATTTGGAGCGGTGGTGGGCATCCTGCACTCTGACCAGCTCGAAGTATTCCTCCCAATAGGGGCGCTCTTCTTCGAGAGGGGTCTGGCAGAAACACACTTCGACCCATTTGAGGGCGCCGTCGGTGCGGATGCGGGCGTTGGTCATGTTGCGGAGGTATTCATCGCCGGCGACGGAGCCGCGGCCGAGATTCCGGGTGTCGATAGCGCGGAGGAGAGCGGTTTCTTTGCCGGGTTTGACGCGGGCGGTGACCAGATAACGCATGGGATATTATAGCCGGGGGTGGCATGGTGGAGCATGCCCTACTAAACTACCCGCCTTTCTCGAAATGGCCGACCCAATGATTGACTCCGCCATCCCCAAGGCCGCCGCGCTGATCGAGGCGCTCTCCTACATCCAGCGCTTTCATGACAAGACCATCGTCGTCAAGGTCGGCGGCTCGATCATGGATGATGAGACGGCCCTCTCCAACATCCTCACCGACATCGTCTTCATGAATTACGTGAACATGCAGCCGATCCTGGTGCACGGCGGCGGCAAGGCGATCAACCAGAAGATGGAGCAGGCCGGCCTGGCGCCGCAGATGGTGCAGGGCCGGCGCTATACCGACGACCGCGTACTGGCCATCGCCGAGCAGGTGCTGTGCAATGACATCAACCGGTTCATCGTCACGTTCATCCAGAGCCAGGGGTGCGAAGCCATGGGCCTGCATCCACTCTCCAGCAATGTCCTGTTTGGGGAGAAGATGTATTTGCAGGGCGAGGGCGGACGACGAATCGATCTGGGGCACGTGGGGGATGTGAAAAGTGTCAATGCGCGGATGCTACAGCTTCTCGTGCAGGCGGATTCGATTCCCTGCATCGCATCCATTGCCGCCGATCCGGCCGGCGGAAGGCTGAACGTGAACGCCGACACCGCCGCCGGCGCCGTGGCGGCCGCGATGAAGGCCGAAAAGCTGGTCATCGTTTCCGACACCCACGGCATTCGCTCGGATCCGAAGGAGCCGGAAAGCCTGGTGCGGTCGTTGAATGTGGATCGAATTGAAGAGATGGTGCGCAATGGGACAATCACCAGCGGCATGCTGCCGAAGGTGGAGGCGTGCGTGACGGCGCTGAAGGCCGGCGTGAGCAAGACGCACATCATCGATGGGAAAATCCCCCATTCGCTCCTGCTGGAAATCTACACCGAGGCCGGAATCGGCACTGAGATCGTGCTCTGATGAAAGACTTCATTTCCATCGCCGATTGTTCAAAAGAGGAACTGCGGGAGTTCCTGGATGTGGCCGCGCGCCTCAAGAAGCAATACAAGGCCACGGGCCGGAACGACCCGATTCTGGCCGGCAAGATGCTGGCGATGATCTTCGAGAAGCCCAGCCTGCGCACGCGTGTGAGCTTCGCGGTGGCGATGCAGCACCTGGGCGGCTCGGCCATCATGCTCCGCCAGGAAGAGGTCGGGCTGGGCCAGCGGGAAGCGGTCAAGGATGTCGCCCGGGTGCTCTCGGGCATGTGCGATGGCGTCACCATTCGCTCAGTTGACCACGGGAAAGTGCTGGAGCTGGCCAAATGGTCGAGCATTCCGGTGGTCAATGCCTTGTCGGATCTGAGCCACCCCTGCCAGGCGATGGCCGACCTGATGACCATCGAGGAACACTTTGGGGAGCTTGAAGGCAGGACGCTGGCGTTTATCGGCGATGGCAACAACGTCGCCCGGGCCCTGGCCACGGCCTGCGGCCGCTTCGGGATGCGTTTCATTCTCGCCTCTCCGTCGGCCTACAAGCTTTCCAGCGACGACTTCGACCGGATCATGTCGCAGGTGCCTGAGCTGGATTTTGCTGTGACTGAAGATCCGGAAGATGCGGTGCGGGAGGCCGACGTCATCTACACCGACACCTGGGTGAGCATGGGCCAGGAGGCCGAGAAGGAAAAGCGCATCGGCGATTTTCACGGCTACGAGGTGAATTCGCAATTGCTGGCCAAGGCGCCCCGCAGCGCCGTGGTGCTGCATTGTCTGCCGGCCTATCGGGGGCTGGAAATCAGCGATGAGGTGATTGAGGGAAAACAAAGTTTGGTCTTCCCCCAGGCCGAGAACCGACTGCATTTTCAGAAGGGGTTGCTGGCGGTTCTCATGCGGAAGAAATGACGGTTACCGCCGGGCGTATTTGCGAAGTTGGTTGAGTGTGGCGCGAAAATCCTTGGGGAGGGGGGCGCTCAGGTGAATAGTCGAGCCTTCGAGATTTTGGAAGGTTAGTTTTTCAGCGTGGAGGGTCAGCCGGGCGATGAGCGGGCGCTCGGGATGGTTGCTTTGGCGATAATTGCGCTTGAAGGAGCTGAGCATCAAACCAGGCGGCGCCATGGGGTTGTAGAGGGGATCGATGGCCAGGGGCAGGCCGATGAATTTGAGATGTACCCGGATCTGGTGCGTCTTGCCGGTTTTGGGATGGACGCGAAGGAGCGAGAAAGGTCCGAGGCGCTCTTCCATGCGCCAAAGAGTGCGTGCCGGCCGGCCGTGTTTGGAAGTGGTCATGCGATGAGGGCTTGTCGGGTGCGGCGCGAGTGGCGCGTCGATCTCGCCTTCCTCTGTCGCCGGATGGCCGGCGACGAGGGCGAGATATTCCTTGTTGACCTGGTTGTTCTGAAACTGGTGGGAGGCGTGGCGCTGGGCGGGTTTGTTCCTGGCGAAGAGGAGGAGGCCGGAGGTGTCCTTGTCGATGCGATGAACAAGCCGGAGGCGGGGATCGGATTCGCCGCGGTGGGGGAGTTTGAGTTGTGCGGCCAGTTGTTCGAAGGCGCTGGTGGATTCGCCGCGACCGGGGATGGAGGCGAGGCCGGTGGGCTTGGAGATGGCCACATAGTTGCCATCCAGCCAGAGGATTTCCATCACTGGATGAGCCCGCCCTTGCTGTATTCGGTGATCAAAGCGGCCACGCGAGGCTGTTCGGGATTGAGGTCGAGGCTGCGCTTCCAGAAGCTGACAGCGTCGGCGCGCTTTCTCTCATCGAGGAGAGAACTGGCCCTGTATTGTGCGGCGGCCGCGTCACCCAGGCCGTTGAGAGCCTGGTAGTTGCGGCCGTTCTGCTCCAGCGCCTGGTTGAACTGCGAGATCGCCTCGTCGATCCGGCCGGAATTGAGCAGGGCATAGCCGTAGCGGACGCGGACGAGGCTGGAATCCTGCATTTTGAGCGCCTGCTCGTAAGCGGTGACGGCATCCTTGTAGCGCTTCTGGCTCATCAGCGCGCCGGCCAGGTTCACGAGCGTTTCGGGCCGGTTGGGATCCAGCTCGAGCGCGCGGCGATAGCCGGTCTCTGCGCCGGCGTAGTCGCCGTTGGCATCGAGCACCACAGCAAGATTGGCCGCGGCTTCGGCGGATTTGGGATCGATCTCGGCAGCGCGGCGGGCGTAGGGAAGACCAACTTCGGGCTTGCCTAGGGCGGTATAGACGAGGCCCAAATACATGTTGGACTTCAGGTCGTTGGGATTCAGCTTGACGGCCATGAGGTAGCTGGCGGCGGCCTCCTGGAGCTTGTTAAGGAGGTGATTGACCAGGCCGAGGTAGTAGTGGTTGGTGTAGGTGTAGGGATCGAGCTGGACGACGCGTTGGTATTGCTGGGCGGCGGCCTCATAGTCGCCCTTCTCACGGTAGATGGTGCCCAGCAGGAAGCGGGCCATGATCATGTTGGGGTCGGAGCGCAGGGAGGCTTCGAGGGAGCGCGCGGCGCGGTCGTAATTCTGCTGCTGGTAGTCGAGCGCGCCGCTGACGTAGAGTTTGGTGGCGTTGCTCTCGACGGGCGCGGGTTTGTTGTTGGCGCAGCCGGTAAGCAGGAGCAGGGCTGATAAAACAGCGCTCCAGCGGGTCAGATTGGCGGGTATATTGCGAGGCGTCGTCTTGTTTGACATGGATACCTATCGTCTCGCAACCGAATATAAGGGCGATGATCGGACATGGTCAATGATGATGTAGAGAGGCGGCATGTCGATTACCGGCGGCCGGGAGGGGTTAGGTTGACGAGGTCGATGGAGGGATCATAGGATTGCGACGGTCGGCACGCCGTACCCGCCAACCGCAAGATCGCTGGTCATGATTGAATCGAAAGGATGGCGGACAGGAATGTTCGCCCCACCACCCAAAGGAGTGCTGCGTGCGCCTGCTCATCGCCATCCCTGTGTACAACGAGCGGAAGTACGTGAATCCGGTGCTGGATCGGGTCAAGTCGTTTCATCCAGACATTCTCGTCGTCGATGACGGGAGCACGGATGGGACGCGCGATATTCTGGCCGCCCGGAGCGACATTCAGCTCATCACGCATTCGACGAATCAGGGATATGGGCAGAGCCTGATTGATGCGTTCAACTTCGCGGATAGCCGCGAGTTTGACTGGGTCATCACCATGGATTGTGATGAGCAGCATGAGCCGGAGATGATCCCGGAGTTCATCCGCGAGATTAAGACGGACCGGTGGGATTTGATCAGTGGATCGAGGTATCTGAAGCCGAGGAAGGATGATGATCTGCCGCCGGGGGATCGACGGAGCATCAACGCCACGATTACGGATACCCTCAACAGCCTGTTCAACCTGGGGATCACCGATGCATTCTGCGGCTTTAAGGCGCATCGAGTGGGCCCGACCCGGGCGCTGAATCTGGATGAGAAGGGGTATGCGTTTCCGATGCAGCTTTGGCCGCGGGCGGCCAAGGCGGGGCTGAGATTGAAGGAGATACCGGTGCGGCTGATCTACAACGACCCCAACCGGTATTTTGGCGGCAAGCTGGATGATGCGGCGTTTCGGTTGCAGCATTATCTGTCGGTGCTGCGGACTGAGATGGAGAAACCGGACCGGGCGGCTTCTGAACCGGCGACCTGCTTTGGTTGCTGTTGCGGGTGAGCTTTACGATGCAGCTTCCAGGAGAATGGAAAGCGCCGAGCGAGGATGGAGAGATCCTGATCTGGCCGGGGCCGGGGGAGATTCAAAAAAACACGCTTGAGAATCAGAGGCTGCTGGGCAATGCGCATGGCGTGCGGCTGGGGGGGATTCCGTTGCCGGAAATCCGGCGGTGGCTGCGGAAATGGATCGATGCGCCCGTGGACCGGCCGCTGATTGGGGCGGGGCATCAGGTGGAATTGTCGCATCCGGGGGTTTGGGCCAAGAATATTCTGATTGATGAGCTGGTCAAACGAGTTGGCGGCGCGGCGTATCAGTTCTCGGTGGATACGGATGCCCCCAAGCACCTGGTGTTGCGATGGCCGGGCGGAGGACGGCCGATCACGGATGATCCGAAGGCTGCGACGGCGGAGTGGGCGGGATTGCTGGATGCGCCAACGCCGGGACATTTGCAGTTGATCGAGACGGAATTGGAAAAGGCCGCGGAATCGTGGGGATTTCGGCCGCATGCGCTGGATTTCCTGCACACGCTCAAACGACTAACGATGGAAATTCCCCGGTTGGCGCCGCTGTTGATCAGCGCGCTGCATGAGGTGGATTGGGGCCTGGGATTGCGGCACAGTGCGCTGGCGGTTGCGCCGCTTTGGGAGAGCGAGGGGTATTTGCTGTGCGCGCATCATCTGGCAGCGCGGGCGGGGGAATTTGCGGCCGATTACAACGGCGTGTTGCACGAGTATCGGCGGGAGAAGGGGATTCACAGCCCGGGGAGGCCGTGGCCGGATTTGGTGGTGAGTGGCGATCAGTGTGAGTTGCCGTTCTGGCTGGATTGCCTAGAGAGCGGGCACCGGTTGCGGGCGTCGGTGAAATTGCGCGAGGGGGGAGCGGTGCTGGATTGTCCGAAGGATGAGGGATTTGTTTTCAAGCGCGAGGCGAATGGATGGGAAGCTGCCGAGAGTCTCAAAAAGTTTCTGTTGGCGCACCGGCTGAGGCTTTCGCCGCGGGCGCTGGCGCTGACGATGTTTCTGCGGCTGATCGTGTGCGATCAGTTCGTGCATGGGATTGGGGGAGCGTTGTATGACGAGATAACCGATCGGGTGATTCGCAAAAGGCTGGGGATTGATGCCCCGGCGTTTTGTGTGACGACGGCGACGCTGCTATTTCCGGCGGCGGTGGGGCAGAAGCGCGTGGAACTGAAGCCGCTATTGGCCGCGGGACGCAGGATGCGTCATGGAGCGCTGGACGGGGAGAAGATGACGCTGGTGAAGCAGATTGAGGCGCTGCCCCGAAGGTCGCCAGAGCGTTCGCGGGTGTTTTATGAGATGCACACGCGGCTGGCCAATGAGCAGCGTCGGCCGGAATTTCAGGCGTGGGAGCAGAAGCTGGAGGAGGCGCGAAAGCGGGTGGTGGAAGAGAAGGATTTGTTTGACCGCGAGCTGTTTTTCGCGATTCAACCCGAAGCGCGGCTGAGGGAATTGATCCAGCGCTATCGGGCGGAGTTTGGCTGAGTTTGGCCGCGGCCGCCCGTCGAGTCGCATTTCTTTTTTCCGCTGAATTCCATCTTTTGAATGCCGCAGGGAACTGCCTTTGCAGCGTCCGGCCCGGAAACTCCGGCGGTGGGAGTTCCAGCGGCGGCAAATAACTCTTAACGCCAAAGTCTCAACCAATCTCTTCCCCGGCGATCAAAAACGCTATTGCGGGGGAATTTTTTTGGCCGGCGGACGGCCGGGCCGCTCTATGGGCTGGAATCATGGTTGAGCTCGTCTGACGCCAGGGAATTCCGGGAAAGATGTCGATTCCGTTGTCGCGTCTGCATGTCTTATCCTGATTTTTCAGGAGGAGAGTTCGCTGCACGCAAAGGCGGCCCTACAAGGGGCGCCGCATGAGAGCACGGTGTCGCAGCGGGAAAGTGAGCTATGTTCGAACGATTGGAACAACGCAGACTGTTGACGGCCGAGCTCCAGCCGGACGGCTTGCTCCAGGTCCTTGGGACTGATGGAGACGATAACATCCAGCTATTCATCTCCGCCGACCAGATTGTCGTGCGTGATGATGCGGGGGACAGTTCGTTTAATCTTTCCGATGTGACGGGAATCGACGTCGCCGCCGGCGCGGGCGATGATCACGTCCAGCTCGATCCCGATGTGATGGGCGCGCACCTCGAAGGGGAAGATGGCGGCGATACGCTCATCGGCGGCGATTCGGATGACACGCTGCAAGGTGGGGCGGGGCAGGATCATCTCGATGGCAAGCTGGGGAGGGATGTGCTGGATGGTGGGACGGGCTTTGACAGCGCTGACTACCGGTTCCGCGGCGAGAACCTGGTGATCAGTCTCAATGATGCGCCGGATGATGGAGCATCGGGCGGCGCGGAGGGGGACAATGTGCGCAGCAATGTTGAACGCGTGGTGGGCGGTTCCGGCGATGACCTGATCGTCGGGAGCGATGATGACAACTCGGTCTCACCCGGAGCGGGGAATGACACGGTGGTGGGGGGGCTGGGGAATGATTCACTCGATGGGGAGGGTGGGGATGACTGGCTGATCGGCGAGCAGGGGGATGATCGGCTCACCGGCGGGCCGGGCGGTGACCTGATGGAAGGGCGCGGCGGAGATGACACGTTCGTGGCCGAGGATGGCGAGCGTGACACGCTCGAGGGTGGGACGGGGACGGATACGGCGGAGACAGTGGATGTGAGCCTCGATCAGATGTCTGATATAGAAAATGCGCCTCATGTGCCGGCAGGAGAGATCACGGTGCTGCGGGGGCTGAATGAGCTGGTGGATGGGAAGTCGGTGGTGGATTTCGGCGCGGTGGACCGGGGTGATCTTGCGCCGACGCGAACGTTTACGGTGCGCAATGATGGGAAAGACACGCTGAAGCTGGGAAACGTGCAGGCGCCGGAAGGGTTCACTTTGGTTGAGGACCTATCTGGAAGTCTGGACTCGGGGCAGAGCGATACGTTTACGATTCGGCTGGATAGCGACACGCTGGGAGACAAGAGCGGGTTGGTGAGAATTTCCAGCAATGATGCGGATGAAAACCCGTTTACGTTCCGGATCACGGGAACAGTGCAGAATGCGCCACCGCCGAAGACGCCGGAGATTACGGTGTTGCGAAATGGAACCGTAATCGTCGATGACCAGGGATCGGTGAGCTTTGGCAGTGTGCTTCGTAACGTGCTTGGGCCGGAGCGGACGTTTGTAGTGCGAAATGACGGGACGGGGGCGCTGAAGCTGGGAAATTTGTTGGTGCCGGCGGGGTTCGTCATCGTCGATAACCTGATCGGGAGCATCGCGGCCGGCGATAGCGATGAGTTTACGCTGAGGATGGTAACGTCCGCCGTCGGGAGCCTGGGCGGGCAGGTGCGATTCAGCACGAACGATTCAGATGAGAATCCGTTCAATTTTGATGTGAGCGGGTTGGTCCAAAACAGCATTCCGGATGGGAAGCCGGAGATTGCGGTGTCGTTCAATGGAGGCTCGCTGACGAGCGGCTCATCGTCGGTGGGATTTGGAAAGGTGAAACAGGGCGGGAGCGGGCCGGTGCGGGCGTTTACGGTTCGCAATGACGGGGAAACGACGCTGTCACTGGGCGGCGTTTTTGTGCCCCGGGGGTTTGCCGTGGTGAATGGGTTGGCGTCGAGCCTGGGCGCGGGAGAGAGCGATACGTTCACGATCCGGCTGCTGTCCAAGAGCGTGGGGGCGTTTCACGGGCAGTTGAGGATCAACAACAACGACTCAAACGAGAATCCGTTCCTGATCAACGTGAGCGGCACGGTAACGCGTGCCGCAGCGCCGAAGATCACGTTGATGCGCGGGGGAAGCCGGATTGGCAACGGGGCGACGATCAATTTTGGAAACGTCGTGCAGGGGCGGGGCGGAAAGGTGATTTCGCTGAAGGTGCGCAATGATGGGAATGCCAAGCTATCGCTGGGGAGCGTGCGGGCGCCGGCAGGTTTTACGCTGACCAAAGCGCCGCCGAAAACGCTGGCGCCGCGAAAAACGGCGACGTTTTCGATCCGGCTCGATGCCAGTGGAAGCGGGAACAAGAGTGGAACGGTCAGGCTGGGAAAGGGCGGAGCGTCGATTACATTCACCGTTCGCGGCAGCGTGACCACGCCGACGCCTCCGCCGTCGCCGGCGGACATTGCGGTGTTCAATGGCGGCACGCGGATCAATGATGGGGCGAGCAGCGCGATCAGTTTTGGAACGGTGACCAGCGGCGGAACGACGCGGAGCATTACGTTCAGGGTGACCAATGAGGGACGGAGCACACTGCGGATCACGGGCGTGACGGCGCCGGGTGGTTATACGGTGACGGATGGATTGGGTGCGACGATCAATCCTGGAGCGAGTGATAATCTGACGATTCGCCTGGATTCCGGTTCGGCGGGAACCAAGAGCGGATCGGTGAATATCTCCAGCAATGATGGGAATGAGAATCCGTTTAATTTTGCGATCACCGGGCGGGTCGATGCCGCTGGCGGCGGGGGAGGCGGCGGCGGAGGGCAGGTCCCTGCCTCTCTGGATAGTTTTGGGACTCTCATCATCAAAGGGACGGCAGGCAGCGATTCAATCGTGGTGAAGGGATCGGGCAGCTCGGCAACGGTGACGATGAATGGCGCCAGCAAGACGTTCAACGGCGTGAAGAAGATCGGCGTTGATGCCGGTGAGGGGAATGACCTGGTCAACCTGAGCGGCATCTCCCTGCCCTCGTCGGTGGATGGCAAGGGCGGCAATGACACGATTCTGGGCGGCGGGGGCAAGGACACCTTGCACGGTGGATTTGGCAGTGACAGCATCGTGGGCGGATTCGGAGCGGATTCGCTCTTTGGAGATGACGGGGATGACAGGTTGGATGCGGCGGACGGGACGGCGGATCCGAAGGTCGATGGGGGCAATGGGAACGATATCATCAAGGCCGATCCGACGGATTCGAAGACAGGAACGTGATAGCGGTCCTGGCCAGGGGGACTAAGGAATGTCGGAGGGGGTGGCCGACCCGTTAAAATGGCCGTTGTCAGCATTTAGCTCAGCCGTTAGGATCGCCCCTCACCTATCAAGGGAAGGACCAACCATGTTGCGCATGAACAGTCTGGCTGTCGTTGCAGGAATTCTCGTCCTTGGACACGGCGTTGTGCGCGCGGATGACCGAGCTGCGCCCCCGCGGGATTATGCGGTCGCCCGGCCGACGTTGCTGGCCACGGCTCCTCCGCCGCATCGGCGGCCGCTGATGAACCTGCTGGAGCAGGCGGGAGTGGCCAAGCCGCTGGATGACGCGGGGATCAACATTTATGGCCACGTCGAGGGGGGATGGACCTACAACTTTGATGATCCGGATGATGACCTGAACCCGTTCCGAATTTTTGATTTCGAACACAACGAGCCGATCCTGGACCAGTTCGATTTCACCGTCGAGCGGCTGGTGGACTATCGGAAGAACAAATTCGATGTGGGATTTCGCGCGGAGATCATGTACGGGGCGGACGCGGGGATCATTCACTCCAATGGATTGTTCGACTGGTATGACGGCATCCGCAAGCCGGAAAATCAGTGGGATCTGACGCAGGCGTATGTTGATGTGGTGGTGCCGGTGGGGACGGGGTTGCGGCTGCGGATGGGAAAGTTCGTGAACTTCGTGGGATATGAGACGATCAATCCGACCACGGGCGGCATCGTGGACTTTTATTCGCGATCGCTGATTTTTTTCAACTATCCGTTCACGCACACAGGGATCATCGGGACTTATGACATCACCAGGGATGTGACGCTGACGCTGGGCGTGACCCGCGGCGATAACCAATCCACCGAAGACAACAACGACGCGGTTTCGTTCCTGGGGAGCATCAACTGGGTGATCAACGACCAGTGGGCCCTTTATTTCTCGAATTCGACTGGGCCGGAGCGCACCGACAACAACAGCGACTATCGCGCCACCTTTGATGCGACGCTTTATTTCACGCCCAACAAGGAATTCACCGCGGCCGGGAACATTTACTATGTCTTTGAAGAGGGCGGGGCGGCCGGGGGCGATGATGCGCAGCTGGTGGCGTTTGCGCTGCTGGGGGCGTATCAGATCAACGAGATGCTGACGGTGAAGGGGCGGGTGGAGTGGATGCACGATGATGACAACTATCGGCTTGGGCCGGTGGAGGATATTTACGAGGCGACGGTGGGATTGACGATCAAGCCGTTTCCGAATGATCAGTGGGGGTCAAACGTGAAGATTAGGCCGGAAGTGCGGTGGGATCATTCACCGGACAATGCGTTTCATGGGGATGATGACCAGTTCACATTTGGGGTGGATGTGGTGGTGACGTATTAAGAACTGAAGCTGGATTGTGAAGTTTGAGATGAGAGCGGAATCGCCTTGCGGCATGGAAAAGATTGTAACCGAGTGGTGAGATTAACTGATGCGCTCGCGCCAGTAGCCGAGCTTGCGTCGCAGGTCCGCAACAGCATCAATCTCAAGCAAGTCGATGCTGACGAGGTGGTATTTCGATAGCCGCCCCGCTTTGGGTAATCGATCTCAGTTTGCAAACAGAGCTGTCCAATTAAACGATGCCGCCTCGCCATCCACGAGGGCGACGAGAGAGGTGCCACACCGATACGATTTCCGCTTGCATCCCTCTGATGCGGTAGATCAACTTGTACTTGAATCGGAGAAGGCGATAGCGCCGAAATCCGCGCGCTTCCTCCGGCCAGCGCAGCGGATGTTCCGCTATTTGCGTACGCCTGCCTCAATATCAACCGCGAGATCATCCCCCAGCCCTTGTCTTTGTGATTCAAAATAATCGTATGCCTCCTCCATCTGCGTTTCGGCAGCGGCGGAGAAATAGACGATCATCGCCGCGCTCGTTCACGAAGACGTCGAAGCGCCTCCTCGGCGGGAATCAGCGCCATTTCGCCGCGATCGATGGCCTCCGCTCGACTTCGCAGCTCCTCCAACTGCTCCGGGTGAGTGGATCAGTGTCGATGCTCTGAAAAATGTCTTCGGCAAGCTCGCGACGATCGTCAGGATCGAGGGCCATCGCGGCCGCGAGGATTTCGTCTTTATTCAGTGCCATAAAACTAAATTCTATGCCAGCGTCCCCAGCTCCATCTCATGCAATCCCTTTCCGCTGGGCACCATCGGATACACGTGCTCATTGGGCTCGACGTAGAAATCGACGACGACCGGGCCGTCGTGCTTGAGCATCATTTCGACGGTTTTCGCGACGTCTTCCTTGCGGTCGCAGCGGATGCCGCGGATGCCGTAGGATTCGGCGTTGGCGGCGAAGTTGGGATTCTTCATGGCCGACTGGCTGTAGCGACGCTGATAGAAAAGGTCCTGCCACTGCTTGACCATTCCCTGGAAGTCGTTGTTGAGGATGGCGACCTTCACGGGGATGTTGTATTCGGCCATGGTGGCCAATTCGTAGCTGGTCATCTGATAGCTGGCATCGCCATCAATATCGATGACGATCTTGCCGGGAGAGCCAAGCTGCGCGCCGATGGCGCTGGGCAGGCCATAACCCATCGTGCCCAGGCCGCCGGAGGTGATCATCTGCCGCGGCCGCCGCCAGCGGTAGAACTGGGCGGCCCACATCTGATGCTGGCCGACGCCGGTGGTGATGATCGCCTCGCCGTTGGTCTGGCGGTTGATTTCTTCGATCACGTATTGGGGCTTGGTGTTTTTGCTGTCGTCGAGATATTTGAACGGATAGCGCTTCTTCCAGGCATCGACCTGGGCGTGCCATTCCTTGCGGTCGCGGTGCTCGATGTGGGGGAGCATCTGTTCGAGCGAAATTCGGGCGTCGCCGACGACGGGGACATCGACGTCGACGTTCTTGCTGATGCTGGAGGGGTCGATGTCGATGTGGATGATTTTGGCCCTGGGGGCGAAGGTGGCCAGATTTCCGGTGACGCGATCGTCGAAACGCGCGCCGACGGAGATCAGGCAATCGCATTCCTGAACGGCATAATTGGCAAAAGCGCTGCCGTGCATGCCGAGCATGTAAAGGCTCAGGGGATTGTGCTCGTCGAATGCGCCCAGGCCGAGCAATGTGGTGGTGCAGGGGATATTCCCCCGCTCGGCCAGCTTCCGCAGCACGTCGTGGGCATTGGAGATGATCGCGCCGCCGCCAACGTAAAGTACGGGCTTTTCAGAGCGGTTGATCAGCTCCGCCGCTTCCTGGACCTGCTTGGCAAGCTGCGGATTGTTGAGCGAGCCATCCTTTTTCTTCACCACGTGCGGCCGGGGCGTATCATCCACCTCTTCCGGACAAATTCCCGTGGTCACATCCTTTGGCAGGTCAACCAGCACCGGCCCGGGCCGGCCACTGGTGGCGATCAGGAAGGCTTCGTTGATGATGCGAGGCAATTCGCGGACATCCTTGATCAGGTAATTCCACTTGGTGCATGGGCGGGTGATGCCGGTGACGTCGGCTTCCTGGAACGCGTCGTTGCCGATCACCTTGGTGGCGACCTGACCGGAGAAAACGATGATGGGGATGGAATCGAGCTGGGCGGTGGCCAGCGGCGTAACGGTATTGGTTGCGCCTGGGCCGGAGGTGACGATGCAGACGCCGGGTTTGCCGGTGGCGCGGGCGTAGCCGTCAGCGCAATGGCCGGAAGCCTGCTCGTGGCGGTTAAGGATGAACTTGGCCGGTGTCTTGTAGAGCTGGTCGAATACGGGGAGGATTGCTCCGCCGGGGTACCCGAACATAACTTCCACCTTGTGCTGCTGGATGAGCATTTCGTGGAAGATTTGCGCGCCGGATTTGCCCTTGTAGCGCGGTTTGGACTCCGACGCGGTTGTGGGCGTCGTGGACGTTTGGAGCATCGTCATGGGAGCGTACCTCTCGTCAGGGCATGCAAAAGCATGCTCTACCAATCAAAAAACAAGCCATCGAATGTATCGGCATGTCGATGGTAATTCAATGTTTATCCCCAAATGGCCCGCTCTTCAGGGAGGAAGATGCGCAGGTTATCGGGCGGGGACAACTTAGGCGGCCTTTACAGGCGTCCCCGCCAGGCAACGTAGCGTGGGCACTGCCCACCATCCCGTGCGAACGATGGGCAGTGCCTACCCTACGCTCAATGAGCGGTTCCGGTGGGCCGGAGCCGCATTTTGTCTCCGTCGCCATTGGTACCCGCTACGACAGCGGCCGGGATGCGGGAGTTAGGGAGATCGTAGATGTCCAGATCCTCGCCATCGAGGTTGGGGGCCACGTAGCCGGGCATCTTGCTGCGTTCCATCTCATCCAGATAGGCGGCAACCACCCGACGGTGGATCTCCTGGCGGCACTCGGCATTGATCGGGTGCGCGATATCGGCGTGAAGTTTCAGCCGGCTGTGGCCGTTGCCGTTCTGATATCGCATGAAGCGGTTTTCATCAAGGCGATTGCCGCAGTTGGAGCAATAGCGGGCGCGGAGGTGGTTTTTCTCGCCACAGCGGCCGCAATGATCGCACAATTTGCGCGCGGGCATGGCCAGGAACAGACCCTCATTGCCATCGATCAGCTTTACGTCGCGAACCACGAATGCATGATCAAAGGTGAGAGAGCAAAAGGCCTTTAAACGGCCGGCCTGTCCATCGCACAGTTTTACGCGCACTTCCGTGAGCAACATAAAAACCCCTTAGTTGTGAAAACACAGAAGAGATGACTCCGATTCTGGCCACTCCATGGCCCGCCGCGGCGGGCCATTCCTGCGGAGATGAAATTGAGCAAGCTGAGCGGCGATTCCTTCCACTGCGAATTGCAGCCATCAAAACCGGGTCACCCACAGATCTGACCCACACAAGTCAAAGACGGAGCGGCGGCTGTCTTATTACTACCGCACGTTTTTTTCATCGTTGAGCGATTCGGATGCATCAGGCGCCAGCTCAACGGTAAGCACCTGCACATTATGTCGTCGCGTCACCAGTCGGGCGGCCGCCTCGGCCTCGGGGCGCTCATCGTAGAGGCTAAAGAGGCTGGAGCCGCTGCCGGACATCCGGACGGGCCGGGAGAGGAGTTGTTCAAACTCCGCTCTAGCCCGTCCCAACTCGGGATCGATCGCAAACGCTGCCGGTTCGAGGTCATTGACAAGGAGGGGCAGAAGCTCCTTCGATTCGAGCTTTAGACACTGCTTCCAAGACGGCTCCGGTGACAGATTCGAATCTCTTCCGAGCCGCATTTGGTCAAAAGCTCTATACACCAAAGGCGTCGGCATTGGCCGTGGCCAAAATATAATAGGCACCCACTTCACGGCCGGCCGCTCGATTTCTTCGACCTGCTCACCCCGTCCGCGGCAGATAGCGCTGGGGCCCGAGAGGAAAAATGCCACATCGCTGCCAATGGATTTGGCTATCTCCATCAGTTGTTGCCGCGGCCAGTTCAGATTCCACAAGTGGTTCAAGGCGAGCAGAATAGAAGCCCCGTCGGAGCTGCCTCCGCCGAGACCGGCTCCGACGGGTATGCGTTTCTGCAGCGCGACGCTGAGGCCGAAGTCGGTCATGGCACCCCCTTCCCTATTGCCCGGCTCTCGATCCAGATCCCGCGCATCTCCGCCTATTTCTTGTTGGGTGAAATGGGTCGGGGACTTGAAGGAGGCGATGAGCCCAGCCGAGCTACCTTTTGCCACCGAGTCGGCCAGCGCGGCCGCTGCCGTAACCACAAGGTTGCTCGCATCGCAGGGGACGCCCGGAGCATCACAACGAAGCTCGAAGCGGCCGTGCGAGCGATCGATCTCCAGTATGTCAAAGAGCCCGACGGTGCTCATCCAGGTAACGATTGGATGAAAACCGTCTGCGCGCAAAGGACCGACGCGCAGATGCAAATTTATTTTTGCCGGGGCCAGTACACGCATGAATGGAAAGTGTACCCGCAAGGGAACCATTCCCAGCACCGGACCCGCTATCAGTTTCCTCATGCCGCAGAACAACAACCGACGTGCATAAACAATCACTCAGAACAAGAAATGAACTACTGTAAAAAACATACCCCGCATCTTTCGGCAACACAAGAAAAATCTGCAAAAAACGGGAGCCGTCCGATGAAGCTGGTTTTTAATGTTTTCCGCCAAAATTCGCGTGAAAAGCGGCATTTAATGAAGCTAAAACGACAGCGACCCGTCGGGCAATTATTGCGCGGGGCGGCGGACTGAATAGGAGATGGCTTTTTCGCCGCTGGCGGGGACGTTGGCGGTGAAGATCATCGTCTGCGACTGCACCTGAACGTCATCGGATTTGTCGATGATCTGCGCGCCGGAATTGGGCCGAGGCTCAATGAGAAGTATGCGCTGCGGTTGATCGGCCGGATTGCGGAGGGTGATTCGAATTGTCTGGAGGAAAGTGGCGCGATCGGTGTCGCGACGCTCTTCCAGTTCGCGCTTCACTGTTATCTGCGACGTGGCGCCAAGGCGAAGAAGGATTGGCTCGCCCTGGGCGATGGCGGGGAGGACATCGTCGGCGAGGAGAGCAGGCGCTGCTGTCTGACTTGCCTGGCTGCTCACGCGCACTCGGCCGGCGGGGAATGACCGGCCAAGGCCATTCTTCGAAGAGTTCTCGATGGCGAGATAGCTCGTGGCAAGCGCGGGACTGCGCCCATAATCCGCAGCGCCGCAGGCGAGGACCATTTGACAGCCGACGTTTGCGGCGTCGACGAACGCAACGCGATGCGCGGCATCGGCGGGGAGAGATACTGGTTGAGGAAGCAAATAGACAACTTTGCCGGTCTCTTCGGCGAATCGCCTGGACGCGACGTTCAAATTGGCGCCCGGAGCGGCGGCGATGAGATTGATGCGTGCATCGTCGAATGAGCTGCCGCTGCGATTGAGAATCGTGATGGCGCTGGCGAAGTTCACTTTGGATTGATCTTCGCGCAAAAGTATGTCGTAGTCGGCGTGCCAGGAGAAACCAGAGGCGTGATAGGTCAGAACGGCTTCCTGCGGCCCGCCTTTGGCGGAGGTGATACGGGCCGAGAGCGCGGGGCGCGTGGTGGCGGCGGAGCTATCGGCCATCAGCTTGATTTCAGCGATCTCGGAGTTGCGCGGGATGATCTGGACCGGGAGTTGCCGATTGCCGGATTCGACCACGAGCTGCTGCTGATCGAAGGCGAGCAGTTTTGCGTTGATTGTTTCCGGGGTGCGCACGCGATCGGCAAGCGCCGGCGGTTTGCGATTGATGATGATCTCATGTCCGACAGCCCGACGGAGAAGGGCATCAGGCTCGGTCAGTTGCTCGGCCAGGGATTGACTGAGCACTTTGAATGCATCCGGCGCGGCCGGACGGAGCGAGAGACTTGAGAAATCGGCAGTCGTGGCGACGTCGGCGAGATGAATATTGTTCTCGCCTTCCTGGAGATCGAGCGTGCGGCGCTGCTGGACGACGGCGAGGCCGGGGACCTGGCCGGTTTTCATCGTTTTGGCCACGTCGAACTCGTCAAATCTGGCGGAGGAATAAATGGTCAGCAGGAGGGCAGAGCGTCGATTGGCCGGCGCGGTCGTGGGTGGGGTTGATGAATCCTCGGCCGCAAGCACTACCGAGAATAACATCAACGAAACTGCCAGAAACAGGGATTTGCACATTCCGCCATTGTGCAGTGGAGTCCGCCCGGTGGAGAAGGTGCAAAAAAATGTCAGCCGCGTTTTGGGCGCGGCTGACATTGCCAGAAAATGGGAAGGGGAGCGTCGCGTCAGGCACCCTTTTGCCATCCACATGGATAACATTTAAAGGGTTGCGTTCTGCCTGACATGAGTGATCTACAATTCATAAAAGGCCGATGCAAATAAAGTCGCTTTTTGGTGATCCAGCGGCCCGGTAATTCCGCTGGCGGAGTGGTTTTCGAGCTGTTTTGGCATTACAAGGGCCGCAATGTCCATATTGGTGCAGGATTATTACAAGGTTTATGGCCAGACCGTGGCCGCGGATGGCATTACCTTTTCGGTCTCACCGGGGGAGATTTTGGGGCTTGTAGGGCCTAATGGGGCTGGGAAAACCACCACGCTCCGGGCCATGGCCGGAATCCTGGTGCCAACACGGGGAAAAATCGTCATTGCGGGGCATGACATGGCCAAGGAACCAGTGGCGGCCAAAAGCGCCCTGGCCTACGTGCCGGATGATCCCCGATTATTCGATCAGCTCACAGTTTGGGAGCATTTCATATTCGTGGCCAAGGCGTACCGGCTGAATGATTGGGTCGAACGCGCCAGGCAATTGCTGGTGACGTTTGAGCTGGCCGACAAGCGCGATTCGCTCTGCTCGGAATTGTCGCGGGGGATGCGGCAGAAGGTGGCGATCTGCTGCGGCTATTTGCACCAGCCGCGAGCGATCATGCTGGATGAGCCGCTGACCGGGCTTGATCCTTACGGCATCCGCTCGATGAAAAGCTCGATCCGCAAATATGCGGCCGAAGGGGTGGCGATCATCGTCAGCTCGCATCTGCTTTCGCTGGTGGAGGATTTGTGTACGGCGGTGCTGGTGCTGCACCGGGGAAAGCAGCTTCTGCACGCGCCCCTGGCGGAAATGCGGCAGCAACTGAGCCAGTCCGGCCGCCACGAGACGCTGGAGGAATTGTTCTTCAGGCTGACCGAGGAGAATAGTGCGCCGCTCGCGCCTCCCGTGGAGCCTGCGCCTTCTGCGACGGCGGGGGTGTAGGCGATGGATCGGGCACTCTGGTTTTTGCTGCGGCTGCGGTTCGTCGCCTGGGGAAGACGGATTGCGCGCGGATTGCAGGGGATCAAGGGAGTGCTGCTGGTCGCCTTTGGCATGGTCATGCTTTCGCTGCTGGTGATCTCGGCGGTGACGCAGCCGGTGCATCGGGTCGATCCGGAAACTTTGCGGCTCTATGGGACAGGCGCGCTGCTGGCGTATTGCGTCATGGTGGTGCTGACGTCGGTGGGGGAGCCGGCCGTCACGTTTTCGGCGGCCGAAGTCGATTTTCTCTTTCCCGGCCCGTTCAGCAGGCGCGAGCTGCTGGCCTACAAAATCCTGGGCAGCGCGTTTTCATCGCTGATCACGGCCGGATTCATGCTGATCTGGCTGGGACGCTATGCCCATTCGCTGCTGGCGGCATTTCTGGCGGTCATGCTGGTGCTCAATTTCCTCCAGCTCTTCTCGATGGCGGTGGCGATGTTTTCGGGATTGATGGGGGCACGCGCGTTCAACATTCAGCGCAAGGTGATTCTGTTTGTGCTGACGGTGGCGATCGTGGTGGCGATTGGACATTGGCTTCAGGTTCGCCAGGGACAGGGGCCCATTCAGTGGATGGCGGCGGCCGAGAAACTGCCGATCTTCAGGCTCGCACTGGCGCCGTTGCGATGGTTTACCGAGGTCTTCGCAGCGCGGCGGATATGGCCGGACCTGGTGACGTGGGCGAGTTGTGCGCTGCTGGTGAATCTGATCATGGTGCTGGTGGTGTTCCTGCTCGACGTGCAGTTTCTGGAGGCATCGGCGGCGCAGAGCGAGAGACATTACGCGCGGTTGCAGCGGATGCGCAGCGGCGGAGTTTTGGCCGGGCGTTCGGGGACGGGCAAGGCGCGCTGGGGCCTTGGCGAGCCGCCGGTGTGGGGCGGAATGGGCCCGCTGGCGTGGAGGCAGATGCTGGCGCTCATGCGAAATCTGCGCGGCGTGATCGTTTTTCTGGCCATGTTCATTCTCTTCGGGATGGGCCCGGCCTTCATGCGTTCGCAGGGGAGAGGGAGCGGGGCGGCGATCGCGCTGTTTTTCATTCCCATGATGACGCTGTTCATGCTGCCGCGGCTGACCTTTGATTTCCGCGGCGACATCGACCGCATGGATGTGCTCAAGACGCTGCCGTTGCCGCCCTGGCGGCTGGTGGTGGGGCAATTGATCACACCGGTGCTGATCGTTTCATTCGTGCAGGTGCTGGTGATCATCGTGATGCTGGTGGGCGGGGCGGCCAGGCACGTCGGCTGGGTGGCGGCGATGGTGGTGCCTTTTAATTTTGTGGCGACGGCCATTGAGAACCTGGTTTTTCTATGGTTCCCCGTGCGCGCGGTGCCGACGATGGCGGTGGATGTGCAGTTCATGGGCCGGCAGTGGCTGTTTTTCGCGATGAAAATGCTGATGCTGCTGGCGGCCGGCGGAGTGGCGTCGATGGTGGGGACGATCGTCTATTTCGGGACGGGAAGAAACATGCTCCCGACATTGATCAGTGCGTGGATCGTTCTTGGAATTGCGGGGGCGCTGCTGGTGCCGGTGGTGGCGAGGGCGTTTGTGAAATTCGACGTCACGCGCGATACGCCGGCCTGATTTTCAGGTCTTGACCTTATCCAGCAAAATCACCGAGAGCGGCCCGAAGATGAAAATCGGCAGCCAGGCCATCAGGGCCGGCCACTTGTCGGCCAGCATCAGATTGGCGGGGGGTTGGCCGGCCAACTCCTGGGAAGCGAAGGCGGCGGTCATGAGCATTCCGGTGAGAATGATGGCGCGGGTGGCCGAGGTTTTCAGTTGTTGTGGCTCGCGCGTCAGCACGGCCGAGATAGCCAGCAACAGGAGGATCATGTTGATGGTCATCTGCGTCACGCCACGGGTATGTTTCACGCGCAGCAGGTTCCCCCGGCCATAGCTCAGCGGCCGCTGGAGCAATTCATTGATGCGCTGGGTCGAGAGCAGCTCGACGAAGTTGCCGCTGCGATAGAGCATGATTTCTTCCGGCGTAATCCGGCCTTTGTAGGTGTAAATCCGCTCCGATTTGACGCTCTTGCCGCTCTCCGGCGACAGATTTCGATCGATCCAGCCATTTTCCAGCGTCCATTGCTTGTTTAACTCATCCCAGGTGGCCGAATCCGCGCGAATGTGAGTGGTGGGGCGGTAGTTTTCATCCTGATCGATGATGCTGATCATCTCCATCTTTGGCGGCTTCTCGGTGTTGGGGTGATAGCGGGCGGCGAACAGCTTGGCCCCATCCTCAGCGCGCATGGCGTCAACCTTGAACGAGCGCGAATCGGTTTCAGTGCCGTAGTCATGCTTGCGGACCAGCTTGTGGATCATGTTGGGAATGAGCAGTTCCTGATCGAGCCAGATCAGGCCATTGAGAAACAGGGCGGCGATGATGATCGGCATGGCCACGCGCAGCAGGGGCACGCCGGCGGAAAGAAGTGCGCTCAATTCGTTAAAGCGGATCATCCGCATGAGAGTAAAGGACGCCGCGACGACCGCGATCATCCCCGAGAGGTGAAGGAAGTAGAGGAAGATCTGATAGAAGTAAAAATCGGCGATGTAGGCGATGAACGTGACCATGGCCTCCAGGCCGGTCGATTTTTGCTTGATCTCGGCCAGCTCGTCGATGTTGAAGATCAAATCCAAAACGATGTACATCCCAACCAGCACCAAAAAGCTGATGAGGTAGTTCTTGAGGAAGGTGATTGTGACGTAGCGATCAATAAGCTTCATGGGAATTGGTCACTGCCTTCGAAGATGCCCCAGGAGGCCTATGGCCAGGCCAAAAACGATCACATTTCCTGCCCAAATCAGCCCCAGGCCCAGGGAGAGGCTATTGGCGACGGAATTCTCGCTGACGTGCTGCCCGGTGATCATCAGAGCAATCGTAAGCAGCGCCGGGACGACGCTGAGGGCAAAGGCGCTGAGGTAATTGCCGGTTTTGAACATCATGCCCAGGGCACAGCCGACCATCACGAGGATCAGGCAACTGACGGCGAAGGAGGCGCGGCTGTGGATTTCCGATTCGATGCCGTTCCGCAGGCCCATGAGCTTGCGATAGAGCCGGCCGCGGGTCTCATCGCCCCTGGCCTGGGTGCGGTGCATGTAGAACTCCGGCCCGCGCGCATCGATGGCCAGCAAATCAGGAGTCATTGGAATCGAGAGTGGACGATGGAGGGATGAAATGGCCGGCCGTCCTTCATCACCGACCACGGCGACATCGCCAAGCTGAAATTCGATCTGCATGCGTTTCGATTCAAGATCGGATTGAACATTGACGGAGAGATTGCGCGCCTCGTCGGTGGCCGTGGCCTGGCCATTTTTCGTGCGGATCAGGCGAATGTTGCGTGTCCCGGGAACTTCCCCAGATGTGAAGCTGAGCTTGGATTTTCCGCGCGGCAGAGACCGCACGCCGGGCTCCAGCTCCAGCACATACCCATCGCCGCCCTGCGGATCGGAGAACTCGTAAAGCTTGCGGATCTTGAGGGTGGCGGCGATGGAGTTGAGGTAAGTGGTTTCCTGCTCCTGCTGGGTGATCGAGCGATAAAGTTCCCGGATCTCGCGCGTCTCGGCAGGGTTCTGGAAGTAACGGCGGAGCTGGTGCAGGTCCATGAACTTGGTGTTTTCCTTGATCGGCGAGTGAAGCTGCATCGAGCGGAATTGCCCCGTGCCCAGGCCGCCGATTTCGGCCGGCGCTCCCTCGAATTTTCGCGGGAACGTCATGCCATCTTCGAGATAGGCGGTGAATTCGACGTGATCCTCGGCCTGATGAATCACCACCGTGGCGCTGCGTGCGGTATAAAACTCTTCCGGCACCGACAGCCGCGTTCGCTCTTCGCGGTCCACGCGGGTTTCATACGTGCAGAACATCGGCCCTGTCAGCCGAATCACTTCATCTCCCGGCCAGGCCGCCTGCGGCGGCAGAATCTCCGCATCCTCGGCATAGATCACAAAACCCTCGAGCTTGAGCTGATGCGAGCGCAGAATGTTTTTTTGCACCACATCGGCCAGGCTTTGAAACGCCACTTTCTCGGCCCGTAGCGTGAATCGCGGCACGATGAAGCTCAGGCAGGCAAAACTGACGCAGGCCAGCGTGATCCCCAGCCAAAATGCCGGCAGCGCCATGGTGAGATAGCTGATGCCATGCGCCCGGCAGGCTGTCAGCTCATTGTCAGCGGCGAGGCGGCCATAGACCACTGTCGTCGCGAACAGTGCGGCAATCGGCAGCGACCAGGTTTGTGTCGCCGGCATAAAGTACATGAGCATCTGCGCGACCTGCCCGCCGGAGAGGCCATATTGCATCAGCGGCTTAAGCAGTCCGCCGAAGCTCATGATGCCGGCCAGCACGACCGAGGTCATGAGGAAGACTTTGAGCAGGTCCCTCATGACGTACCAGAAAAGGGTCTTGCTCATCGACGCGCCTCCGCCGCGGCGGGCGATTGGCGATGGGGGGTTTGCAGGAGAGATTTGATGACCGACGCGAGGCGCTCGATGCCGGAATCAATTTTTTCAATGGCCACCTGGCCAAAACTGAGGCGCAGGTGATTGCGGGGAATCTGGCCGGTTTCATCGGGTTGGAAGCAATAATCGCCGGGGACGTAAAGCACGTGGTGTGAGAGGCATTCGCGGAACATGCGCGAATCGCGCGAGGTGTCGATGAATGGAGGCGACGTGAGCCAGATGTAAAGGCCGCCGTGTGGGTGCGTCCAGTGTACTTGGTTTGGCATGTGACGCTGGAGGCTGCCAAGCATCAGGTCGCGTTTTTTGCGGTATTCCGTCCTTAGAATCTCGAGATGTCTCGAATAGCTGCCATCCCGCATCGCTTCGAGCGCGATCTGCTGACAGATATTGGCCGAGCCAAAGTCGTGATTGCCCTTTTGATGGAGAACGGCTTCGAGAAGGCTGCGCGGCATTGCAGTATAGCCCAGTTTCAGTCCCGGCGCAAACGGCTTGCTGAAAGTCTGGGTGAGAATGGTAAATTCATTTGCCTCATCGAACGATTTGATCGACGGCAGCGCCTCACCGTCGTAACGCAACTCACGATAAGCCGCATCCTCCAGGATCAGAATGCGATGGTGGCGGCTGAATAGCCTGGCGATTTCCAGCATCCGCTTGCGACGCGGAAGCGAGAGCGTCAACCCGGTTGGATTGTCAAAAAAGCTGGTGCAATAAATGAATTTCACCCTCGGCAGCAGTCCATTCCGCTCCAGGCTTGCGAGCAAATCGGCCACCGCCTCCACATCCATCCCATCATCATCGGCCGGGACAGTTTTTACCTGCGCCCCCAATGATTGCAGCGTCCCAGTGAAGACGAAATAGCTCGGATTGGCCGCAATGACGATATCGCCCGGATCGATCAGACAATCCCCAACCAGATACAGCGTCTGCTGCGATCCCGTGGTGAGCACGATGTCATCGGCAGTCAGCGACATCGCCTTGGCCGCCTTGCCTTCGAGTCTTTCCAGATGCGCCAGCAGTTCATACCTCAGCGCCCGCAGTCCGAGTGTTGTATCGTATTGCAGAGCGGTCTGAGCGCGTGTCCGATCGGCGAAGATCTTCTTCGTGATCACAGCGCATTCATCAACCGGGAGCGTGAGTGGATCGACCAGGCCCGCCGCGAAGCTGATCAGGTTCGGATCCGCCACAGCGGCCGCAATCAGGGCGGTGATCGGCGCTTCCCGCGTCCGCTTTGCCTTGGCGGAGAGGGCCAATGGCGGAGGATTTGGCTCTGGTGCCTTGTCCATGGTCGAAACAAATCATGCTACAGGGATGGCCGTTTTGGTTCAAATGACAGCCGGCCCGCGGTCTGAGACGATGGGAGCATGTTCGACTGGGTCCACAACAAGCGGCTGCGCGGACACGAGTTCCTCGATGAGGATGGCGTTGATCCGGCGGAGCTGAAAAATGCCCTGCGGTTTATCAGGCGGGTCAATTCGCTTTTTGGATACACCCGCTCGGTCGTTCACCATTTGAAGCGATTCGGCAAAACCTGGAAGCCGGGCGAGCGAATTGACATCATCGATCTGGCCACCGGCTCGGCCGACATCCCGCGAGCGATCCTGCGCTGGGCCGCGGCGAATCATTTCAATGTGCACATCGTCGCCGTCGACCGCCATCCGGTCACCACCAAAGCGGCGGCGGAGGAAAATCGCGATCCCCGCCTGACAATCGTTCAGGCGGACGTGTTCGCCCTGCCGTTTGCCGACAAAAGTTTCGACTATGCGCTTACGGCCCTGTTTCTGCATCACCTCGATGAGGATGGCATCGTGAATGTCCTGCGAGCCATGGATCGTCTCTCGCGCCGGGGCATCATCGCGGCCGACCTGCTTCGTCATCGCCGCGCTTATATCTGGATCAAGCTCTTCACGCTCTTTTCCAGCCGCATGATCAGGCACGATGCGACCGTTTCCGTAGCCCAGGCACTTACCCCTCCCGAAGTTCTCGCGCTGCGCGACCGCGCAGGCATTTCCTACGCAAATCTTCATCATCATTTCGGCCATCGCTTCGTTCTGGCCGGCGAGAATGGCTCTGCCCGCTGAGAATCCGGGGAATTCGGCCAAAAAACCGCTCAAAATTGGCAGTGGAACTCGGCCGTTTCGTGGCCGATAATCAATCAACGGAGGTCTAGTGTCAGGCATACCGGCCGATGATTTTCATGCACTGCGAGGCGGCCCATCGCTGCCCGCGCCCATCGGCCGCCTCCATTTTGCCTTCGGATTCTTCGCCGGAATCGTTTCACGCCTTTTCATCTCGCGCGAGGCGCGCCGCCGCGAGGCGATGCAGCGCTGGAGCGCGCAATGGCGAAAATGGGTGGTGCGGCTGATGAGCGGCAACACTCATTCGCTCGATCCGGCCGCCCCGCCGAACATCGCGCCATTGCGGCAGGCTTTGCTCGGCCAGACGCGCGCTCATGTGGTCGTTACTCTCGGCCCGCCTCCGGCAACTTCATCCGCCGAAAGCGAAAAGCCCACCTCGCGCCATTACTGGCACGCCGGCACCTGGTATTACCCCCTCGATCTCAATCATCGCCACGCCGTCGCCATCATATTTCACGAGAACCAGGTAAAGTCGATCGATCGCTTCACCGGCCCGCCACACTAAGCCGTCGTGGCGCTGCTCCCACATCTTCCGCTAAAACAGCTCAAACCTTTTCCGACGAATCGTCCATGCGGTATGAACATTGCACGACCATGTTCACTCCATGCGGCCTCCACCCTCTGGCTCTGGAGTGCCGCCACGCGGAGAAAAGGAGCCATCATGGCCAAAACAGTTGTCGGCTTTTTTGACTCATATGACGCGGCCCGCCAGGCGGTTGACGAGCTCGTGCGCCAGGAATTCGACCGCAGTCAGATCAGCCTCATCACCAACCGCCAAACCTACCGTGGAAGCGACCTCGTCAGCGAGGCAAGCGATGAACCGGCCGGCGCGGCCGTCGGCGCGACCACCGGCGCCATCGTCGGCGGTTCGGCCGCCCTGATCGCCAGCATGATTCCCGGCGTTGGGCCCATCCTCGCGGCCGGCCCACTGCTCGCAACACTGCTTGGCGCTGGTGTT
This sequence comes from Tepidisphaeraceae bacterium, assembly GCA_036001665.1. GTDB lineage: Bacteria > Planctomycetota > Phycisphaerae > Tepidisphaerales > Tepidisphaeraceae > JBGPEF01. Next base: position 28,276 of record DASYUA010000148.1, read on the forward strand.
GGCGCAGTGACGGGCGGAATTATTGGCGCACTCGTCGATGTCGGCATGTCCGAGGAGGATGCCAAACTTTATGAAGAAGGCGTCCGCCGGGGTGGAACATTGTTGATCCTCCACGCCAAAGACAACGCCGCGGCCCAGCGTGCCGCGGCGATCATGAACCAGAACGGCGCAGCGGATATCAAAAAACGCGGTGCTGAGTGGAAAACCGCGGCCCAGACCCGTCCATCCTCAGCCCTCGCCACCGCCGGTCCCCCTCAACAGCCCGGCGAGGAGCAACGCGGCCAGCGCGAAGGTGAAACACGAATTCCCGTCCGCGGCCCGACTGGCAGCAACGTCAATGCAGGAGAGCCCATCGTTGCCATCGTCGAAGAAGAATATATCGCCGTCGTGGAGGAGCCCGGCGACCTGCGCAGCTCTCGCGGTGACAAAGAGAGTAATGCCCAGCGTGGCCAAAAGGGCGAGACCGCGGACGATGCCGAGTTCCGCGAGGATTTCAGAAATACCTATGCCGGCAGCGGCATGAGCTATGAACAGTGTGCCCCGGCCTACCGCTACGGTTCCCAGCTTGGCTCCGACCAACGCAACGCCGGCAAGGACTGGAATCAACTCGAGTCCGATGCCCGCCGCGACTGGGAATCCAAAGACCCCGGCACCTGGGAGCGGATGAAAGACGCCGTCCGCCATGGCTGGGAACGTGTGAAACAAAAGGTGAGTTGATCGGTTGATTTGCCAAGTAAAAGCGGTCTTCTTGTCCGTTCGCGAGCGCGAGCCGCCAGTACTCGCGCTCGCCTTTTTTTGCGCCATCTCGAAATCAAACTACGTAAACGTGCGCTTCATACGGGCCGAAACTATCGGTAATGGTGCTGTCGGAGATGGCGACGGTTCGCGATTCAGACGCCACTGTGGCGATGCCGGCCGCGCCCACGCCACGCAGGCGAATCCGCTGATCCGCCAGCGGCTGATCCGTGGCGTTCAAAATGATGAAGTATTTTTTCCCATTGTAGATCCGCCATGAACCTTCCAGTCCATCGGGAAGCCGCATTCCAATCGATGGAGGATCGACCGGCGAGAGCAGCGCCGGCCCAATTTCCACCAACCGCGGGTGCTGCTTGCGCATCTCCGCATCAATCTCCGGCGGCGTATTATCAAACCTGAAGCTGGGCGTAAACGAGAACGGGAAATAAATGATCCCCTTCGCCCCGCGGATCACCGCATCCCACATCTCAAAGCGGAACTGATCCGGATTCGGCCCCGGCGTGTCTTTCGGCATCCACGACAACTTTTGCGGCCCGCTCTCAATGATGGCGAACTGCGGCTTCCCATTCGACCACTTTTCCAGCTTGTCGAGTGCCCGACCCGAAATGTCCAGATCATCCGGCCGATACCAGCCGGTCACCGGATAAATCGAGTTGCTCACCCAGTCGGTGGCATTGAGGTAAGACTTGTACGTCGCCTCACTGGTCCCGCCATTCCAATCCAGCACATCGCTGCCCGCGAAGTTGATGAGTATCGGCCTGTTCGGATCAATCGCTTTCCACTTGTCATGATCCGCCTGTAGCTCCGCCGACTTCGCCAGGTGAATATCCGGCTCATCGCGGTGCATCCACGCCAGCAGCCTCGATTCGTTCAGGTCGTCGGCCGGATTGTCGCGCGGCTTGCGAACCATGTACAACCCCGCCGCATTCGCGGCCGCCGTCCACTGATCGATGCTCACTCGCCCACCCTCAGGCTCAAAATGCATCAGCGTATTGATCCCGCGGCCCTTCCAGCGGCTGAACAGAGACGTCGGCTGACTCCAAACGCCAATCATAAAGAACGGCGGCTGTTTGATGCTTGAACGATCGGAGAGGGTGACGGTATCGCGCTTCCCCGCATCGCCGGCCGAAGTTGAAGTGATCGTAAACGTGTGGACATCCGCCGTGCTCGAAATCACCTGCACGCGAATGTCCTGCTGACGATTCATCTTGAGCTGCGGCGTCAGCCATCCACCGGAAGTCATGGCCGCGGTAATGTCATTCCCCGCTTCGAAGTCGTCAAAATATCTGAGCGTAAATCCAGTCCCCCCGGCCGGGCCGGTGATGCGGAAGGCATCGTTGACGTTCCCCTTGTTCTCCACCTCCAGCAGATACGTATCGCCCGATGCGGCATTCCGCCGTCGAATCTCCGGCAGCCGAACCGTGCTGAGCGTGGTGATGGTGCGAACTGTGTCGCTGTTGCTCGGATCGGTTGCGGCCGTGGCGGTGATGTCAAACAATCGCGTTGCCCCGCCGCCGGCCTTGGGCGATGGAGCGACGTCGACATTGATCCGCCTGAACTCGCCGGGAGCAAGAAGGCCCGTGTCCCAGCCATCCCCGGCCAGTGAAATCGGATTTGCTGGAACACCCGGATTGATTTCGTAATAGCTCACGCGCCAGCCGGGAAGGGCCTCAAAGTTCGATTTGACGATGAAGCTGTCAGCTACGGCGCCATCGTTCTCCACGCGCAGCTCATAGGTCGCGGGATAAAAGTTGGTCGATTGTGACCGCTGCTGTACTCCGCCATTGCTGGAATAGACATTGTCACCGGTGTAGCTGGGCTCTTTCCGATTCCGAATCATCAGATCGACCCCGGGTGCCGGGGCAGGTGTGAGCAGCAGATAATCGACGTTGGCGAAAGAGCCGGAAGGTCCGTTTGTGTCCAGCGCCAGCCGGAGGACATGCACTCCCGCCGTCAGCTTCAGCCCCGCCGCGTGCAGCACCTGCCAGCGCTGCCAGCCGCCCGTTGCCGGGACCGTGATCGGACCGAGCGCGGGAAGACCATCCACATCCAAATGAAACGTCCCACCCGCCGCGTACGACGCGGTGGCTATATCGAGCGCATAATTTCCATCAGTCGGAACATTGATCGTGTATTCCAGCCACTCCCCGGCCGTCGCATACGCAACATCAAATCCACCCGCCGAGGAAATCTCAATATCCACGGCATCCGAGCGATACCGCCCGCCGCGATTGGCCGTGTCCACATCGTGATATGCCGCCCCTTCTCCGCCAATGTCGTAATCCTCGGCTTCGATCCGCTCGCCGATATTGAACGGGACCCCTTTGAACGGTTTCTGCTCACCCGGTGGCGGAGGAGGCGGCTGCTCAATCGGCCGCGGATTGGGATCCATTTGAGCTTCAGGAATAATCTGCTTCGGCGTGCTCGGGCTGCTCCAGGAAAGCTGCGCAACAGCCCCGCCAGCGCGCTCAAAATAGTCGAGGTGAATGTCGTATTTCTGTCCCGCGACCAGATCGATGCTTCCGCTGTATTCCGTGGCCGCCTGCGGGACCAGGCGATCCACCAGAATCTTCCCATTAACCGACAGCCGCGCGCCGTCATCACTGCGGACATAAAACGTATACCGCTCGGTCTTCTGCGCCAGCACCTGCCCGCTCCAGCGCACCGAGAACGTATCGGCCGCAATGCCGCTCATCGGCGAGCCATAGCCCCAATTGAAATTGATCGTCGGATCGATACGGGTGAACTTCGTGCCCGTGAAGTCCATGTTGTCGAAGTAAGCGCCGGTCAGCCCGCCGGTCAGCAGAGTGCGCCCTTCGAGGCGCTCGACTAATCTCGGTTGGTGTTTGGGAATTTTGTGACTCGTCCGCTTCCACGCCGAAAACACAAGCATGGTTGATCCAGTGGGTGTAATGTCTGCGCCAGCCAAGCGGCCGACACTCCTCCGTGCCTATCACCCACAATGCGAACCTGATGCCAATACTGTTGCTTGCTCTACCGGCCGGCCACAGCCGCTTTTTCCTGCCACTGCACGGGCCTGGCATCTCCCCACAACCCATCCAGGTCGTAATAGTGCCGCGCTGTCTCATTAAAGACATGCACCAGGACATCCACGCAATCGAGCAGCATCCACGTCTCTCCGTCATAGCCGGAGCGGCCCATGGGGCTGTAGCCGCGCGCATCCCCCAGTTCCTGAAGCTCATCCACAACCGTGCGCATCTGCCGCGCGCTGGTCCCGCTGGCGATCACAAAAAAATCCGCCACCGGACACAATCCACGGACATCGAGCACAACCACATCATGGCACCGGGTATTGGCGGCCAGCCGTGCCGCTTCGATCGCAAACGCGCGAGCCGCTTCGATTCGATCCTCACCCTGTGACTTATTAACCGCTTCCATCGTCTTCGTAGCTATGTCACACCTCCGGTCATCCCAAAAAGCACCAATAGTATGCCATGAAGGCGCTGCCAGTTCGCCAAATGATCGCCCAATTATATCCACCGGCCGGGCCCGTCTGCGCACAAAAAAAACCGGCCGCGACAGGTGAGTGTCGCGGCAGGTTGGTATCAAAATCTGAAATTGCGCTAATGACCCGCGGGGACGGGTCCTCCAGCGGCCTTGCTCAGCTCCGCATCCATCTCCTTCATCTCGGCCGACTCACGCTTGCTCTGCCAGACGGCCCAGGAAATCGTGAGGAGGCAGAGGATCGCAACGACCAGGCCGATCATCGGCTTTGCCTCTTTGCCCAGCGGACCCTCCTGCACAACATTGTATTTCAGGACCAACCCAAGGCCGAGCAGGCTGACCATGTTCATCACCTTGATCAACGGGTTGACGGCCGGACCCGCCGTGTCCTTCAGTGGATCACCCACCGTGTCACCGGTCACGGCGGCCTTGTGCGCTTCCGATCCCTTGCCGCCATAAATGCCATCTTCGATCATCTTCTTGGCGTTGTCCCATGCGCCGCCGGCATTGGCCATGAAGACCGCCAGCAATTGCCCGACCAGGATCATTCCCGCGAGGAAACCGCCCAGCGCATAAGGCCCAAGAAGGAAACCAACCATCAGCGGAGTAAGGATCGCCAGGAAACCCGGCCCGATCAGCTCCTTCTGCGCTGTCTGCGTGCAGATATCCACCACGCGCCCATAGTCCGGCTTCTTGGTGCCGGCCCAGATTTCCTTGTCTTTGAACTGGATACGGCATTCCTTCACGATGAGGAACGCGGCCCGTCCCACAGCGCGAATCAGCATCGAGCTGAACAGGAACGGCACCGCGCCGCCAATCAGGAATCCGATGAAGACCATCGGCGCGGCCACGGTAAGCTTGCCAGCTTCCGCAAGGTACTGAGCAGTTGTCATCTGGGTAATCTTGTCTTCACTACCTACCGCGATGACCGCGATGAACGATGCAAACAGCGAGACAGCCGCGATGACCGCCGAACCGATGGCAATGCCCTTCGTTTCCGCCTTCGTGGTATTACCCACCGCGTCCAGGTCTGCCAGGATCTGCCGGGCGCGTTTATAGCTGCCGGGATTTTCCCGCTCCATGGCTTCGCGATCATAGCCCATCTCGCCGATGCCGTTGGCGTTGTCGGCCACGGGCCCAAAGACGTCCATCGAGATGGTATTCCCAGTCAGCGTGAGCATGCCGATGCCGGTCATGGCCACGCCATAGGCTATGAAGATCGGTGGGATGTCCCTGAACCCTCCCGAATAACATATCACCGACAGGAAAATGGAAATGGCGATGACAATGATCGCCATCACCGTACTTTCATATCCCACCGCGAATCCCTGGATGATGTTGGTCGCGTGTCCGGTCTGACACGCCCGGGCCAGCGTCTTTACCGGCTCGTGCGAGGTGTGCGTAAAGTAGCTGGTTACTTTATTGAGCGCGATGGCGAGGATAACCCCGATCAGGCACGTCCACGCCGGGCGCATGTCCAGGCCGGCCACGCCGAAATTGGCCAGATAGGGCAGGCCATCCGGGTTCCCGCCGGGGAATCCGGCCCGCGCTACCGGGTTGTTCTGAAGATACGTGGCATCGAATTTCAGGTAACCAAAGCCCAGGACAAAGAAACCAACCACCGAGATGATCGAGCCGATCCAGAACCCGCGATGCACGCTGTGCAAGGCGGTGTCGGATGTGTCGTTGGCGCCGGCTTTCACCGTGTAGGTTGAAATAATCGATCCCAGCACGCCGATGCCGCGCACCAGCAGTGGGAAAATGACCCCCTTATGGCCAAAGCTCGCCAGGCCAAGGATCATCGCCGCGACGATGGTCACCTCGTACGACTCAAAAATATCGGCCGCCATGCCAGCGCAGTCGCCGACGTTGTCACCAACGTTGTCGGCGATGGTGGCCGCGTTTCGCGGATCATCCTCGGGAATGTTGGCCTCAATTTTTCCCACCAGGTCAGCGCCCACGTCGGCGGCCTTGGTGTAAATCCCCCCGCCCACGCGCATGAACAGGGCGATCAGGGTGCCGCCAAATCCAAATCCCAGCAGCGCCTCATAGGCCTGTTCGCCGAAGATCAAAAAGATCATCGTGCCGCCCAGCAGTCCCAGGCCGTCGGTCAGCATCCCGGTGATGGTTCCGGTGCGATAGCCAAGCTGCATCGCCTCGCCATAACTCCTGCGGGCGGCGGCGGCGACGCGGAGGTTGCCAATCGTCGCCAGTCTCATTCCCACAAAACCGACGCAGAAGCTGAACAGGGAGCCGACCAGAAACGACAGGGCGCGCCCAATGCCGAATGCATGCACGTGTCCGGTGTACGTGAAGTACAGGCCGAGCGTGATGACGATGATCAAGATGGCGATCTTGCGGAACTGCGCTCGAAGATAAGCATCAGCCCCCTCGCGAACGGCGGCGGCGATCTCCTGCATCCGCGCTGTCCCCTGGTCCGCCCGTTTCACCTGCCCGACCAGCATTCCGGCATAAAGCAGTCCCAGCACCGCGATGATCAGCACCACCCACAAGCCGACCTGCTCCATCGTCGTGTACTTGTCACTTCGCAGCGGCGCGAAGGCGTGGAACTCCTCCTGCTTTTCGATGCCGGACGTCATCTGCCCCACTTTGTCCACCGGGTTCTCCGGCGGCTTGGCCTTGTCCAGCGCGGCGGTCTTTTCGGCGGTGCTGGGATTGTTCTGCGCAAATCCCGGCCGCCAGATATAGGCGCCCAGGAAGAACACCGCCAGAGCGAGCAAATAAACCGTTTTCACCTTTCCCTGCTTCCACTTCCACTTCGTGTTTCCGAGCATAGTTCCTGTCCGGTAAGAGTGCGGTTGGTTGATGTGGCCGGATTTCCCGGCTTCCTTTTTTAGAGGCGGGACATTGTATGCAACGCTGGCCTGCGCACAACCACAGCGCTGTCACCCACCAAAGCGAGACGAAGCGAGCCGCTGCTTCCGGTCGATTATCGGCCGCTGCACGCAGTTTTGTAAACTACCGTTTCAACGTCGCCAGCCGCTGGCGAGCCCGCTCAAAATAGCGCGAATATTCCGATGTCGCCTCTTCCAACACCCCGCCCCTCCCCGTGCGGCCATACGCCGCCACCGTCGCTTCATAAATTGCCGGATAGAGTTTTGGATCGACCTCTCGCAGCGTCGCCTTATTCAGTGCCTTTCCCGGCGGCATTTGCGCTGCCCGAGGATAAACCGCCGCGGCGATCTCATCTTCGACGTCGTGGCGAAGCAAGGCATAATAATAAAGGTCCACCGCCTTCTGATACAGAGCCGCCAGCTCGTCATTGGATGCCGGATTCGAACCCAGCCCATTGGCCGCCGCCATCGCATTAAAATACGCAAAGTCGGCCGCGGCCATCGCCGAAAGCGCCTTGGCCGTGTCGATGTGATAGAGATAAGTGTTGGTGTTCTCCGCAAACGCCTCGTTGCGCGCGTGCTGGTCAAAATCCGCCGCGGCAATCTCCGCCACTTTCGAAGCCCGCCGATAACTAAACAGCGCCTCGGCCACCGCGCGGCGCGTCTTCTCATCCGTCGCCGGCATCTTGGCGTTCGGCGGCACGATCGCCGTCAGCGGCTCCAGCGCCCACCGATCCTCCGGCAGCGCTTTGCCATAGCAGGTAACCTCCTGCCGCCGCGCCCGCTCCATCTCCTCTTCCGCCCACGCACGCAGCACGATCCCCGGCCGGCTATCAACCACCCCGTCACTCACATAAAGGTGCTTCTGCCCCGTCGTATTCATGACCGCCGCAGCGCGCTTGTAATAGTTGTATCCCAGCGCCAGCGGAGACACGCCATACGGAAACCCCCCGGCTTCCGGCGTATTAAATTGCCTCAAATACTGCAAATCCGACCCGTCATACTCCATCGTGCTGCCCGGCCTGGGCTTTGGCCGATCCGCACGCGGCTCGAGCAGATTCGGCAGCAGAAAACCCTTCTCGTCCAGCAGCGTGTCGTGCTGCGTCCGCTGCCAGGCGATGTCCCGCCGAATGTCGCGCCGCGCGGCCGGCTGCGGCAAACTATCCTGCCGCATTCGCTGGATGTAATAATTCTTCTCAGCAGAGCTCCCCAGCTTCTGAAAATATGTCTCCGCGAGAGCGACCAGGATGTTGAGGTTGTCGCGCTGCTCCGCATCGACATTGCGGCCGTAATCCAGCGCCGAAAGGATCATCGAATACTTATTACCCAGGCTGGCCACCTGCACGCTCAGGTTGTACGCCTTGTTCCATATCTGGAAAATGTGCACCGACATGAACTGCGGCTGGAGCATGCGGACCAGCTCGATCTTCGTGTCGATGTTCTCCAGGTTCTTCTCCGTCTTCTGGCTCTCGATGCTGGTCCACAGGAACATCACCAGCGGCCCGCGCAGCCCGCCCAGGATCAGGCCCAGCGCAAACGTGTCCACGCCTGCCAGGCGGGTGGAGGAGCGCCGCCGCTCCACCTCGATCGACTGCCGCTGCGCATAAACCATCGCCCGCGTCAGCCCCACCGCCAGGATCGAAATGATCAGCAGAATCACCAGCGATTTTCGCCCGCGGTTCATGGCGCCACCTCCTTGTACTTCAGGAAAATATAAGCCAGCACCAATAACGGAATTCCAAACCCCAGCGCAACCTGTAGCGATGCCAGCAGCGTCACCGGCGGAACCGCCACCCCCTGCTGAATGTCCTCCAGCGCTGCAAATTGCGAAACATCCGGCAGCACCGATGACACGATCCCCATCGTCTTCACCAGGATGTCCACCGTCTCACTGACCGTGCGATAAGTCGCCGCGTTGCTCCCTTTGAACATGTCCTCCGCCACCCGCCGCCCAAATCCCGCATCCGTCACATCCCCCAGCTGCATCGCCCCCCATCGGCCAAACAGAATCACCAGCGTCAGCACCACCGCGATCGGCCAGCTCAGGAACGTGCTGCAAAAAATCGAGATGATCGTCACCAGCAGCGACATCAGCCAGAGAATCGCCAGGCTCTTCATCAGGTTCCACGCAAAGCCCTGGTCGTTGCGGACCAGTTTCATCGAGGCAAACTTGCCCGGCCGCACCCCCACCCACCCGCTGGTGCGCATCTTCACGATCACATCAAACTGCCCCCCGACGACCGCCGCCGACGGCACATCAAAATAAATCGGCCGGTTGTTCTCGGGAAAGAGCACCTTGGTCTCACGCTTCCCATTGGTGCGGTTGAAAAAGTCCAGCGTAATTTTCGTCGCATAATCCTCATCGACGGCGTCCTCATTCCGCGCTGATTCAAGCCCCACCCGCAGCTCAAACGGATAGAAATTCCGCGCTGGCAGTTGCTCGTCATGGAACTCAAATTTCGCCACCCGCTGCCCGCCGCCCTTGAGCTGCTGCCCATACTGCCCCACGCGCCCGCCGAACAGCACTTCGGCGTTGGGGAACGCGGGCGGCGCTGAAGGCAGATCGATCCGCACATAGTTCCGGTTGGTCGTGTATTCATACCCCTCGCCCATGCCGATCACCACGACATAAATCAACCGCGGCCCGGACGTCGGCAGGAGCTTCTCGATCATTTCGCTTGAAATCGGAACCCGCAGCTCCCGCCAATCCCCCGGCGGCACATCGTGCAATCCGCCCGGAACAACCGAGTCAAAGTTGGCGTTGCGAAAATCAATCATCACCCCCGGCTTGGCCCGCGGATTGGCTGGCTGCGTCGTCGGCGACGTCGTGGGCGGTTTTAATTCCATCACCGCCTGCGACTTGACCAGCAGGACCAGCTGCGCTTCTCCCTGTTTTGACATCAATCCCGGCCCGATGGCGCTGCGCTGCTCCGGCGCTGGCGGTGGAAGCTGCGCCCGGTCCAGCTCGAACTGCGCCAGAATCTCCCCTTCCCCGCTGCCGGCCGTCCATTTGTCATCTGGGTTGACCGGCTCGTGCGAATACAGGCTCAGTCTCGTCGGCAACACCAGTTCCCGCGCATGCAGCGTTCCCCGATCGCGATAATATTCCAGCGTCGGCCGGCTGGCCGAATCGACATTGTCCCCGACGAGTTGCCGGGTGATCGCCGACCGCAGCCGCCAGTCGCTGTAGCGCAGATACCCCCAGCTGAACAGCCCCATGATCACCAGGATCCAGAACGAAACCCGCACGAACCCGATCACTTTGCCCACCACGATTTCCAGCCGCGTCGTCGGCTTGGTGGCCACGGTATAGATGACGCGGTTCTCGATCTCCTGTGGAAGATTGGTGCAGGCCAGGATGATGGTCACAATGGCCACCAGCAGCCCGGTCGCGAAGAGGCAATAAGAAGTCGTCTGGCGGATGGCATCCTGCGGATCAACCGGCTTCTGAAATTGCGCCACCGTCAGCACCCCCAGGATCACCAGCGGCGTCAGCCACAGCACCCGCCTGCGGATCGATTGCCGGAAGCACACGCCGGATATCGCCCACGACCGGGTAAGGCTGAATCTCAACACATCTTTCAGCCCGATGCCCAGCAACCCCACCAGCACGATCACAATGGCCACGATCATCGCCAAATTGTTCGAAATCAGCGGCGGCAATTCTGAAATTGGCGGAAGCACTCGTGACATGTTTGATTTCCTCCCTCTCCTCACTACTCCGGGAGAGGGTCGGGGTGAGGGTCTGCTCTCACCACCGATCGATGCAGGGCATGCTTCAGCATGCCACTCCTACTGAGCCATCTTCAACCCGCCCCATTCCCCTTCGCCGATTTTTCCGCGTTCGCCTTGGCCGCGCCATCCCCTCCCTCGTTCTCCCTTACAACCCGAATGAACAAATCCTCCAGCGTCGTCGTCGGGTGCGTAATCGTGGCATCGGCCGCGCCAATCTGGGTGAGAAACTGCCTGACCTGCCCAATCTGCTCCTCGCTCATCCCCCGCGCCTGAATGTCCGTGATGTTCTTGACCTGAAGCAAGTCCTTCACGTGCCCCAGCGTCTGCATTTTCCCGCGATAGAGGATCGTGATCCGGTCGCACACATCCTGCACGTCCGCCAGCAGGTGGCTGCACAGCAAAACCGTCTTCCCCTGCGCCTTGAGCGACAGGATCAAATCCTTCATCTCCCGGGTGCCGATCGGATCGAGTCCCGTTGTCGGCTCATCCAGCAGAATCAAATCCGGATTGTTGATCAGCGCCTGCGCCAGCCCGATGCGCCGCGCCATTCCCTTGGAGTATTCCCGCAGCTTCCGCTTCCTGCTCTTGGCATCCAGCCCCACAATGTCGAGCAATTCCGGCACCCGCCGATTCAATTCCTTCCGCGGAATCTTGAACAGCCGCCCATAAAAGTGCAGCGTCTCCTCCCCGTTCAAAAATCGATAGAGATACGACTCCTCCGGCAAAAACCCGATCTTCTCATTGATCCGCGAGCTCCCGGCCGCCTCCCCCAGCACAAACGCCTTTCCCCGCGTCGGGAATATCAGCCCCAGTAGCAATTTGATCGTCGTGCTCTTCCCCGACCCGTTGGGCCCCAGCAATCCAAAAACCTCCCCCCGGTGGATCGTCAGATTCAAATCATCCAGCGCGCGCACCTTGTCCCGGCCCCAAAAGTCTTTGTATACCTTCGTCAGGTTCTCGGTCAGGACGGCTTCGGAGTTGGCTGAAGTCATCGAGCGCTATTACCCCCTTCCGGTGCCCTCACCAGAGGGCAGGCTGAGGGTCCTCAATGAATCGGTCGATTCTGCGGCTTGCGGCGGCGACGGCGCTTCTCGCTGGGCTTCTCATAATACGCGATTCGCTTGATGTCCTTGGTGAGACCTTCCTTCTCACACATCTTCTTGAATCGCCGAAGCATCTGCTCGGCCGTCTCATTTCCACGCAGCTTCACTTTAATCATGATCCACGTTGTCCTTAAAAACTCCCAAAACGAACACCGGCGGGGACTTGGCTCATCTCCTCCCGCCGGCAGCACAACAAGTCTAGCCATGCAGCCCAAATGTTCAAGTCATTCAGCTCTACCTTTCCCGTAGGGTGGGACTTGCCCCACCATCCTTCCCCAGCGACATTTAACCCATGCCCCACCGCCAACATACCATCACCATCCGCGTCCGCTATCCCGAGGTCGATGCCATGGGCTACCTCCACCACAGCCGCTATTTCCAATACTTCGAGATGGGTCGCGTCGAACTGCTCCGCTCCATCGGCCACAGCTACGCCGACCTCGAAAAGGCCGGCATCTTCTTCGCCGTTGTAAAGGTGGAATGCCGCTACCGGGCCCCCGCCCGCTACGATGAGGAGCTGACCCTCCTCACCAAAGTCTCCAGGCAAACGGCCGTCCGCATCGACCACGAATACCACCTGCGCCGCGGCCCTACCCTCCTCGCCGAAGCCGCCACCACCATCGCCTGCATCAACCGCTCTGGCGAGCTTCAACACATCCCCGACTTCCTCCGCGGCACTGACAAAACCTGACCATCTCTTGACGCGGGTGGCATGGGCAACGGTACTCCGATGCCCGTGCTGGCTACCTGCTGATCGTCTCCACCCGTCTCTCCTCCACCACGCGTCGGCCGCGTGGATCGAAGAACATCTTGTAATCCCGCCCATTTCCCAAACCTTTTTCCATCACCGTCTTGTCATTGATGGTAATCCGATCATCTTTGGTGTTGAGCTCCACCGTATCCCCGCGTTTCACCGCGCCACGATAGATCAATTTATTGTCCGGGCTCTCATAAACAAAAATCGTCCCCGGCTCCGGTGCCTTATATAGCAGCTTTACATTCCCCTCGGCCACCTTGACGCCATCCGCCGGCACTTCCGAAGGATGATCCGCACACCCCGCCAGCACCCCCAGCAACAATCCCGCCAACAGCGATACAATTGGACGACTCGAAATAAGCATACAGCACCTCGAATGTAATGATTCGGTGTAGGGGCGGCTTCAGCCGCCGTCCGCTTAGAGGTGCAATCCCAATGCCAGACGAGCGGCCAATACGAACGTGATTAACCGCGATATGGTAGGGTCCGCTTCAGCGAACACCGGCGCGTTTCCTTCGCTTTCCGTTCACGGCCCCCTCCAACAATTCCTCCGCCTGCGCCCTCGTCACATCACTCACCCTCTGCCCCCCGATCATCTCCGCCAACTCCTCAATCCGCTCCACCCCATTCACCACCCGCACCGACGTCTCCGTCTCCCCACCCTTCACGATTTTTCTCACCGTCAGATGCCGATCCGCGTAACAGGCAATCTGCGGCAGGTGCGTGATGCACAACACTTGGTGATGGGCCGCCAACTCCCGCAGCTTCAATCCGATTACGCTCCCCAGCCGTCCCCCCACGTTGGCATCGATCTCATCAAACACCAGCACGCTCGTCCCATCCGTCTGCGCCAAAATCCCCTTCAGCGCCAGCATGACCCGCGACAGCTCGCCCCCCGACGCGATCTTTCGCAGCGGCTGCGCGCCCTGCCCCGGATTCGTCTGCGCGACAAACTCAACCACATCCACCCCACAAGGCGAAACCTCAGCGCTCTGCTCGATGCTCACGCTGAATATCGCCTTCTCCATCCCCAACTCCCCCAACTCCTTTTCCACCAGGGGCACCAGTTTCTTCCCCGCCGCCCTCCGCGCCCCCGACAACTTCTCCCCCACCTTCTTCATCGTCCCCGCCAGTGGCTCCAACCTCTTTTTCAACACCTCCAAATCCTCCGACTCCTTCGAAAGCTCCTCGATCTTCTTCCCAATCTCCTCCCGATACACCAGCGCCTCCTCCGTGCTCTGCCCATACTTATTGAGCACCCGATTCAGCACGTTCAGCCGCTCATCCACCTCCGCCAATTCCCCCGGATCCAGTTCCAACCGGTCGAGGTAGCGGGACAAATCAAATGCCGTCTCCTCCAACTGAATCGTCGCCTCGCGCATCGCCTGTGAAATCGGCCCAACCTGCTGATCCACTATCGTCAGTTCGCTCAGCACCGCCGCCATCATCTTCAGCCGCTCCAACACCGACCCATCCATCTCATACAGCGCCCCATGCACCGCCCCGGCCTCTTTCTTGAGCTTCTCCAGGTTTCTCAGTACGCTCGACCTCGCCCCAAGCTCTTCAAACTCCCCCAGCGCTATCTCCGCCTTATCAATCTCATCCGCCTGAAACCGATAGAGCTCCAACTGCTGCTGCCGAAGTGTCCGGCTGGCGGCCAATTCCTCCACACGCCGCTTCGCCTCCGCATGCGCCAGATAGGCCGCCCGAAATTCCTCCCGCAGCGCTCCCAGGCCTCCAAAATGATCCAACACCTCCAACTGATTCGACGGCTTCAACAGGAACTGATGATCGTGCTGCCCATGCACATCCACCAGGTGCTCCGCGATTTGCTTGAGCATCCCCAGCGTGATCGGATTCCCGTTGAGGCTGATCGAGCTCCGCCCGCTGGCGTGCAGCCGCCGCGTGAGCAATACCTCACCGCCATCGCCGCCAATCGAAATATCCCCCGCCTCCTCAATCCGCTGCCTCACCCCCGCACTCACTTCAAAAATCCCGCTCACCCTTCCCTCATCCGCCCCTCCGCGCAGCATCTCGGCCGGACTGCGCAACCCCAGCAGCAGTTCCACCGCGCCAATGATCAGACTTTTCCCCGCCCCCGTCGCCCCCGTGAAACAATTCAGCCCTGACCCCAGCTCGATTCGCGCATCTGAAATCACCGCTAGATTCGAGATGTGCAGTTCACGCAGCATCGGGATCCATCCCACCTAACGAGACCACTCCTACTTCACTACACTCCCCGGCGCAACATTCTCAGCCAGCGAAACAATCACCACCCGCCCGCTCGCCGGATCGGTCGCGGCCAGCAGCATCCCCTGGCTGATCTCTCCGCGCAGCGGCCGCGGTTCCAGGTTCGCCACCACCACCACCTGCTTGCCCACCAGTTGCTCCGGCGTGTAGTACGCGCGAATTCCCGCGCAAATCTGTTTCTTCTCCGTCCCCAGCTCCACCTGGAGCACCAGCAGCTTGTCCGCATTCGGATGCACCTTGGCTTCCACCACCGTGGCCACCCTCAGCTCGAGTTTGGCAAAATCGTCGTAGGTTATGGTCATTTGTGTCGTACCCTTTCCTCCCCGAAATCTCACTTGGAGGCCTGATCTTACGCTTCAATCAGGTCGCCGCCAAGTCACCGCACCACGCGATCGGCCCGCCGTGGCCCGCCGTTTGCTCGTCCTACAGCAGAGCCTGCAACCTGAAAGGAGCAGCCATGAATGTGCGAATGATCCTGCCTCTCATGACCGTGTTGGCCATCGGAGTCCCGGTGCTGACCGGTTGTGATGAGACCGTCAAAGAAGAAAAGAAGGTTGAAATCAAGGATGATGGCACGGTGAAGAAATCCGAAGAGAAAGTCGTCCGCGAAGCCGACGGCACCATCAAGAAGACCGAAGAGAAATCGGTCAATGTGCCCAACAAATGAGCATTGGCGACTCAGCTTTGGCAGCTCGGGCGCAATGCCCGACATTGGGCACTCTTGCCTGATGAGTAAAGTTCCCAAGTTAGCCAAACCCGTCCCAGTCTTACCTCGGACGGGTTTGGGCTTTTTTTGAGGCGATTTTTTCAAAAAAACTTCAGCGGCCGAGCGGCCGCATCGGCCAAAGTTACACGTCCCAACTGGCACAACCATTGCACCCCGGCAGTCTCAGTAGGTCGGGTAGACTTTGCCCGGCTTGGACCGGCGACTGCAAAGCCAGGCCGTTTTGACGGCCCTAGCCGCTGAGGTGTGTTCAGGGGTCTTGGCTGCCGGAGTTGTTATTAGGGAGCCATATCATGGCGGACAGTAGCACGAGCACGAGCAGACGGGGATTCGCTTCCATGGACCCGGACCGCAAGCGCGAGATCGCCTCCAAAGGCGGCCGCGCTGCCCACGAGAAAGGCACGGCCCACGAATTCTCGCCCGAGGAGGCCCGCAACGCGGGCCGCAAAGGTGGCGAAGCGGTCAGCCGCAATCGCGAGCACATGGCCTCGATCGGCCGCAAGGGCGGCGAAGCGGTCAGCCGCGACCGCGAGCACATGGCCATGATCGGCCGCAAGGGCGGCGAAACCGTGAGCCGTGATCGTCAACATATGTCTGAGATCGGCCGCGAAGGCGGCGAATCCCGCCGTTCCGACCTCCCGCAGGAAGCGGAGGCGCCCCAGATTTAGGTCTTTTTCAGCTACGTTGGCGGCGGCTTTGCTAGTCACGGCCGCCGCCCTCTCGTATCGGGCGCCTTTAAGAAAGGAGTCTTGCCATGAGCACCAGCAGACGGGGGTTTGCCTCTATGGATTCCGATAAGCAGCGCCGCATCGCCTCCAAGGGCGGCCGCGCGGCTCATGAGAAGGGCACGGCCCACGAATTCACACCCGAAGAGGCCCGCGAAGCCGGCCGCAAAGGCGGCGAAGCCCGCGGCCGGTCCAGGTCATCACGTTCCAGACAGGAGTAGGCCGGGCATTCCTGTCCGGCATCTTCAATCAATCAAGGTCGGGCACTCTTGCCCGACGTCTTTGATCAAGCGGCGAGCAGCCCGAATCTCAGCAGCACGCCGCGCTCCAGCCGCGCGAACACCAGCCGGTCCGCCAGGATCCCCAGGATGATCATGATGATCATCACCGCCACCACCTGCCCCACATCGTTGAAATTGCGGCCCAGCTCGAGCATGAAACCCAGTCCGTGATGCTGCACGGCAACAAACATCAGCTCCGCCCCCATCAGCGAGCGCCAGGCAAAACTGAAACCCTGCCGCAGGCTGGCCGCCAGCGCAGGCAAACTCGCCGGCAACAGCACATACCGATACAGCTTCCAGCCGCGCGCCCCCAGCATTCGTCCCGCGTTCTGGTATGCAATGGGAATGGTCCGCAGCCCGTCCCTCAGCGCCAGTGCGATGGCAAAGAAACTGCCCATCACCAGTACGAACAGGATTCCCGATTCCCGCAGGCCAAACACCAGCGTGGAGAGGGGCACCCAGCACACACTCGGCAGCGTCTGAAATCCCAGGAAGAGCGGGCCCAGGAACTCATCGAGCCATCGCAACCGCCACATCGCCGCCCCCAGGATCGCCCCCAGCGCGATGCTGATCGCAAAGCCCATCCCCAACCGCACCGCACTGGTTAGACTGGCCCCAATCAGTGGTCCCCGCCATATCGGATCGGGCGAGCGCACATCCGCATCAATCGGCTTCGGCCATCCCGGATGCATCGCCTCCCCAAACCCAGTTCGAATATTCAGCATCGCCAGTGTCGCATCGAGGACATGAGAAGGCGCTGGGAAAATGTAATTGTTCCAACGGAGTAGCCGAAACGCCCCCTCCCACGCCGCGAGAATCAGAATCCACACTCCCAGCCGCATCAGTCCGGCGCGATTCATGCGTCTCTCCTAATGATCCGCCGGTTGTGGCTGGGTTGTGGATTGGGCCTGGACCTTGCGGAGGATGGTGGTATCCACCAGGCCCGGGGCGATTGTGGGGCTCTTGACCAGCTTCAGGTCGTAGGCCCACTGGTTCATTGTGGTCAGCGTCTGGTCCAGCGGCTCCTCGGTGAAGCGCACGTAATTCATTGAGCTGGCGACCACTCCGGCCGGCAGCGACTTGCCGGTCAGTTGCTTGAGCGCCTGATCCAGCGGCATGGCCCAGGTTTGGGGCGCGGAATTGAGCCAGCGGGTCAGCCGCACGTGTACGGTCAGCATCTTCTCCATCAGATCCGGATGTTTGGCCAGGAACTCCGGCGTGGTCACCACCAGCGTCAGGCTGAACTGTTTGCCTGGCCAAAGATCCTTCTCCTGGGCCAGCAGCTTGGCATTTCCCTCCACGATCAGCCGTGAACCCCAGGGCTCGGGGGCCCAGGCCGCATCGATCTCGCCGCGGCTCATCAGCGTGGCCTGCTCGGTGTTGGCAATGGGCAGGATGTTGTTCAGATCCTTCTGTTTCAGGTCGTGCATCAGGTAATGCCTGGCCGCGATGTCCTGGGTGTTGCCAAGCTGCGGCGTGGCGATGCGTTTGCCGGCCAGATCGGCCAGCGAGTTAATTCCGGAATCCTTGCGGGCGACGATCAAGACGCCGTTGGCGGCGGCGCCGGCGATGATGCGAACCTTCTCGCCGCGGCTCTTGGCGTGCGCGTTGAGGGCCGGGCCGGGGCCGACGTAGCCGATGTCGATCTCGCCGGCGAACAGTGCCTCGATCAACGATGGCCCGGCGTTGAAGACCTTGGTGGAGAGCTTGGCGGGCGCGATAGCCTTCTCGAAACTCCCACCCGACACGCCGAGCACGGCCTGCGCGTGGGTGACGTTTGCGAAGTAGCCAAGGCGGACTTCCTGATTGGCCCCGGCGGCCGAGCTGGCGTTTTTGTCTTTGTCGCAGCCTGGGGCGATCGGAAAGAGCAGGGCGAGTCCGAGCCAGAGAGGGAGTGTCTGTCGCATAGGCTGGGAAATATACCCAAGCTGATGAGCTCTCGTCAACAATTCATATAGGAATAATAGGAGAATCATTTTCCGCCCCTTGTCTGAGTTTGCTAAAGCTCATCCGCCACTAGACTTGCCAGCTCCGAGCGCTCACTTTTGGCCAGCGTCACATGCCCCACAATCCCCTTGCCCTTGAGCCTTTCCACCAGATATGACAGGCCATTGCTGCTGCTGTCCAGGTAGGGGTTGTCAATCTGCGTGGCATCGCCAGTCAGCACCAGCTTGGTGCCTTCGCCGACGCGGCTGGCGATGGTCTTCACCTCGTGTGGGGTGAGGTTCTGAGACTCATCGACGATCATGAACTGGTGGGGGATGCTGCGGCCGCGAATGTAGGTCAGGGGCTCGAGGACGACCTGGCCGCTGGTCATGAGTTGCTGGATCCGCTGCTCGACGGTGGTGAGTGGGGCGTGCGAGGCGATGTTTTCGCTTCCCGAGAGGCGGTTGGAGAGGAGATAGCCCATGTTGTCGAAGATGGGTTGCATCCAGGCGGTGAGCTTCTGGTCCTTATCGCCGGGGAGATAGCCGATGTCCCGGCCCAGAGGCATAATGGGGCGGGCGCAGAGGAGTTTCTGATAGACCTGCTCGTTGAGGGTCTTGCTCATGCCGGCCGCGAGGGCGAGGAGAGTCTTGCCGGTGCCGGCGGAACCGATGAGCGAGACGAGCTTGACGGAATCGTCGAGCAGCAGGTCGAGTGCCATGGTTTGCTGCAAGTTCCGGGGGAGAATTCCAAAGACCGGGGAGCGCCGCGGCCGGACGGGCACGATCGCGTTCAGTTCGAGCTTGAAGCGGGCCAGGGCAGTGTGCGACGGCTCCAGCTCATCCTTGAGCAGGACAAACTCATTGGCGAAAAGCTCGACGCCTTCGAGGGCGTGCTGTTTTTGTGAGAAGAGAGCATCGATCACGGCGCCTTTGACCATCAGTTCGCGCCAGCCGGTGAAGAGGTGCTCGAAGTCGACCTTTTGTGCTTCGAAATCCTCGGTGAGGATCCCCATGGTGTCACTTTTGATGCGGGCGTTGATGTCCTTGGAGATGAAGACGACGTGCTTGCCCTCCTGCTGAAGGCCGAAGGCGCAGCAGATGATGCGATTGTCGGCCGTGTTTACGGTCAGGCCGGGACAGAGCTTCTGGTCTTCTTCGAGTACGACGCGAACGCTGCCGCCGGTTTCCGGGACGCGAACGCCCTCGGAGAGATTGCCGGCCTGGCGGAGGCGATCGAGATGGCGGATGACCGAGCGGGCGTTTCGGCCGAGGTCATCGTTGTTGGTTTTGAACTTGTCGAGCTCTTCGATGACATCGAAGGGGATGATGACCTCGTTGTCCTTGAACATGAACAGCGCGGCCGGATTGTGGAGGAGGACGTTGGTGTCGAGGACGAAATGCTTCGTCCCGTTGGTTTCGGTCATAGAATTGGCGATTCTAAAGTAAACGGAATGAGTAATCTCGCGATGCCTCCATTCACGGCATTTCAAACTCATCCCCGAACACCAGGAAATCCAAAACCATCCCCCCAGGTTCTTCCGCAGTCGAAATCGCAACATGCACCTGCTGCCCCGGGACCGCGTTAAGCTTGGCCAGGTAGTCGATCAGTAAGTCCTTTCGCAGCAGATACGCTCGCCCAGTGTCGCCCTTGCGATAGGGACGAACCGGTGATTTCGCCAGAATGGCCGCATGAGCCGGAAAATTCACCCGCGTGTCGGGCGGAATTCTCCGCCCGAATGCGATCGTTCGCATTTGCACGATCCTTGCTTGCAGAATGTTGATCCTGGCCACATTTTTGTTCGGCGGCCTTCGGTCAACTCCCGCTTCAAGATCAATATCGCCCGAGTCGGGTGCAACGACAACTCCCATGAAACCCGCAGCATCTATTCGGCGAACAATCTGCGTGTTGATGGCAGCAATTGCACTTTGATAAAAGCGGTGCTCCTTAAGTCTAGGCACATCCGCAAGGCGAAATCGAGACGCTTTAAGAGGCTCACGAGGCGCAACAAGACCATCATTCGTCGCCGCCAGTTCAATTTCCGTACTCATTAAATCCCTTAATGGAACGGCGCGAATTGCCGTGAGATAGCTCAATTCGAATCCGTCTATTCGATACCACCGCCCGTCTTCCTTCGTTGCACGGGCTTGATTCGTGATCATCGGGATGACTCTAGGGGCTTCGATGTTTCCAACTTC
>DASYUA010000149.1:0-6747 GCA_036001665.1 Tepidisphaeraceae bacterium
GAGTGTGATTTTGGAGGGGATCATTTGATGGTGATTGCGGAGGTGGTGGCGGCGGGGGTGCTGCACGATGGGGGGCCGTTTGTGCACGTGAGGGGGAGTGGGTTTCATTATTGAGCGGGTTTACGCTGGCGACGCCTCCCATTCCCTTCGTTCAACTCGCTGAATTGTACGATGTGAGCCAGCGCGATCGTGCGCTATTTTTTTGCCAGCCGGCGCTCCTCTTCATCCTTAGTAACTATCTCAAAAGCCCGTTTTCAGGGTCGCGAGCGGCCCGTTTTGGGCCTTTTGAGATAGCCTCTTAGCCCACTTGATTGGAAGAACAGCGCTGCTCATTCCAACCACCGCCATGCCGGGTTCCATTACGTCGAATCTGCTGCCATCGCTCAGATGGACGCGGAATGGCCGGAAGGGATGATCCTCGAGGCGATCAAGCAAATCTTCGGCTCGCATATTACTCCATTCTACCATTGTAATCGGCACGGTGCCCGGTTTCTCCCGAAATTGACACCTCGCTCAACACGGGGCAGGCGATCTGATATCATCTTTGGATATCCAATCGAAAAGGAGAGTGTTTCATGAACCGCCGCTCTTTCTGTCTGGTTGTTGTGGGTTTGATGTGCATGAGTTCGGTTGCGCTGGGGGCGGAGAACAAGAAGGTGCTGTTCCTGACCAAGTCGTCGGGGTTTCAGCATCTGGTGATCACGCGTGATTCGGCCAACCCTCAGAAACTGACGCACGCCGAGCAAATCCTCACTGATATTGGCGCGGCAAATGGCTTCACAGTCGCGGTCACCAAAGATGCCGACATCTTCAACGATCCCAAGACCTACGAGACCTATCAGGTCATCGCCTTCTATACGACAGAAGACCTCACCAATCCGTCGGATAAATATGACGTGAAGCGCGATGAGAAGGGCAAGCCAATCAAAGGGCCGGATGGCAAGACACAACAGGGGAACCTCATTCATACTGAAAAGCCCATGAGCAAGGAAGGCAAGGCGATGTTCCTGCAGGCTATTGCCGACGGGAAGGTGGGGTTCATCGGATTCCACTCGGCATCTGACACGTTTCATTCAAAGAACCGCGGGAGACCCGACCTGCTGCGCGACGCCAATATCAAGGATCCGGTCGATCCCTACATCGGCATGATCGGCGGGGAGTTTGGCGGGCACGGTTCGCAGCAAAACTCTACGATGAAGGTGGCGAGCACTTTATTTCCGGGGCTGGAAGATCTCAAGGATTTCAATCTGCACGAAGAGTGGTACAGCCTCTATAACCTGGCGCCTGACATGCACGTGATCCTGGTTCAGGATACCAACAGCATGGGCAAGGATGGCAAGCGAGAGCCGCAGTATCAGCGGGCGCCCTACCCGGCGACATGGGCGAAGAAGTATGGCAATGGGCGGGTGTTTTACACCTCGATGGGTCACAAGCCGGAAGTATGGGCGGATGCGACCTTCCAGAAAGTGGTGATCGCGGGGCTGAACTGGGCGGCGGGGAATACGAAGTTTGAGCCATCGCCGAATATTCAGCAGGTTGCGCCGCAGCCGACGGCGGCGGCGGTGAAATGAGGGTAGCCGTGCTTTAATCGCGGATTGAGACAATTAAGAGCGGGCGATGAAGGTTTACCTCGACGTGTGTTGCCTGAATCGCTTGTTTGATAACCAGGAACAGGCGCGGATTGCACTTGAGGCTGCGGCTGTGATCAAGGTTCTGGACTTGATTGATTCTCTAGTTCTCTCCGACTGCTCTTCCGAAATGGCAAAGGTGGAAATCGAACGGATGCCGGACGCGGATCGGCGGCGCGGAGTGCTCGCTCTCTTGCCGCCGGATGAGCGTATAATGCCATTAAGTCAGCCGTTGCTTGACAGCGCAGACGAATTTGTCGCGCTGGGTTTTCAGTTGGCGGATGCGGTCCATCTTGCAGCCGCGAAGCGATTGGCGGCGGATGTACTACTGACCGTTGACGACAAGTTTTTGAGGCGTGCGAAAAGATATGCAGGAAGATTGGGATGTCGAGTTCTCAATCCCATGACCTTTGTTGAGGAGCTTGGCGATGCAATTGACGGGTGAAGAAATCCGCGTACGAGGGCTGGCTGCATTGCGGAGAGAACTGGGGCGAGCCGGTTTGGCGAGGTTTCTACAGCATTTCAAAGCGGGAAATGGAGATTATACGCAGGCGCGACGGGGGCATCTGGCGACTCTTACGATGCGCGAGTTGCGTGAACGGGCGGAGAGAAGCAAACGGAAGAGGGCCCGGCGCACTACCCGCAAAAAGGCTAGTTGATTACCAATCGGCCGGTTAGGATCGCCCCACGGCCTTTTCAATTTCGTCGAAGGCGGTGAGGCCCTGGGCGACGAGTTGGTAGCCGGTTTGCTGGAGGCGGGCGAAGCGGGAGCCGGCGAGGGATTTTTCGATTTCCTTGGGGGTGGGGTTTTTCAATATTACTTCGCGGAGTTCTTCAGTTGTACTGAGCATTTCGAAGAAGCCGCGGCGGCCCATGAAGCCGGTTTTGAGGCAACTGGGGCAGCCGGTGGGGACGAAAAGCTCGCGGACGTTTTTGGCGAGTGGCCCCATCTTGGCGAGTTGTTCCTGGGTGGGTTTTACACCGCGTTTGCAGTAGGGGCAGAGCTCGCGGGCGAGGCGCTGGGCGAGGACGATTTGTAAACTTGCCGAGACGAGGTAGGGTTCGACGCCAAGGTCCAGGAGACGGAAGACGGTGCCAATGGTGTCCTTGGCGTGGAGGGTGGAGAGGACCAGGTGGCCGGTCATGGCGGCCTGCATGGCGATGCGGGCGGTTTCGGCGTCGCGGACTTCGCCGACCATGATCACGTCGGGGTCCTGGCGGAGCATCGATCTTAAGAGGGCGGGGAAGGTGTTGCCTTTTTCTTCATTGACGGGGATCTGGGTTGCGCCCTGGATTTCGATTTCGACGGGGTCTTCGATGGTGAGAACGTTGCGGCGTTCGGTGCCGACATCGCGGAGGATGGAGTAGAGCGTGGTGGTTTTGCCGGAGCCGGTGGGGCCGGTGACCAGGATCATTCCCTGGTCGCGCTGGCTGACGCGCTGCATGGTTTCCAGCATGGATGCGGGCATGTGGAGGTCTTTGACGTGGAGAGGGGTATTGGCGGTGTCGAGGACGCGGATGACCAGTTTCTGGCCGAACATGGCGGGGGCGAAGCTGACGCGATAATCGACGCGGCGCGAGGGGAAGAAGGCGGAGAAGTGGCCTTCCTGGATGATGTTTTTGAACTGGACGTCGATGTCGCACATGATTTTGACGAGCGCAAGCATGCGCGTGCCCATCTGCTTGGTCATGCGGACGATGTCGACCATGGTGCCGTCGATGCGGAGGCGGAGCTGGAAATCTTCGTTCTTGGGCTCGACGTGAATGTCGGTGGAGCGGCCGCGGGCGGCGATGAGGAAGATGTAGCGGAGGATGGAGACGGCTTCGCCGCCGGCAGCATTTTTCTTCTTGGGGGGCAGGGTGGAGAGGGCGGGGTGGACGATCTGGCCGCGGGCGTTGACGAGGGCGATATCTTCGACGCCGAAGGTTTTGTCGGGGAGTGATTCGGCCAACACAGGGAGGAATTTTTCATCATCCTGCTGGCCGGAGGCTGCGCCGAAGTCGGCCATGAGGTCGGTGGCATTGGTGGGGGTGGAGAAGATGTCCTCGACGAGGTTGTCCTCGGGAGAAGAGGGTTCCATGGAGTCGGCCGAGCTGAAGTCGGGCTCATCCTGAGGAGGCTGATCAAAGGCGGGTTGAGGGGCCTTTTTGGGTTGAGGAGGTTGTGGGGGTTTGGATGCGGAGGCAGCGCGGGCGGTGGGCTCAGGAGCGGCGCGGGGGGCGCGGGCGGCGGCGGAGTTGCCGGTGCTGAAGCGAATGTCGGTGGTGCCGATGGAGACGACGTCGCCTTCGTTGAGTTTGGCGGTTTTGACGGGCTGGCCGTTGAGGCGGGTGCCGTTGCGGGAGTCGAGGTCTTTGACGATGTAGCCCTCTTTGCTTCGGCCGATGACGGCGTGGAAACGGCTGGCCTGGGTATCGGTGATGACAAGCAGATTGTCAGGATGTCGGCCGATGGTGACGGGTTTTTCGGCGATGGGGACTTTCTGAGGACCGGATTCGGATTGGAGGGAAATGAACGGCTGCTCCATAGTGGTGATTTTAGTGAAGTTATGGGTGGGGTCCAATGGGTTATCGGAGGGAAGGATTTGGACGAAAGAGGGGCGGGCGGCGTGGCGATAGCATATAAAATGCCCCCTTGGTACACGGGATTGGCCGAATGGTTGGTTAAACAGTCGGCTTGGGGGTAGTAGGATGTTGTTGCGATGAAAACGGATGATTTTGCAGAGAACCTGGAGCAGACCCAGGAATCGATAGAGCCGCCGCACAAAGCCACAGAGCGGGACCTGGCGCGGGTGCAGGAGATAGCGCAGGAGCTGATGGCCGAGCTGGAGCGGCTGCCGGAGGGGGACTTGGTGGCGGAGGTGGTGGACAATGCCATCAAGCTGCTTCGCGACCAGACGAATCGGGGGGACATCAAGCTGATCAACAAGTCGATGAAGGAGATCCGTTATGCGCTGCGGATATTCGCGCCTTATCGGGAGACGAGGAAGGTGAGCATTTTTGGGTCGGCACGGACGCCGGAGAAGGATCCGGACTATTTGCAGGCGGAGGAATTTGCCAAGGGGATGGTGTCGAGCGGGTGGATGGTGATCACCGGGGCGGGCGGGGGGATCATGGCGGCCGGGCACGGCGGGGCGGGGCCAGAGCCATCATTTGGGCTGGCGATTCGGCTGCCGTTTGAGCAGCAGACGAATGTACACATTGCGCGGGACAAGAAGCTGATCAACTTCAAATACTTTTTCACGCGCAAGCTGATGTTCGTGCGGTCGAGTCATGCGGTGGTATTGTTTCCCGGGGGATTTGGGACGCTGGATGAGGGGTTTGAAGTTCTCACGCTGGTGCAGACGGGCAAATCGGTGCCGATGCCGATCGTGTTCATCGATCAGCCGGGAGGGAGCTACTGGAAGGGGTGGATGGACTATGCGAAGGAGCATCTATTGGGGCGGGGGTTTATCAGTCCGACGGATTTGAGATTATTCAAGGTGACGGATTCGGCGGCGGAGGCGGTGAAGGAGTGCGTGCATTTTTATTCGAACTATCACAGCGTGCGGACGATTCGGGATGATTTGGTGATGAGATTGCACACGAGGCCGAGTGAGAGCCAATTGAAGGAGATCTCGAAGGAGTTTGCGGATATTGCGGTGGGGGATGGGGGATTTCGGCTGAGTGCGCCGCTGCCGATGGAATTTGATGAGCCAGCGCTGGATTCGTTGACGCGGTTGATATTCAGGTTCAACCGGAAGGATCATGGGAGGCTGAGGATGTTGATTGATCGGTTGAATGACATGGCGTAGCACGGGCGCCTCGCCCGTGTGCACGGGCAGGATGCCCGTGGTACGAATCATCGAGCTTCACCAGTCTTCATAAATTTTTGTCCGGCGGGGCAGTGGGGGAGGAGGGGGCAGATCGTGCATTTGGGTTTGCGGGCCTGGCAGATTTGGCGGCCGTGATGGATCAAAAGGTGGGAGAAGAGGGTCCAGTCTTCGATGGGGACGATTTGCATCAGGTCTTGTTCGATTTTGACGGGGTCCGTGTGTTTGGTGAGGGCGAGGCGGTGGGCGACGCGGGAGACGTGGGTGTCAACGACGACGCCGACGGCGATGGAGAAGGCGTTGCCGAGGACGACGTTGGCGGTTTTGCGGCCGACGCCGGGGAGGTGGGTCAATTCCTCCATGGTGCGGGGGACTTGCCCTGAATGCTTTTCGACGATGGCGGCGGCCATTCCGCGCAGGGATTTGGCCTTGTTGCGGAAGAAGCCGGTGGATTGAATTTCCTTTTCAAGCTGGCCTGGATCGGCGGCGGCGAGGTCTTTGGCGGATTTGTACTTCTTGAAGAGGTCGGGCGTGACTTTGTTGACGCGCTCGTCAGTACACTGGGCCGAGAGAATCGTGGCGATGAGGAGCTGGAGGGGGTTTTTGTAGCCGAGGCTGCATTTAGCCTCTGGGTAGGCCTTTTTTAAGAGCGGCAGGATGGCGGCGAGGCGCTGGCGGCGGTCCTGGAGTTTTTTGGGTTCGGCTTTGGGCATCGCTTTTATCTTAGAGGTTGCCGTGGGGGGTGATGACGCCGGAGAAGATGATGATGAGGGAGAGGAGGACGATCTGGAAGGCGAGGATGCGCATGGATTCCTGCTGGTATTTGTCGAACTGGTCCTTGGCGGGGTTGGCGATGTCGGGCTCGTCGGCGTGGTCGATGTAGGTCTGGCGGTGAAGCATGAGTTTGGGCCAGATGCCGTAGCGGTCGTAGAGGATGAGGAGGGCGGCGGCGACGAAGAGGGCGCAGCGGATGATGGCGTGGAGTTTGTTGCTGGCGTTGAGGTCCATGACGGCCCACTGGGCGATGAGGGTGATGAAAATGGCCGCGGCGCAGGCGAGCTGGATGCGGGAGAAGAAGCGGAGGATGTTGGCGATGATATCGCTGGCCAGGAGGGAGGCGTGCTGGTTTTCGAGGTTGACGGAGAGGACGGTGGGGAGGTTGGGATGGGCGTCGGCGATGGTGCGGTAGACGATGGGCCAGATGATGGAGATGAACATGAGGCCGCCAAACCAGACGGAAAGGGCGAGCCAGTAGACGGTTTGGACGAGCATGAAGAGGATCATCTGGGGGGCAATATACGGGGGAG
>DASYUA010000150.1:0-4149 GCA_036001665.1 Tepidisphaeraceae bacterium
GACGGCGTTTTTGACGGCGATGGAGCCGCCCATGGTGCCGCTGCCGCCGGAGAAGGTCAGGTTGAAATTGGGGGCGAGCAGGGCCGCGCCGGTCATGGTTCGCAACTCACCATAGGAAGCCGGGAGGTTTTCCGGGCCCAGGACCTGGCCGCCGCCGCTGAAAGTGATGGAATTGGTCGTGGTCCCTTCGGTGGGTTTGTCCACGACGATGACGCCGGTGACTTTGGTGGAGCCGCCGGAAAAGGTGATCCTGTTGGGGGCCTCGATGAGGACGACGCCGTTGATGGTGCAGCCGCTGAACGAGACGTTGGTGCCGGCCTTCACGCGGATGTTGGAGAGGGTCATGCTGCTCTGGTTGGTGGAGATGAGGGTTTCCTTGCCGACCAGGTAGTTGACGTAGGGTGAAGGATCGACGGTGGGGAACTCGGGCGCGGGCACGCCGGCCTTGACGTGAGTTCCCCACAGGGCCGGGTCGATGATTCCGGCGATGCTGCCGCTGCCGCTGACTTTGCCGGTGGGGCTGCTCATTTCGACGTCGCCGGAGATGACGGTGCTGCCGCTGATGCTTACCGGCGCGGTTGCGGTGGATGCAGTGAAGATGCTGCCGTCGGCGGCATCGGGGACACCTTTGACGTAGCCACCGCTGATTGAAATGGCGCTGCGCCCGGCCACGCCGTAATTGAGGATGGAGCTGCGCTGGGGGGTGACTTTGAAGTCGAGGCGGACAGCGCGTGAGGAGGCGGGACTGGCGGTGGAGCCGTGTTTGCCGAGGACCTGGACGCGGAGGCGGCCGGGGGAGACCTGGCTGATGATGGCGCGGAACTGGGAGCCATCCTGATCGACGGAGATGTATTTGTTGTTGCCGGGGACATAGATGGCACTGCCGGTCATCACAATGCTGTTGGACTTGAGGTTGCCGGTGCCGTCCATCTGGGCCTGGAGCTGGTTATAGACTTCCGTGAGCATGGTTGCGCCGGTGGAGGCGGGGGCAATGTTCACGGTTTTGAGCTGGTACATCATGAACTGGAGGCCGGATTCGGCGGCGCAGAGGCCGCGTGAGCCTTCGACGTCGTTATGGACGACCATGGTGGCGCTGTTGACGGAGGCGTAGAATCCAACCGCGAGCGTGGCAATGAGGGTGAGGTAGATCATGGCCAGCATTGATGTGACGCCGCGGCGATGCGAGATGCGGGCAAGCATGGGTTCACCTCTGCGGAGAAACCTGACCCATTCAACGAGTCGGCTTAAGGCCGCCCCTCGCTGGGTCTGATGTGATTCATCTACGATATAGAAGGGAGGGGAAGTTGGAATCTGAACGGATTTCTTTAGCTGGATCGCACGATTTTTTGATTGAATTTCGGCATTTTGGGGGTGGAGGGGCGCCTAGACGGCATCGACTGCGCGGTTTTACGGCCGATAAGTGCGCTGGATGTCGCAGCTTGAGTCGACTCTTGTGGGGCTGGCGAAGATGCAAGGACCCCTGGCTTCTCGGAACAAAGCAGGCGAGAGCGAGGGGTTCGTAAAGTCAGAATGGGCAAGGAATAGCGATTGAAAGAGCTGGTGGCGTAGCGTTGCCAATAAATCCGCGAAGCAGGATCTGGCAAATTTCTTGACAAGCGGCGGAGGCCGGCTATTCTTGCCATTGGACAAGGCGTTTGAATTCCGCGCGAATTTTTCGACTTTATTCAGGTGGAAGGTGGCTTTTGAAAATGTGCATTAAGAAACTGGCTGTACTCTTGGCCTTTGGGGCGGGGGGAGCGTTACCGGGGATCTGTTATTCTGACACGATCCTGACGCCGTCGCTGAGTGGGTTTACGGTTTTGAGCGTGAACGGCGGGGACCTGATTCTCAACCAGGGGGACGTCAACGGGACGGTGGGCCTGGGGCCCAATTCGACGGCCAGCGCCCTCCAGAAGAGCACGGTCACCGGGCAGCTCATCGTCGATCCCTCGGCCACGTTTGACACGAGCAATTTTGCGACTGATTTTCATCTGCTTGGCGGGGTGGTTACTCAGTCTCTGGCGACGGCCCAGAGCGATGCGAACGCGCTCAACAGCAGCTATGGGGCACTGGTTGCGCCGGCGGGGCACACTTTTGGCGTGCTGGATGCTTCGACGACCTTCACGGGAGTCGCCGGGCAGAATGTTTATTCGATCGGCGAGGTGGACTTCAACAGCGATGTGCTGACGATCAGCGGCCCATCGACGAGCCAGTTCATCATCAACATCACCGGCGGCTTCACCTTCGCGGACAGTCAGATCGTGCTTACGGGCGGGGTGACTCGGGACAATGTGTTATTCAATTTTCCGGGCGGAAGCACGGACAAGGCGATTGGGATCGACGTGTTCAAGGCCACCAACGTCATTCAGGGAATATTCCTGGCCCCGCACCGGAGCGTGATCTTCAAGGATCCCGGTTCGGTGTACGACGTGCAGATCATCGGGCAGGACCTGCTGATTCACTCCGGGGCCGAGATCAACGGGCCGCCGCCGGGCGTGCCGCTTCCGGCGGCGCTATGGGGCGGTATGGCTCTGATGGGCGGGTTGGTTGTCGCCAAGGTACACAAGGGTGTGCGACAGTAGGATGGACGGTTTGAATTTGCTGAATTTCCTGGCCCCTCAGTTGATGCTGAGGGGCCATTCATTTGGTCAGGGCTTGACCTCGTCGTAAGAGTAGGGGACTGGGGCGTAGCGGGTGGTGAAGCGCAGCGCTGAGGGGATTGGCGTGCCGGCCGGGGGGGGCACGATGTTCAGGGATGCTTTCTTTTCGAGTTTGGTCTCGCCGAAGGTGATCACGTTGCCGGTAAGCAACATGTTGGCATGGCCATCGAGCTTGAGGTCATCGGTGACGATGGTGCCGATGGTGGCGTTGGAGGAGCCGGTGAATTTCACGTCGGTCTGGGGGGCAATGATCGAGGCGTAGCCCAGGTCGTGCAGTGCCTTGGGGAAGGTGGCGTTTACGGGAAGCGTATCCATGCCGGTGAAGGTGCCGCTGCCCTTGAACTCGAGGTGGTTGTCCTTCTCCTTGATGAAGCCGGCGGCCGGCTCGTAGACGATCACGCCGCGTACGGTGACGGACTTGTCGAAGACGATGATGTTGGGCATCTGGACATAGATGATGCCTTCGAGGACAGCGCCGTCGGTGAATTTCGGATTGGTTCCGGGGGGGACAATAATATTGTTGAAGTAGGCGGGGGTGCCTTTGGGGATCTTCGCGTTGGTGAGGATGTTGGTGGCGAATGGCTTGTAGGCGCTGACATTGATGGAGGGGAATTCGGGCATGGGCACTCCCGCATGGATGTGGGAGGCGTAGACGGCCGGGTCGGAGCTGCCGGCGATGGTGACCTTGCTGCCAATCTTGATGGTGCCGGCGGCGTTCACGAAGGAGACGTCGCCGCTGATGGTGGCTTCTTTTTTGATTTCGAGTGGATTGGGGTCGCTGGAAGCGGAGAGGATGCTGCCGCCATATTCCTGGGTGTCGGTGGCGAGGTCGAAGTCGCCGCCGAGCCTGACTTTGCCGAGGGAAGCGATGCCGTAATCGAGGATGCTGGCATCCACCGGGACTGCCTGGAAACTGATCTGAACGGCGCTGGCGGCAGTGGTCTTTCCGTCATAGCCCCTGACGGTGACCTGGAGCTGCTTGCCAAGCTGGGTGATGGTGCTGGTGAAGCGGTCGCCATTGGAATAGAGCTTGATTTGGGGAATGCGGATGGTGGTGCCGGTGAGGACCACGGGTTTGCCAGTCAGATTGGCGGTGCCATTCATGAGCGTTGCCAGGTCATTGTAGATTTCGGTGAAGACCAGGCTATCAGCCTTGGTTGCGGGGACGCGAACGCCGGCGAGCTGAAATCGGGTGTATTCCATGCCAGATTCGGCGGCCATCAGGGAGTTGCTGCGGTGCTGCTCGTTGGAGCTGACAATGGCGCTGGTGTTGGTGGAGGCATAAAAGCCGACAGCGAGTGTGGCGAAGAGGACCAGGTACATCATGGCAAGCATTGATGTGACGCCGCGGCGATGCGAGATGCGGGGAAGCATGGGTTCACCTCTGCGGAGGAACCTGACCCATTCAACGAGTCGGCTTAAGGCCGCCCCTCGCTGGGTCTGATGTGATTCATCTACGATATAGAAGGGAGGGGAAGTTGGAATCTGA
>DASYUA010000151.1:0-3007 GCA_036001665.1 Tepidisphaeraceae bacterium
GATGTGACGTTGTCACGAGGGAATGGGGCAACGGGGCCGGCGCGGTTGCAAAGTTTTGAGGCGCATCGGAGGGCGGTGGAGGTGCTGGTGGGGGGATTGAAGGAGTGGAGGAATTGGTATTTGGATTTGGGGAATGAGAGGAATGTTCGCGATGCGCGGTTTGTGAGTATTGAGGAGTTGGCGAAGTTGAGAGAGGTGGCGAGGCGGATGGATGGGAAGAGGTTGATTACGGCATCGCATGCGGGAGGGGAATTGTCGAAGGAGGAGCTGGGGGAGTATTTGAAAGTGGTTGGAGTGGATTTTGTGTCGGTGCATCGGCCGAGGGGGAGGGGGACGGCGGAAAAGACGGAGCGGAAGGCGAGAGAAATGGTGAAGTGGATGGAAGAGTTGGGGCGGGTGGTACCGTTGCAATTTGATGAGCCGTTTCGGAGGGGGTATGCGGGGTGGGAGCCGAAGGCGGAGGATTTTGTGGTGGACCTGAAGGGGGCGAAGGTGGGAGGGGCGGCAGGGTGGTGTTTTCATAATGGGCAGCAGGGAGATGGGAAGGCGGGGGCGAGGAGGTCGTTTGATGTTTCGGAGAAGGGATTGTTTGAGCAGTTGGATGATGAGGAAAGGAAGTTACTGAAGGTAGTTGGTAGTCAGTAGGGATGGATGAGGCGGGAGATTAAGGAAACGTAATAAATCGGGTGCGAGGAGGGGAGAGGGGTGGGAGGGGTGATTTTCAGTAAGTTATCGGACGTACGGGCGTAATAAACGTTACAGTCGTTAAGAATCGGACAGCAAGTTGTTTGACAAGCGGGGGAGGGAGGGGTAGAAGGGCGGGCGGCGAGGCGGTCTTTAGATTCGGGCAAGGGCTGACGGAATTCCTGAGGTTGGATGGTTGAGATTGGGGTTCTGCCGGGCACAAATCCGAAATTGTTGGCCGCGTGAAGCTGCGGAAGGTGTTTGTAGCAAGCCTGCCGCTGCGCGCAAGTGCTGTCGTGGCTAGACAGCGGGAAGGGCGCATCTCTAAGGGAAAGAGAAATACTACACATGAAAAGCGGACGGGCTCTTGATGGGAAGGCGCAGCTGGGTGCCACGCGCGCTGCGACCGGGCTGATGATTACAGGCGTGGTGAACGTGGGAATGCTCGTGGTGATGCTTTTGTGCGCATCAGAGGTCTATGGGCAGGCGGCAGCGACGCGGCCGGTGGCGCGGCCGATGGTGGTTGGTCCTGCGCGGGCGACGAAAGAGGATGGGGTGGCCTTTCGGATCGATCGCTTTGAGCTGGAATATGTCGAGAAGCGGGAGGGGGTGCCGGCGATCAACGAGTTGATGCAGGTGGAGATCGAGCTGGGGCGGACGGATGATGGATATGTTGCACCGCGGCTGGGGTTGCCGACGGTGCGGTTTCGCCTGGCGAACGCGTCGCGGCAGTTGTTTGACAGGTATTACCAGAGCGCGTTGCTGGCGATCGACACGCAGATTGTGCGCTATTTCAATGCGAAGGGAGTCATCGGGGTATTTGTGGCGCAGGATTCGAAGGACATCGATTCGGACACGGGGGCGGATTTGCGGCCGCCGAATCGAAGGGCGATGAAGATCATGATTCTGGTGGGGGTGGTGAAGGAATTGCGGACGCTGGCGTCGGGGGCGCGGTTTCCGACGGGTGAGCGGGTTAACAATCCGGCACATAAGAAGATCACGGACAATTCGCCGGTGAAGCCGGTGTCGATGGGCGGGCCGGAGTTGCTGCGGAAGGACCTGCTGGATGATTACATTTTCCGGCTGAACCGGCATCCGAGCAGGAGAGTGGACCTGGCGATATCGGCAGCGCAGGAGCAGGGGGGCGTGGCGGTGGACTACCTGGTGGCGGAGGCGAAGCCGTGGTCGGTGTATGCGCAGGTTTCCAATACGGGGACGCGGCAGACGAATGAATGGCGGGAGCGGTTTGGGTTTTTGCACAATGAAGTGACGGGGCACCAGGACACGCTGAGCATCGACTTTATCACGGCGAGCTTTTCGGATTCACAGTCGGTGGTGGCATTCTATGAAGCGCCGGTTTACAGCTTCGACCGGCTGCGGTGGAAGGCGTATGGATCGTGGAGCGAGTTTACGGCGTCGGATGTGGGTTTCACGGGAGAAGAGTTCAAGGGTGATGAGTGGATGGTGGGCGGGGAGCTGATTGTCAATTTCTATCAGCAGCGGGAATTGTTCGTGGATGCGATTGGGGGAGTGCGGTATCGAAACATCAACGTGACGAATGACACGGCCAACACGGATGGCGAGGGGAAATTTTTGGAGCCATACCTGGGGCTGAGGCTGGAGCGAAATACGGAGGAAACGAGCACGAACGGGGAGGCGCAGCTTTTGTTTGGGTTTGGCTCGAGCATCAAATCGACGAACAACGAGACGGGGACGACGACGGACACGCCGGAGGGGCTGGGGCGGATCAACGCGGAAGAGGATTTTGTGGTGTTCCAGGCGCAGGTGACGCACTCGTTTTTCCTGGAGCCGCTTTTTTACACGCGGGACAAGTTCAGCACGCTGGCGCACGAGATCGCGTTGTCGGGGCGGATGCAGTGGGGATTTGACCGGCTGATTCCACAGGAGGAAGAAGTGGTGGGCGGGTTGTTTACGGTGCGTGGGTATCCGGAGTCGGTGGTGGCGGGGGACAGCATCTTCGTCGGGTCGATCGAGTATCGGTTCCACTATCCCAGGTCGCGGCCGCCGATGGAAATGGAGAGGCAGAAGCGGCTATTTGGGAAGCCATTCCGGTGGGTGCCGGAGTCGGCATATGGGAAGGCGGACTGGGATTTGATCCTCAAGGGATTCCTGGATGTAGGAAAGACGATTCAGACGGACAAGCTGTCATTTGAGAACGATGACACGCTGGTGGGAGCGGGCGTGGGAGTGGAGGTTCAGTTCAAGCAGAACGTGACGCTGAGAGCGGACTGGGGATTTGCGCTGAGTGACATCGAGGGGGAAGTGGATACGGGTGATAACCGGGTGCATGTGGTGTTTACGG
>DASYUA010000152.1:0-13522 GCA_036001665.1 Tepidisphaeraceae bacterium
AAAGTTTGTGTGGTGGGGGCGGGGTGGGAGAGTTCGTAGGGGCCGGGGGAGGTTTGAGGGATGTTTTTGATTTCGCGCTTTGGAATTGGGGAGTCGTCGAGGAGGGTGAGGGTGAGTGGCTCGTTGTTGAGATAGGTTTGGTTGTCGGTGGCATCGATGCGGATGTGGAGAGTGGGGCCGGGGGTCCAGGTGATTTGGAAGCGAGGATCTCGAGGGGGCTGGGCGATGAGTTTGGAGAGGGATTCGATTTCGGTTGTGTTGGCCGAGAAGGAGAAGGCGGTGACGATGCCGGAGCCGAAGTTCCATTGGGCGGCGAGGGGTGGTTTGTCGTTGTTGTTGGATTCGGCCAAAAGTGTGGCGTCTTTTTTGAGCCAGGTGCGGTTGGAGGGAGATACTGGGCGCGCGGGGAGGGATTTGAGATCGTTGAGGAATTGGACTTCGATGGGGTCGGGGATGAGGCGGGTGGGGGAGATCATGGAGAAGAGTTTTTGGATGGCGGCGGTCCATTGCCGGGGGGAAAGTTCGGTGAGGATTTGGCCACCGGTGGATTGGGAAAGTTGCTGGAGGATGGGGAGGGCGGGAGTGGGACCCTGGCCGATGAGGAGGAGGTGGAGACGGATTTGTTTTTCCTTTAGACCTTTTTCCAGAGCCGCGGGATTTTCGATTTTGGTGTCGGCGTCGGTGAGGATGAGGAGTTCTTTGGGTATTCCGGGTTGTGATTGCGAGATGATTTGCAGGAGGGCGGGTTCGAGGTTGGTGGGGCCGGTGGGGAGAATTTGCGGGAAGGAGATTTTGGCGGTTTCTTTGGCGCTTTTGCCGGTGGACCACCAGCGGAGATTTTCGGCGAAGCTCCCGATGCTGATAGGGTCTTGCGGGGGGAGGTGGGGGAGGAGCGCGGTCAGTGATTGTTTGGCGAGGTCGAAGCGGGTGGCGGGGCCGATGGTGGCGGACATGGAGCCGCTGGAGTCGGCGAGGAGGAGCCAGTGGATTGTTGGTGTGGGGGGAGAACTGGAGAGGGGGGAGAGGGAGTCAAGTATGGTGCCGGCGTAGCCGCCCGCGGCGAAGGCGTGGTCGCCGCCGATGAGAACGAGTGAGCCTGTGAGGTCGCGGGTGTATTGTTCGAGGCGGTCGAGTTGGGTTTGGGAGAGGGCGGAGGCGGGGAGGTTGTTGAGAATGATGATGGAGGGGGTGAGGTAGGCGGAGGAGTCGGTGGGGAGATCTTGCGGTTGAATGGATTTGAAATTGGGCGGGGGGTTTGGGCCGATCCACCAGCGTTCGGAGAGAATGGGTGGGGGGAAGCGGAGGGTGAGTTGGTCGTTTTCGGGCCAGGGGTCGGCGGGGTTCAACTTAGTGGTGATGAGGGAGAGGTTTTGGGGGAGAAGATCGGTGAGGATGTAGGCGCCTGGAGGGATAGGGCGGGTGGTGGGGGATTGAAGATTGCGGATTTTGTCGGAAGTGTTGGAAATTGTTGTTGAAAGGACTTGGTTTTTGATTTCGAGTTGCTTGATCGCGGCATCCGGAGGATTCTCGAGCATGGGATCGACGGCGATGAAAGTGGGCGGGGCGGTGGGGGGGAGATCGAAACGGGCATCGGAGAAAAGGAGGATGGCGGAGACGGGGGGAGGATTGAAGATTGTTTTTGTGGAGGGGAGGTCGGGAAGAATGTCCGAGGTGGGGATTTGAGTACGGGTGTCATCGGAGAAATAGAGGATGCGGTGAGGGGTTTGGTCGAGGAGGGCGTGGATGCGCTGTTGGAGAAATTTGGCGTCGCGATATTGGGCGGTGCGGGTGCTGGGGGAGAGATCGACCATCACGACGATTTCGCGGGGGTCGGGTTGGAGGTAGGAAAGTTGGCCGGCGGTGAGGGTGAGGAGGAGGAGACCGAGGAAGATGAGGAGTTGCGAGGAGCGGGGCATGTCGGGGCGGCGGAGGAGGGTGATGATGAGAATGAGGAGAGCGAGGGCAGCGCTGATGATCAGGGTTGGGACGGAGAGAAAGACGAAGGGGAGGCCTGCGAGCATTGAGTTGTCAGTGTAGCGGCGGGTGCGTAACGTAGTGAAGTTTTTGCAGTCTGGAGATGTAGTTCATGGCGATGCGAGCGGCGAGATCGACGACTATTTTGAGCGTGCGGCGCGAGGGGCAGGTTGCGCTGGGGGGGGATGGGCAGGTGACGCTGGGGAACGTGGTGGCCAAGCATGATGCGGTGAAGATTCGGCGGGTGGGGGGTGGGAAGGTGCTGGCGGGATTTGCTGGATCGGCGGCGGATGCGTTTGCGTTACTCGAGCGGTTTGAAAAGAAATTAAGTGAGTTTCCGGATAATACGCGGCGGGCGGCGATTGAATTGGCCAAAGACTGGCGGACGGACCGGGTGTTGCGGCGGCTGGAGGCGATGCTGGCGGTGGCGGATAAGTCGGCCAGTTTGATCATCAGCGGGGCGGGGGATGTGATCGAGCCGACGGATGGGGTGATTGGAATTGGCTCGGGCGGGGCTTACGCCGCGGCGGCGGCGAAGGCGCTGCTGCAGAATTCGCAAATGGGGGCGAAGGAAATTGTCGAGGCAGCGCTGAAGATTACTGGGGATATCTGCATTTATACGAATACGAATATTAAGGTGGAGACGGTGTAGAGGGTTCAGGGTTCAGGAGAAGAAGAGCCGAACGCAGATGACGCAGATTGGCGCAGATCAGAGAGAGAATATGAGTGAAAACAATAGCGGTGCATTGTTTATCGCGGCGGCGCGGGATTGTCTCGCCGAGGGGATGCGGAAGGTGGAGCATTGCGTGAGGCAGCTCAATGAGGAGCAGGTGTGGTGGCGGCCGACGCGACAGCAGAACAGCGTGGTGAATTTGATGCTGCATCTGGCGGGGAATGTGCGGCAGTGGATTGTGGGGGGAGTGGGCGGGGCGCGGGATGTTCGGAATCGGCCGGAGGAGTTTGCGGATCGCTCGGAGTTGCCGAAGGGGAATATTTTGTCGATGCTCAGGTCCGCGGTGCGCGAGGCGGATGGGGTGATGGAGAAATTGCCGCTGGAGAAGCTGGGAGAGTCGAGGCGGATTCAGGGGTTTGAGACCAATGTGCTGAGGGCGATTCTGGATTCGATCGCGCATTTTCGGGGGCATGTGCAGGAGATGATTCATATGACGCGAAGGCAGTTGGGAGAGGCGTATAAGTTTGATTTTGTGCCGAAGGGGGAGGAGCAGGAGTCGGCGAGGAGAGGTGCTTAGAACCACGGGCGAGGCACCCGTGCCACGATAGGATGTCGGGCAGGAGTGCCCGACCTACCGGCAGGCGGTGATACGAAGATGCAGACATTGACGCCGAAGCAGATTGTTGGGGAACTGGACAAATATATTGTCGGGCAGGGGGATGCGAAGCGCGCGGTGGCCGTGGCGGTTCGGAATCGGTGGAGGAGGCAGCAGTTGCCGGAGGAGATGAGGAAGGATGTTGCTCCGAAGAATATTTTGATGATCGGGCCCACCGGTGTGGGGAAGACCGAGATTGCCCGGCGGCTGGCGAATTTGACGGGGTCGCCGTTTATCAAGGTCGAGGCGACGAAGTTTACCGAGGTGGGGTATCACGGGCGGGATGTGGATTCGATGATCCGGGATTTGCTCGACTCGTCGATCAATATGGTGCGCGGGGAGATGACTGAATCGGTCAAAGAAGCGGCCGATGAGCAGGTGGAGGAGAGGCTGTTGGATTATTTGTTGCCTCGGCCGGAGATTTCGGCGACGGAAGAGGAGGATGGGGCGGGGAAGAAAAATCGGACCAGGGAGAAATTGCGGGAGCAGTTGCGATCCGGGGCACTGGAAGATCGGCCGCTGGAGATTGCCATTGAGGAGAGATCGACGGCCATCGGCGTGTTTGGGCAGGCGGGGATGGAGATGGATGTGGAGTTTCAGTCGATGGTGGAGAAGATGCTGCCCAGCAAGCGGGAGACGCGAAGGATGGCGGTAAAGGATGCGCGGAAAGTCTTGTTTGCACAGGAGGCGGAGAAATTAGT
Organism: Tepidisphaeraceae bacterium; assembly: GCA_036001665.1. Lineage (GTDB taxonomy): Bacteria > Planctomycetota > Phycisphaerae > Tepidisphaerales > Tepidisphaeraceae > JBGPEF01. Next base: position 4,004 of record DASYUA010000152.1, read on the forward strand.
TGATAAGGAAAAAATTCATCGGATGGCCATCGAGCGGGTGGAGCAGTCGGGGATCGTGTTTCTCGATGAGCTGGACAAGATCGCCGGGACCGACAGCAAGCATGGCCCGGATGTGAGCCGGCAGGGCGTGCAGCGGGATTTGCTGCCGATTGTCGAGGGGAGCGCGGTGACGACGCGGTATGGGATTGTGAGGACGGATTTTATTCTGTTCATCGCGGCCGGGGCGTTTCATGGGAGCAAGCCGGGCGATCTGATGCCGGAATTGCAGGGACGCTTTCCGATTCGGGTGGAGTTGCAGGATTTAACGAAAGATGATTTTGTGCGGATCCTGCACGAGCCGCAGAATTCGCTGATCAAGCAGCAGATCGCGCTGATGGGGACGGAGGGGGTGGAGGTGCAGTTTACGGAGGATGCGATTGATGCGATGGCGCAGATTGCCTATGACCTGAATCGGCGGACGCAGAACATCGGGGCGCGGCGGCTCTATACGATTCTGGAGCGGGTGGTGGAGAAGATTTCGTTTGAGGGGAGCGATGCGAGGGGGAAAAGGATTGAAATTACGGCCGAGTATGTGAGGGAGAGATTGAATGATGTGCTGGGGGATGAGGATTTGTCGAAGTTTATCCTCTAATCTCAAATTAATTTAACCAGAGCCGCAAGACGCAGAGATTGTTTTAGAGCGCTTTCAAGAGCACGCGGACGACGCGGGAGAGGCCGGATTTGGCGTTGCCGACGAATTGCTGGAAGACTTTGTTGGTGACGGCCATGAATTCCTCCATGTCGCCGAGGCGCTGGCGGGTGAGTTTCACCGATTCCTGGGCGGCGGCGGTTTTGCCGATGGAACTGGCATCCAGCATGGTCTGACATTGCTTGATGGTTTCGAGGACTGGGTCCATCTCGCGGCGCTTGCGCTCGGTGGCGATGATGGAGAAGATTTCCCAAACATCGGAGAGGGACTCGAAGAATTCCCGGCGTTCGCCGCGTTTGTGGAGGCGGCGGATGATGCCCCAGTCGCACAGGGACCGCAGCGACATGCTGGCGTTGCCGCGGGAGATGTGCAGGCGCTCCATGACGTCGTCGGTGCAGAGGGGCTGGGCGGTGATGTAAAGCAATGCGTGGATTTCGGCCATGGTGCGGTTGATGCCCCAGGTGGCGCCCATCTCGCCCCAGCGGCGGATAAACAGGTCCTGGCTGGTGCGGAGTTGTTGTTGGGGGATGATTTCCTTTGCGGGTGGGGCCGTTGCGGTTGCGACCATTTTGTTCTCCTGTTTCAGTATCTACTGAAAGTATAGTCGTTCCAGCGAGTTTGGCATGTGGTTTCAGTAGTTTCAATGAAATTGAAAGATCGAGGACGGTTTTGCGAGGAGGAGGAGCGATTTGGAGAGGATTACTCGTCGCTGAGGCCGGCGAGGCGGGCCCAATCGACGAGACGGAGGGAGTCGAGGATGGCCGCGGGGATCGGATGGGGGGTGATGGTTTTGCGGATGGGGGTGTCGGGGACGATGGCAAGGATCGGCACTTTGCCCCATTTTTCGATGGCGCGGGGGTTGGTTTCTTCGGCGAGGTTTGGGGTATCGGTGGGGTAGCGGTTGATGACCGCGCCGGCGATCGGGATATTGCGGGAGCGAAGGGCGCTTAAGGTAAGGAGTGTGTGATTGATGGTGCCGAGGGCGGGGCGGGCGACGATGACGGCGGGAGATCGCATGTCGGCGGCCACGTCGAGGAAGGTGTGACGGTCGTCCATGGGGACGAGGAGGCCACCGATGCCTTCGACGATCATGACGTCGGAGTCGGCGGACATTATTTTGATGGAGCGGTTGATGGCATCCCAGTCGAGGGGGCGGCCGGATTTTTCGGCAGCGATGGCGGGGGCGAGGGGCTCGGCGTAGCGCTGCGGGCAAATGAGGTCGAGAGGATGGCGCGAATTGGCGCAGTGGGCGAGGAGTTCGGCATCTTCGCTGACCAGTCCTTCACGGCGGTGAACGCAGCCGGAGCCACACGGCTTGAAGACCGCGACGCGGTGAGCTTGCTCGTGGAGGATTTGAGCAATCGAGGCGGCGATGATGGTTTTGCCGATGCCGGTATCGGTGCCGGTGATGAGGAGGGAGGGGATGGGAATGGGGGAGAGCATGGGGGATTGTAGGGTCATTTGGAGAGTCGAAGGCGCGCGGCCGAAAGGAGCCAGACGCGACGCCCGTCAGCGCTGATGTCGATCCAGTCGTGGAGACGGAGATATCGCAGCACGTTGTAGAATTCCAATGGTGATTCCGCCGGCTCGCGAAGGTCGCGTCCTTCAATTGCGCCCGATTGGGCCTGGAGCGCGGAGACGATCTGCGCCGCTCGGCGCATGGAGGCGTCGCTGAGCTTGATGCGCTTACGCATGGAGGCAACCCCGTCGAGAGTGAGGCGCGGCGCAAATAAGAATATTTCAATCAAACCGGCCACCGCGGCCGCGCGCCGGCGAATTTCCCACTCGCCTCGAGAACCGGTGGTGAGAATATCGGAGGCAGTTGTGCCCTGGGCGCGCATTTCGTTGACCAGGAAATCGCCGCGGGTGCGCCATTCGATGATGTAGAACACTGGGATCATGATGACCAGCAGCACGAAAAACGCCACATCACACCAAACGCCCAGGTGAAAGCGGAGAAGGATGCCATAGACAAATAAAGCCACGACAAAGGGGCCGAACAGAGACAGGGGCAGGCCGATGGCGAGCATTGCGGCGGAGCGCAGCCAGAAGCCGGCCTCGCGCTGACGAATGCGGTTGAGGGTTCGTGCGACGCGCGCGTCATCCGTGGGCGAGCGGTAGGTGAGCGGCTGCATGGGTTGATTTGACGACTCAGAATCGAACTGGGCAATTATATGGCCATGAAAATTTCATAACGACTTGGGGAAGCGCGCGAGCTCGGTATGCAGATGTTCAACAATGTAGCGGATCTGATCGATCGGCATCGCAAGAGGGGGCATGAGCACGATGGTGTCGCCGAGAGGGCGGAGGATGATGCCGTCGGAGCGGAGGCGCTGGCAGACTGCGTGGCCGATGCGGAGCGCGGGGTCGAAGGGTTTGCGGTTGGTTTTGTCCTCGACCAATTCAATGCCGACCATAAAGCCCTTTTGACGGATGTCGCCGACATGGGGGAGTTTTTTGAGTGGTTCGAGGAGTTCGGAGATCTGGAGGGACTTTTGCTGCACTTGCGGGAGGAGATTGTTTTTTTCGAAGAGATCAAGCGAGGCGATGGCGGCGGCGCAGGCGAGAGGGTTGCCGGTGTAGGTGTGGCCGTGGAAGAAGGTTTTCCCTTCAGCCGGTTTGCCGAGAAAGGCGTCGAAAATTTGTTGGGTGGCGAAGGTGGCGGCGAGGGGGAGATAGCCGCCGGTGATGCCTTTGGCGACGCACATCAGGTCAGGTTGGACGGATTCGTGTTCGACGGCGAACATTTCGCCGGTTCGGCCGAAGCCGGTGGCGACTTCGTCGCAGATGAGGAGGGTGTTGTATTGGGTGGCGAGGCGACGGACTCCGGCCAAGAAACCCGGGGGATGGACGATCATGCCGGCAGCGCCTTGAACGATAGGTTCGATGCAGATCGCCGCGGTTTGTGATGCATGTTCCCGAAGAATTGCCTCCAGGCTCACCAGGCAAGCACGCTTGAGATGGTCCGGGGAAAGGTCTGATCGATAGAGATGCGGTGATGGTGCGTAATGGACTTTGAAGAGGAGCGGGAAGTAGGGTTTGTGGAATGCGGTGGTGCGGCCGATGGACATTGCGCCGGTCGTGTCGCCGTGGTAGGCCTCGGTGAAGCCGATGAATTCGTGTTTTTCGGGATGGCCGAGGTTGTACCAGTATTGGGCGGCGAGTTTGAAGGCGATTTCGGTGGCGGTTGCGCCGGAGTCGGAATAGAAGATTTTTTTGAGGTTGGGGGGGACGAGTTTCATGAGGCGATCGGCCAGGAGGATGGCGGGTTTGGAGGCGAGGCCGAGCATGGTGGTGTGGGCCACTTTGTCGAGCTGATCGCGGATGGCCTGGTCGATTTCGGGGACGCGATGGCCATGGACGTTGCACCAGAGGGAGGAGACGCCGTCGAGATATTTTTTGCCGTCGGAGTCGATGAGGTACATGCCCTCCGCGCGGATGATGACCAGAGGCTCAGAATCGAGCCAGAGGGACATGGGGGTGAAGGGGTGCCAGATATGTTTTTTGTCGAGGTCGGAAAGCATGAGAGTCATGTCGTTGTTAATGTCACCGGATCGGCGACGTGTAAGTTAAGCGTTTGAACGGCGGAGCCATCACGGACGGCGATTTCTAAGAGGTTGCTACTGCCGATGAGGGCTAAAGATTCGCCGGGGACGACGTCGGAATAAGTGTGGTGGAGAGGAAGAGCAAGGTCGGCGATGCGTACATGAGCCCCAGGAGGAACGAGAGGTGCGGGGATGTTGGTGATAGCGTTGCCAAAGTGGTCGATGTGGATGATTTGGCCGGTGGGGCCGGAGGCGGGGTGGAGGTCGAGAAGAATGGGGGTTTGGAGAGGTTTGGCCAGATCGAGCAGGGCTCGGCCGGAGGCGAGCATTCCGGCGATGGGGGCAAAGATGTCCCTGCCGTGGAAAGTGTGGCTCGAAATGGGGGGCTTCCAGATGATTTCGAAGGCTTCGCCGGGGCTCTGACGACGCCAAGCCCAGGTGATCAGGCCGTTATCCGGACATACGACGAGTTGGTTGTGAATTCGGACCACGATGGGGAGTCGGGCGGAGCCGACGGTGGGATCGATGACGGCCAGGTGGATGGTTGCGGGAGGAAAGGCATCGATCGCCCGCTCCAGTGTTATCGAACCCTTGATGATGTCGCCCGGCGGGATGGTGTGAGTGATGTCGATCAGGCGCGACGTGGGGACGTGGCCGAGCAGAACTGCTTTCATGGCCGCGACGTACCAGTCGTCAAGGCCGAAGTCTGTTGTGAGCGTGACAATCGGCAAGTTAGCGATAGAAGAGTCGGCCACAAAACGGAAGATATGAGCGTGGCGGGCGCGGGTCAAACCATTGGGATGGTCTGATCGTCATGGGCGTTGCAGACGGACGAGCCTGAAGCAAAAGCGACAAAAGGATCGCGTGCGGGCGGGGACAAGAGGCCCACCATGCATTAAGTAGAATGTAGAGGAACATGAAGCAGCTCAGCACCTCATCCTCGCTGGAGAAAATGATTCGCCAGCAGCTCGTTGACCGGGGGATTCATGATAAATCGGTGCTGGAAGCGATACGCAAGGTGCCGCGGGAGCAGTTTTTCCCGGAGGAGATACGCGAGCAGGCACATGCAGACCGGGCCGCGCCCATTGGGCACGGGCAGACCATCAGCCAGCCCTATATCGTGGCATTGATGACGCAGCATCTGAAGGTGCAGAAGGAGCACCGGGTGCTGGAGATTGGGACCGGCAGTGGTTATCAGACGGCGATTTTGGCCAACCTGATGGCGGAGGTTTATACCGTTGAGCGAGTGAAGCCGCTGCTGGATGACGCTTTTGAGCGGCTGATGTCGCTGGGATATCGCAACGTTCACCTGCATTTTGGCGATGGGACGATGGGGTGGCCGCAACATGCTCCATATGATCGGATGCTGATTACCGCGGGCGCGCCGGAGCTGCCCAGGGCGTTGTTGCTGAGCCAGTTGAAGGATGAGGGTGTGGCGGTGCTGCCGGTTGGGCCGCAGGATGAGCAGATGCTGGTGGAAGTGCGTCGCAGCGGGAGGCGGTTGGAGACGAAGGACATTTGTGCGTGCCGGTTTGTGAAATTGATTGGGGAGGATGGGTGGAAGGAAGAATAGAGTGCTTCGGCTAAAATGAAGTTGATGGCACAGATGGAGGCACAAACGAAGGGAGAATCGTCGCCGCTGGAGCGGGGGATTGAGACTCTGGAAGGAGTGAGGGCGAGCCGGGCGAAGGAGTTTGCAGCGCGCGGAGTGGCGACGCTGGGGGATCTTCTCGAATACTTCCCAAGGAACTATCAACAGGAGCGGTCGGAGCGGCCGATCAGCCAGCTCGTGGCGGATCAAATCCAGATTGCGCGCGGGGAGGTGGTGGCGGCCGATTACATAGCGGTGCGGCCGCGGCCGAGGTTTGAGGCGACGCTGAGCGATGGGAGCGGGAAGCTGGCGCTGGTGTGGTTCAATTCATCGTATCTGCGAAAAACAATCTATCCGGGAAAACTCCTGCGGGTGCGGGGGCGGGTGAAACTATATCGAAACATTCCGTCGATGGCGCAGCCGAGGTGGCAGGAAGTGGAGGCGGATGCGGAGCCGGTGGGGCAGGATGTTTTTCGGGGAGTTTATCCGGCGTCGGCAAAACTGAGCAGCGCGATGATCTGGCAGACGATTGATCGAGCGCTGCCGGAGCTTTTGCCGGCGGTTGAGGAGTGGTTTGAAGATGCGCTTTTGAAGCGGCGGCGGCTGATGGCGAGGCGGGAAGCGTTGTGGGCGATTCACCAGCCCAAGGGATGGAAAGAGGCGGCCGATGCGCGGCGGCGGCTGGTTTATGACGAGCTGATGTTGATGCAATTGGGGTTGGCGCTGAGCGCGAAGCTGCGGCAGGGGAGATTGACTGCGCCGAAGATGCGGCTGGATCGTTTGCTGGATGAGAGGATTCGAAAACGGTTTCCCTTTGAGTTGACCGGCGCGCAGCAGAAAGCGGTTTGGGAGATCGCGGCGGATATTCAATCGAGCAAACCGATGAGCAGGCTGCTCCAGGGGGACGTGGGGAGCGGGAAGACGGTGGTTGCGCTGTATGCGATGCTGGTGGCGGTGGCGAATCGGTTGCAGGCGGCGATTCTGGCGCCGACGGAAGTTTTGGCGGAGCAGCACTATTTGACGCTTTCGAATCTGCTCAGGGATTCGAATGTGACGATTGAATTGCTCACGAGTCGGACCAAACGCGAGAGCCGGGGGGCGGTGGCGCGGCAGGTGGCGGCGGGGAAGGTGCATATCGCGGTGGGGACGCAGGCGCTGATTCAGGAGGATGTGGAGTTTGCGAATCTGGGGCTGGTGGTGGCCGATGAGCAGCATAAATTGGGGGTGAGGCAGAGGGCGACGCTGAAGGGGAAGGGATTGTCGCCGCATTATCTGGTGATGACGGCGACGCCGATTCCGCGGACGCTGGCGCTTTCGTATTTTGCGGATTTTGATGTGAGCACAATCGACGAATTGCCGCCGGGGCGCAGGCCGATTCGGACACGATGGCTGCGGCAGTCGGAGGCGGAGGAGGCGTATCGATTTGTGCGCGAGCAGGTGAAGCAGGGGCGGCAGGCGTACATCGTGTTGGCACAAATCGAGGACAACGGAGTGGATGATGTAAAGTCGGTGAAAGCGCATTTTGAGAAATTGTCGAAGGGGCCGCTTGGGGGATTGAAGTTGGGGATGCTGCATGGGCAAATGAAGACGGAGGAGAAGCAAACGGTGATGACTGAGTTTCGGGCGGGAAGGGTTGATGTGCTGGTGGCGACGACGGTGATTGAGGTGGGTGTGGACGTGGTGAACGCGACGGTGATGGTGATTGAGGATGCGGATCGGTTTGGGTTGTCGCAGTTGCATCAGATTCGAGGGAGAGTGGGAAGGGGAACGGCGGATTCGTATTGTCTCCTGGTAGCCGATGCGCCGGTGGAGGAGGCCGAGAGCCGGCTGAATGCGATGACGCGGACGAACGATGGGTTTGAGATTTCAGAGATCGATCTGAAGCTGCGCGGGCCGGGGGATTTCTTTGGGACAAGGCAGCACGGCTTGCCGCAGTTCAAGTTGGCGGATATTACGCAGGAATTGGAGCTGCTGAAGACGGCGAAGGATGATGCGATGGAGTTGTTGAGAAACGATCCGGATTTGTCGCGGCCGGAACATCGGGCGCTTCGGCAGCGGCTTGGGCGACAATTTGGAGATAGCTTGTTCCTGGCCCAGGTGGGTTAGAATGGGCGCGGTTAACGCGGGAGAAACATGAAATTCCGTTCACATACGAAAGACAAGGATCTGGTGGTGGTGGAGGTTGACGCGGATATCAATACCGCGACGGCGGGAGGCGTGGTTACCGAGCTGGAGCGGGCGATCGATGGGGGCGCGCGCAAATTGATTCTGGACTGCACGAAATTGAATGACGTCGCCAGTTCCGGCATGGGCGTTCTGCTGCGCCTGCAACAGAAGGTTTCACGGCAGGGAGGGGAGATGAAACTGGCGGGAGTGAAGCCGGCCGTGGCAAAAATGCTCAAGCTGGTGCGGATTGATGGCTTGTTTTCGAGTTATCCCAGCTTGGAACATGCGGCGGGGGCGTTTGGGGCAAAGTAAGGATCTTCCCCGATGAGACGCGCATGAAGCCGCCTCTGCGAATGGCGACGGCGGCGGGAGAGCAATGCGCCAGCGAGGAAGAGGAACGCAAGCGGAGTGGGTTCGGGGACCAGGCTGATGCCGTGGGCCGCGGCGAAGGAGTCGAGAGCGAATTGGTCGGAGGTGCTGATGGAAATGCCGCCGCCGGCGTAGGAAGCGTTGAAATTGGAAGCGAGGTCAATGAAATCGCTGATGGTGACCTGGCCATCGCCATTGAGATCGCCTTCCTGCCAGCCACCGGTGCCATTGAAGTGGGAGGCGAGGTCGATGAAGTCGCTGATGGTGACAGAGCCGTCGAGATTGAGATCGCCGATGCGAGTGGGACGGATGAGCAGATACGGATCGCCGTGGGCATCGGTGAGCGTGGCGATTCCGATGGCCGAGCTGGGGTGGAGGCCGGAATCGATGAGGCCATCATCGCCGATGATGATTCCGTTTTTGATGGCCGCGGAAAGAGCGGCTTTGGAGGCATCGAGGTCGCCCAAGTGGATGCGTAGGGCATGGAACTCGGTGGGGGAGCTGTTGAGATCGACGGCCTGGGGACCGTCGTCGGTGAATGTGAGATTGAAAGCAGCGAGGTCCTGGGAGGAGTTGAGGGTGATGAGCGAGGGGTTGATGCCAGATTCACCATTCACGACAACGCTCAAATTGGCCACAGCCGCCGTCGATGGGGTGGCCGGTGAGCCGGCATTGGAGTTGAGGATGAGCCGCGTGGTGCTGACCCTAAGCGTAGCGCCGGGTTGATGTGCCTGAGGGCCGCTCAGCTCGAGATCCCCGCCGCCGGTCATGAGCACGCTGACGCCATTGATGTCCAGGCCGCCGCTGAGAATGAGTTTGCCATCGCCGGCGACGTTGACAGTGGTCGGAGCGGCGATGACGAGCGGTGCGCTGATTTCATGCACGTGCGGATTGACGTTGATACCGCCGGTTCCGCCCGCAGCGCCGATCGTCAAAGTGCCGCCGGTGCCTGGCGCGATGGTGTATTTCTGGCTGCCGTCGAAGCTGAGTGTGGCGACGGTTCGGTTGCCATCCAGCGTAATGGTGCGCGGGGCGGTGATCTTACCCAGGAAATTGACGACGGCGGTGGGGCCGTCGGGAACTGTGTTGGCGGACCAGTTGGCGGGATCGGCCCAGCTTCCATCGGCGTCGAGGTTCCATTGCGGCGGGGGAGGAGTGAA
>DASYUA010000153.1:0-36750 GCA_036001665.1 Tepidisphaeraceae bacterium
GCTCTGCCGCACATCACCCTACCTTGACATCCTTCTTCAATGGGGCAGATAATCCGGTACTGATGGGCGCGGAAGTTGTACAGATTTTCGACGTCGGCGACTACGACGAGCAAATTCATCGTGCGGCGGAGATTCTGAAAACGGGGGGCATCGTCGTGCTTCCCACCGAGACGGTTTACGGCGCGGCGGTGGTGCTCAATCATCCCAAGGGATTGCTGAGGCTGCGGGACCTTCCTCCGGAGGCCGCGGCCAAGCCGCTGACCATTCACCTCGCCCGGCGCGACGATGCCAGGCGATATCTGGGGCCGGCCAACGATCTGGCGCAGCGGATGATGAAGAAGCTGTGGCCGGGGCCGGTGGCGATGATGTTTGATGTGCCGGAGGAGCGGCGGGAAGAGGTGGCGCAGGAAGTGGGGGTGCCGGTGACGGAATTGTATGAGGGGCAGAGCATCACGCTGCGCTGCCCGGATCATGTGGTGGCGACGGATGTGCTGGGTGAGGCCGGTCGGCCGGTGGTGCTGCGGAAATCGGGCGACGCATCAGCGCGGGTCGCCGAGGAATGGCTTTCCAAGATCGAGCTGATTCTCGATGCGGGGCCGACGCGATATTCAAAGCCATCGACCATCCTCAAGGTCAAGGAGGATGGGTACGAGATTGTTCGCACGGGAATTTATGATCAGCGGATCATCGAGCGATTGCTGCGGACGACGATCCTGTTCGTGTGCAGTGGCAATACATGCCGATCGCCGATGGCCGAGGCGATCACGCGGCAGATGCTGGCGAAGAAGCTGGGCGTGAGCGAGGCGGATCTGGAGAAGAAGGGAGTGTCGGTGATGTCGGCGGGAAGTTTTGCGATGCCGGGCGCGAAGGCGGCTGCGCCGGCGATAGAAGCGCTCAAGCCGATGGGAGCGGATTTATCGAGGCATCGCTCGCGGCCGCTTTCGGTGGAATTGATTCACCAGGCGGACGTGATTTATACGATGGGCCGCAGTCATGCGCAGGCAGTCATTGCCCTGGTTCCGTCGGCCGCCGAGAAGGTGGTTATGCTCGATCCCGATCGCGAGATCGATGACCCGATCGGCGGCGATTTGAGTCTTTACCAGTCGCTGGTTGGCCAGTTGCAGACGCTGATCGAGCACAGGCTGGAAGAACGTTCACTGCCGTGACGCCGGCGGGTTCAGGCGTGCCGGGCACGCACAACGTATGCGCGAAGGGACAAGGATCAGATGAGAATAGCGGTCGCGGCGGACCATCGCGGTTTTGAGGCCAAGCGCAAGCTGCTGCCCCTGCTGAAGCAGATGGGGCACGAGGCCGAGGATTTTGGCTGTGATGGGACTTCCAACGCGACGGACTATCCGGATTATGCGATTCCGGCCGCGAAGGCGGTGGCGGAGGGAAAATGCGAGGCGGGGATTTTTCTGGATGGGAGCGGGATTGGGATGTCGGTGGCGGCGAACAAGGTTCGGGGGATTCGGGCAGCGCTGGCGCACGATGAAGTGACGGCGAGGCTGTCGCGGGAGCACAATCATTGCAATGTGCTGTGCCTGGGGTCGGATTTGCTGAATGAGAATGAGATTCGAAAGATTATCAGCGTGTTTTTGACGACGCCGTTTGGGGAGGGAAGACATGCGCGGCGGGTGGAGAAGTTGAAGCAGTTTGAGGAGGAGGAGCAGGGGAAGGGCGGGGCGGGGGAGTGGGGCGGTGGGGGAGTTGGACAGCCGCCGGCGGCGTAGGGTGGGCATCGCCCACCGTCATTTTCCGACCGAGTACAAATGTGACGTGGTCCGCAGGTACATTTTTCCATTGGCGACGGTGGGCGTCGCGTGGGTCATTTCGTTGAGGGGATTTCGAGCCAGCAGCTCGAATTTATCGCCGGTTCCGACGACAATGAGCTCGCCCTTCTTTGACATGCCATACAGTTTGTCATTCACACAGATCGGCGAGCCGTAGAAGTCAGCGCTGGTTTTGCCTTCCCAGAGAACTTCGCCGCTGGCGGCCTTGAGGCAGGTGACGCCGCCGGTGTCGTTCCACAAAAACAATCGGCCATCCTTGAAAAGCGGCGTGGGGACATAGGGTGAGGTGGTAGTGGTGATCTTGTAAACGATCTGCGGCTTCTGCCCGGGCGAGTCGGGGGGGCGGACGGCGACGAGGACGCGATTTTTGGCCCCTTCGCCGCAGTTGGCGATGATCAGATCACCGGCCACGATGGGAGAGGCGACGGATCGCAGGCGCATCACTTCGGGCAGGTCCCAGATGAGCTTGCCGGTTTTGGCATCGAGGGCGGCGAGGCTGTCGGTCTTGTTGGTGACGATGATTTGCGGGTTGCCTTCTTTGGGCTGATAGATGCAGGGGGTGGAGGAAGCGCCGGTGTCGCTGCGGCGCGGGGTCTTCCAGCGCGGCTCGCCGGTTTTGCGGTCCATGGCGATGACGTAGCTCTTGTCGGCCGCATCCTGATCGACGGCGAGGATGACCATGTCTTCAAAGAGGATCGGGGAGCCGCCGTTCATGTGCTGGGATTTGAAAGTGCCCAGGTCCTTCTTCCAGATTTCGTTGCCCTTGTGGTCGAAGGCGTAAAACATGTAGGACTCGGGGGCGATCCAGCAGATGTAGACCTGATCGGCATCGACGGCCGGCGTGGCCGCGGCGTAGCTGTTGTCGGGGTGCTGTTTGAAGGTGTGGGAGTCGAAATCTTTTTGCCAGAAGATGGAGCCGTCGGTGGAGTTGATGCAAAGAAGAGTGCGGCGGGCGCTGGCGGCTTCGGAGCAGGTGATAAAGAGGCGATTGCCCCAGAGGGTTGGGGAGGAATGGCCGATGCCGGGGAGCTCGATCTTCCAGTTGATGTCGCTGGGGCTGAGTTGGACGGGGATGCCTGGCGCGGGCGCGGCCAGGCCGGAGCCGTTGGGGCCGCGGAAGCGGGTCCATTCCTGGGCGGAGGCGGGAAGCGATGCGCATAAGAACAGCAGGGTGAAGAGACGGTGTTTCATGTTGATGACCTTACGTTACGCCTATGCGGTAGACCTTTTGCAGCGCGCGGTTCGCTGAAGCGGACCCTACCTTATAGATGTCGAAAGCCTGAATGTTGGCCTATTTATAGCGACAACCGCTGATGGATGGCAGTGTATAATTGAACGGCTGCGATGAGGACACTTCTGGCCTTGTTCATCCTCTCCTTTTTGTCCGCCGGGGCTTTTGCCCAGCAGAAGCCGGCCGAGGTCAAAATCCGCACCATTGATGCGAAGGAGGCGGCCAAAATCAGTTGGACGCGGGATGTTCAGCCGCTGCTGGTGGCCAAATGCAGTGAGTGTCATTCGAGTGATGAGCGGAAGAACGAGTTTGAGATCACGTCGGTGGAGACATTGCGGACGAAAGGGAGGAAGGATGGTCCGGGGGTGTTGCCGGGGAGGCCAGATGAGAGTGCGATTATTGAGCGGATACGCGGGGTGCGGCAGCCGCAGATGCCGAAGGATCGGCCGCCGTTGAGTGAAGATGAGTTGCATTTGCTGCGGATGTGGATCGCGGCGGGGGCGAAGGATGATTCGGGTGGGGCGGCGGCGGCGGCGGTTTCGGTTTCGGCGGCGGCGACGCGGCCGGCTTATGAGCAGGTGAGTGATCCGCTGGCGAAGGAGATTTTGGATCCGGAGAGGTTTGGGGCGTGTGAGGATAAGTTGGGGTTGCTCGTGAAGTGGCGGGAGGCGCGGATTGGGAAGTTAAAGGCGATGCCGATCGTGCCGAAGGTGGAGGGGGAGACGAACAATCCCATTGATAATTTTATTGTTGCCAAGTGGGAGACCAAAGCCACGGGCGGGGCGCCCGTGCCACAACAGAAGACTAGCGAGATTTGTGATGATGCGACGTTTGTGCGGCGGGTTTATCTGGATGTGATTGGGCTGATTCCGACGGTGGAGCAGACGCAGAAGTTTTTGAATGATCAATCCGCGAACAAGCGGGAGAAGCTGATTGATGAGCTGCTGGGACGGAACGCGGATTATGCAGCGCACTGGACGCCGTTTTGGGAGGATGCGCTCGGGAGCGGCGTGGTGACGGGGGGATTGCGGGCACGGGGGAATTATCAGGAATGGATTCGAAAGAGCTTTGAGGAGAATAAGCCGTATGACCTGCTGGTGCTGGAGCTGGTGAATCCGCGGATGTCGGCATTTGCGAAATCGGCCAGCAGCCCGCAAGCCAAATCGCTCACGCCCAAAGATTACATCCTGACCAAAAACCATGCCGAGACGCTGGTAAGTGTTTCCAATGCGTCGCAGGTGTTTTTGGGCACGAGCATGAAGTGTGCGAGTTGTCACAATCATTTTTTGAACTCGGAATGGCCGCAGTCGCGGTTTTTGGCGCTGGCGGGGCTGTTTTCCGAGCGGGACATGGAGTCGATTCGGTGCGAGAAGCAATCGGGTCGATTTATCCGGGCGGCGTTTCCGTTTCCGCTGCCGGATTTGCCAGTGACGACTTCCAAGGCGCGTCTTCAGCTTCTGGCGGTGAGTTTGATTGATCCGACGAATCCCAGGTTCAGTGCGACGATCGTGAATCGGCTGTGGAAGCGATATTATGGGTTGGGGCTGTTCGAGCCGGTGGATGATTTTCGGCTGGATACGCCCGCCTCGCACCCGGAGTTGCTGGAATGGCTGGCGCAGGATTTTGTGAGGCATGGGTGCGATTTGAAGCACACGATTCGGCTGATTCTGACCAGCCGCGCTTATCAGCTTCGTTACGATCCAGCGTTGGAGGATCATTTTGATGTGGCCAAGCCGATGGAGCCGCGGTTTTTCAGGTCGCCGGCGCTTCGACGATTGACGGCGGAGCAGTTCATGGATGGGGTGAAGATTGCGGTGAATCAGACGCTCTCGCCGAGCGGCCGGTTGTTCCGTTCAAATAATTCGACGGCTCTCTCGCGGGCGCTGGGACGGCCGGCGGCAAGGGCGGAGATCAGCACGGGCAGGCCGGATGATGTGGCGGTGGTGCAGGAGCTGGAATTGCTGAATGGGAAGGAGATTCACACGATTGTTTATGGTGGAAAGACATTGCCGGGGCTGGCCGACGGGAAGGACATCGACAAGGTTTATCTGGCCGCGCTCAATCGGTTGCCGACGGATCAGGAACGATCCATTGCCGACGAATACATTCGCAGCAACGGCGCAAGCAAGGAAGTGATTGGCGATGTTTTTTGGGCGTTGATCTGTTCGCCGGAGTTTCAGTACATCAAGTGATGGAATTGCCATGAGCCAGACGATCAATCGCCGAGAATTTCTTAAAGCCGCCGCCGCAGCGGGGATTGCCGCGGCTTTGCCCAATCTGGGGGCCGGTGCGCCCAAGATGGCGCCGACGGCGGATTCGATGGTGCTTATCTGGCTGCCCGGAGGGATCGCACAGACGGACACGTGGGACCATAAAAAACATACGCCTTATGAGCCCAATATGAAGGGCAGCCAGATGCTGGGCACGTGCCCTGCTCTTGCCACGAGCGTTGACGGCATCACGTTTGGCGCGGGGCTGGAAAACATGGCGATGGCGATGGATAAGGGGACGCTGCTGCGGAGCCTGGTGAGCGATACCAAGTTTGGGGCGATCCATCTCAAGGCGCAATATTATGCGATGACGGGATATATTTTTCCGTCCGGAGTTCGCGCGCCGAGCATTGGGTCGGTGGTGAGCAGGTCGCTCGGGCGGCG
This sequence comes from Tepidisphaeraceae bacterium, assembly GCA_036001665.1. Taxonomy (GTDB): domain Bacteria; phylum Planctomycetota; class Phycisphaerae; order Tepidisphaerales; family Tepidisphaeraceae; genus JBGPEF01. The sequence goes on from DASYUA010000153.1 coordinate 5,679, forward strand.
GGAGCCGAATGTACCGCCTTACATTTACATCGGCCGGGACATCGACACGAGCGACAGTGAGAAGCTATTTATCTCTGAATATCTTGGGCCGGGGTTTTATGGTGTGAATCATGCGCCGTTCATGATTCCCGATCCGGCGGCGGGGATGCCCACGCTTTACGCGGCGGCGGGTGTGGGACCGTCGCGACTGGATCGGCGGCAGGCGCTGCTCAATTCGATTTATAAAGCCGGGCCGCGGGAGCTGAATGAATCAGCGAAGGCGGCCGACTACATGAAGGTGATGGCCGATGCGCGGGCGATGATGGATTCGCCGGTGAAGAAGGCGGTTGACTTCATGAAGGATGAGAAGCCGGCGGTGATCGAGTCGTATCAGGGTGAGATCAGCAAGGATAATTTGCTGGACAAGGGTTATTACTTTGGGAATCGGTTTGGGAATTCGCTGCTGCTGGCGCGGCGGTTGGTTGAAACCGGGGCGCGATTCGTTCAGGTGGAATATCAGTATGGCCCGTTCAAGGGCTTTGACATGCACGAAAATGGGCGGCGGCGGATGGAGGAGATGAAGCGGCAGATCGACCGGCCCATTGCCACATTTTTGCGCGACATGGATGCGCGGGGGCTGCTGGATCGGACGGTGGTATGCATCATGACGGAGTTTGGGCGGACGATTGCGTCGGAGCCGGCGGCCGGGGCGGAGCCGGATGGATTTGCGGAGCGACACACCGGCGAGAAGTTGACCATGGGCAACGAGCAGATGTATGGGTTTCATGGGCACTTCAGCTCGTGCAACTGCATGCTGTTTTTTGGCGGGGGCTTTAAGCGCGGGTTTGCGTATGGGAAAACAGCGCCGGTCCATCCGATGGTGGCGGTCGAGAAGCCGGTGCATTTGATCGATGCGCTGGCGACGATTTACAAGGCTCTGGGGATTCCGGCCGACCATAGTTATGTCACGGAAGGGCGGCCGTTTTATGTGACAAAAGATGGGAAGGGTGAGGCGATTGGGGGATTGCTCGCTTGAGCAGTCACGAGATTGTCTGGCACAGCCGGACCTACGAGTGCTACGGCGCCGCCGATCTCAAGGCCGGCCTTGCGAGGTCGGCCCTTTTTTCGCTAAGGTTGTTGCTTTGGAGGCTCCCCTTATGTCCACGGCCCATACCAATATTGAATCCCTCCAGCAGGAAAATCGCGTTTTTGCTCCTCCAGCGCATCTGGCCAAACGGGCGTGGATCAAGAGCCGCCAGCAGTATGATCAGATGTATCGCGAATCGATCGATCAGCCGGAGAAGTTCTGGGAGCGCATCGCCTCCGAGCTGCATTGGTTCAAGGGGTGGGAGAAGGTGCTGGAATGGAAGCCGCCTTATGCCAAATGGTTTTTGGGGGCGAAGACCAATATCTCCTACAACTGCCTTGATGCACAGATCGATCGCGGGCGCGGGGAGAAGACGGCGATTCTGTGGGAAGGCGAGCCGCTCGATGCATCCTCCAATCAGCCGGAAATTCGAAAAATCACCTATCGGCAGCTCCGCGATGACGTCTGCCGCTTCGCCAATGGATTGAAAAAACTGGGGGTGAAGAAGGGCGATCGGGTCACCATTTATATGCCCATGGCGCCGGAGGCGGCGGTGGCGATGCTGGCGTGCGCGCGCCTGGGGGCGGCGCACTCGGTGATTTTTGGCGGATTCTCTTCGCAGGCGATCGCGGATCGCGTGGAGGATGCGGAATCGAGCATTGTCATCACCGCCGACGGCGGGCATCGGCGGGGGCACATCGTTGCGCTGAAAAATAACGTCGATGAGGCGATGACAAAGACTTCGCGCATCAAAACGGTCGTCGTGCTCAAGCGCACCGGGCAATCGATCAACATGCAGAGTGGCCGCGATGTATGGTGGCACGATGCGATCGCCGGCCAATCGACAACTTGCCCGGCGGAGCAGATGGACGCGGAGGACTTGCTGTTTGTTCTGTACACGTCCGGCTCGACCGGCAAACCCAAGGGGATCATTCACACCACCGGCGGGTACATGGTCGGGACGTATATCACGACCAAATATGTTTTTGACCTGCACGATGCGGATGCGGAGGGGCCGGCCGATGTTTATTGGTGTACGGCCGACGTCGGGTGGATCACCGGGCATTCTTACGTCGTTTATGGGCCGCTGGCCAACGGCGCGACGACGCTGATGTATGAGGGCGCTCCGAATTTCCCGGATTTTTCGCGATTCTGGTCGATCATCGAGCGGCACAAGGTGACGGTCTTTTACACTGCGCCGACGGCGATTCGGGCGTTCATGCGCTGCGGCCGCGAATTGGCCGACAAGCACGATCTCTCTTCGCTGCGAATCCTTGGAACGGTCGGTGAGCCGATCAATCCGGAGGCGTGGATGTGGTATCGGGAGGTGATCGGCGGCGGGCGCTGCCCGATCGTCGATACGTGGTGGCAGACGGAAACCGGCGAGATCATGATCACGCCGCTGCCGGCCGTGACGCCGACCAAGCCGGGGACGGCGACGCTGCCGTTTTTCGGCGTCGATGCGGCCATCACCGACCGCAGCGGCAAGGAACTGGGCCCGAATCAGGGGGGATTGCTGGTGATTCGCAAGCCATGGCCATCGATGTTGCGCGGGATTTTCCGGGATGCGGATCGGTACGTGAAGCAGTATTGGTCGGATGTGCCGGGCTTCTACTTCACTGGCGATGGCGCGCGTCGCGATGAAAATGGATATTTCTGGATCATGGGGCGGGTGGATGATGTGCTGAATGTGTCGGGGCATCGGCTGGGGACGGCCGAAATTGAGTCAGCGCTGGTCGCGCATGCGTCGGTGGCCGAAGCGGCGGTGGTGGGGATGCCGCATGAGCTGAAGGGGCAGGGTGTGGCCGCTTTTGTCACGGTGAAATCGGGGATCAAGCCAAACGATGCGCTCAAGAAGGAATTGATCGATCACGTCGCCAAACAAATCGGCTCGCTGGCCAAGCCGGACCAGATCCGCTTTACCGAATCCCTGCCCAAAACCCGCAGCGGCAAAATCATGCGGCGGCTGCTGAAGGAACTGGCGGCCGGGGGAGAGGTGAAGGGGGATACGACGACGCTGGAGGATTTCAGCGTGATTGCGCGGCTGAAAGAGCAGGATGAGGCGTAGAAATATTATTCATTGTGGTTGTTGGATGGAGTGGGCGACGTTTTTGGAGTGGAAGTTGGAAAGTCCCTCTCTGCACGGCATGGGTTTGAATCGGACGCTGTTTTGGTTGCTTCTTCATGCCGCGGACGCGGGGGACACCCCCCCACCCCCGAAATCCGTTTTAATTAACGTCACCTTCGGTGACTTACTGAAGGCAGCTCAATTAGCGGGTTTCATGGCCCATCCACATTCCGGACATCGATCATTGCTTTCGCGCAGGTCATAGCCACAGGCCACGCACAGGCCGTAGCGTTTGCGATAGGCTTTGACCGCGCTGCGGCGGGCGAAGAGGAAGGCGGGGATGCTGAGGATGAAGGAAAGCGCCGTGGGCGCCCAGAAGGGGATAACGATCGCGCGCGAACCGACCACCCAGTAATCTTTTAAGCTCCAGAAGCCGAATCGGCCGGAGCCGCTGGAATAGCTGGGAAAAACCTGATCGGGATTGGTGGGGGCATAATGCTCGAGAGTCCAACCAGTCTTCGGCGGATGGCCGGCCTCGCGATAAGTGATCCAGGGGCGTTTGTAGTAGACGAATCTACCGGGGCCGGTGTAGAGGCCGCGCTGGAGGTGATTCCATTTGCCGGCGTCGTTGTGGGCGGTGTCGAGGGTGAGATTGTCGGAGACGCGGTAGCTGCGGATCCAGAGGAGCGCCGAGAGGATCAGCGGAACGGGCAGGAGGGCGGCGAGGATGTAGAGGAGGAATCTCACTGGCGCTTTCCTTTCTCCGAGACGATCCAGACGGGGATAACCCGACGGGTTTGGACGAATTTTAATGACGTTTGTTTTTCCAGGCTGGCCAGCGCGTCGGCGCGCCAGGAATCATGCAGGGTGGCGAAGAAATGACCGCGGTCCGTCCAGAAGACTTCGCGCGGATGCGGCTCTTCGGTCTCGTCGATGATCTTTTGGCCTAGCTGCTCTCCAAGACTCCTGAATGAATCCGCCAGAGTTCCCACGCCGCCATGTTTCATATCGCGGTCGGGAGTATAGAACTGCGCCGCTTTTGGATCAGCGGACGGATGGAACTCCCACTTCCCACGAGCAATGACAACGTCGCGCTCCACCGAAAGCCTGTCGATTGCCAGCTTCCGCCCGGTGATTTCGCTGAGGATCGACTCGAGGGCCTTCATTCGGCGCTCCAGCGGCGCCTCTTCGCGGACGATCCAGTCGCCGTCGGCCGGCAACTGACTGAGATCGTACGGAAGCTCGAGATCCGGCGCTCGATATAGATAAGAGCAGTACGTGAAGGCGGAACGAACTGTCCCCTTCCCTAAGGATGCTGCGGAAAAAAGGATCTGGCCACCACTGACTCTGACCATGAGCTGTTGCCATGACAGTCCCTGCGCCTTGAGGCTCGGCGGAACGCTGTATCGCGCCGGCCGTTGCGGTGAGAACGGCGGAGGGACAAATCGCACATCTTCATCGGCGTCCAGGGAATAAACCGTCTCTTCCCATTGTGTCAGCAGGAACGGCGTCGCAGTCGGTCGCTGGCTGGGAAAGCACAATCTCCAGGCCAAATGCCCAATGACCATTGCCGCTGCGAAGATGGGGATTATCCATTTCATTTGCTATTGACTGGCTGCGTTGTCGCTAATTTCTCCCGCACAAACCACACCGGCATAGCGCGCTTTTCTTTACTGAACTGGAGGGAGGTCTGCTTCTGAACGATCGCCAGAAGTTGATCAAGCTTCGTCTCCTTCCCCGCGGCACTGTACTGCGAACTATTGTTGCTCCACGAGATGGATTTGGGGCGGGGTGCCTGGACGTCATCGACGAATTTTCGATGCGTGGAGCTTTCCAGTATCTCAAAAAGGCTCGCCAGCTCGCCGCTACCGCCTCCGCCGCCCAGAATTGGGCTGAGCGGCAGCGTATACAGGTGCACCTCCCCCGCCCGGGGCCGTCCAATGCCGGCCTGCGTGGCCAAAGTTGTGTAGTTTTGATCTTCGTGAAAGACGTATGTGCCGCGGGCAATGATCACGTCGCGCTCGACGAGTTTTTTCTCGAAGCGCAGTTCCTTGGCGGTAACCGCACTTAGGATCGATTCCAACGCCTTCATTTGGCCATCGACCGGTGAATCGATGCGCACGATCCAGTCCCCGTCGGCGGCGACCCATTTCAGATCGGCGGCGATGTCCAGATCAGGTGATGTCAGCTTCGTGGACCATTGCAGCCCCGAGGCGAGGTTGCCCAGGCCGGAAGACATTCCCCAATTGATGGTGCGGGTCGCAAGCACGTGATAGGCCAATTGGCCCAGAACGTTCTTCGGCGGAGCACCGGCCCAGCCGCGAGCGAAATCTTTCATGCGCTGAGGTGAATACGGCGGCGGGACGAAGCGCACGACTTCGTCGGGATCGAGGCCGTAGACCTGGTCGTGCCATTCTTTTGATAGCATCGGCAGAGCCGTGGGTTGGGCGACCAGAGATACTTTCCAAACCAACAGTGCGAACCCCAGCACCATGGCCAGCAGCAGCCCGGCCACCGACATCGCGCCGATGCTCCATTTGGCGGCTTTCATTGCTGTGCTCCCGGCTGCGTCGTCGCTGGTTTCTCCCGCACAAACCAAACCCCAACCGCCCGTTTTGCCTTCGTAAATTTGAGCGACGTCTGCTTCTCCACATTCGCCAGATACTGGTCGAGCCCCGGTCCATCCGGCCTGCGTTGTATCATATAGGTGCTGAACTGAATCCGCTTCGGACGCACCCCTTCAACCTCATCAAGGATTCTCCGGCCGGTATTCCCTTCCAATTGCTGAAGGAATCCCGCGAAGTCGGCGCTCCCGCCTCCCATATCCCCCAGCAGCAGCTCCGAGTCATCGACGAACAATTGAACCGCCGTGTTGCGCGGAGCCAACCTGCCCATCGCGGCCGCGGCCGCCGGAGTTACTTCCAGGCGATGATAAGTCCACCGCCCACCCGCCACGAGCACATCCCGTTCCACCATCCGCTTCTCGAACATCAGATCCATCCCCGTCACCTGGCTCAAAATCGACTCCAGCGCCCGCATCCGCCGCTCCACCGATGCCTCCGAGCGCACATACCAATCTCCATCCACCGCAAGCCGCCCCAGCTCCAGCGGTATATCCACCTCCGCCCGCGTCAACTGCGTGCCCCACGCGATCGATCCCGAGACATTCCCGGTTGCGTACGACGCACCCCATTGCCGCCCCGCCCCCAAGTTCGCATGAAACGCCATTTGCCCGGTCACGTTCGGCGATAATCCGACATTCCTCCCCCGAAGAAGCTGCATCCTGAGCGGCGAATACGGTGGCGGAAGAAATCGAATCACCTCTCCCTCATCGAGCCCATACGCCTGCTCGTGCCACTGCGTCGTCAGCGCCGGCAGCGCGACAGGCTTTGCGACAAACCAGCGTTGCCACACAAATATCGCGCCGAGTAAAGCGCCGACAATCACCAACGAAGTCCTTCGCATAACGCTGCTTTTCCGACTTAATCCATCAGCGAAAGTTGCAAACCCGCGTCCCATAAATCCAGAATCAATAATCGCGCAGCCAACTTGCAATTTCCGGTGTAAAATAGAGTCAAGGAGACCATTTGATGCGCTACAAAACCATCCTCCTTTTCGGCGCTCCGGGCAGTGGCAAGGGCACTCAGGGAAAGATTTTGGGGGCCATCCCCGGTTTCTTTCACACGGCCTGCGGCGATATCTTCCGCAGCCTCGATCTCCAGTCCGAAATGGGCCGGATCGCCTGGGAATATTCCAGCCGCGGCGAACTGGTTCCCGATGAGTTTACCGTCAAGCTCTGGAAGCAATACATCAAGGGCATGGAGTTGGTCAATCAGTTTCACCCCGACACCGAGATTCTCGTCCTCGACGGCATTCCCCGCAACGTGAAGCAGGCCCAGTTGCTGGAGGACACGCTGGATGTGTTGAAGGTGATCCACCTGCGCTGCGCGGATATGACCAAGATGGTGGAGCGGCTGCGCCGCCGGGCTTTGAAGGAGAATCGGCTCGATGACGCCAACGACAAGGTCATCCAGCACCGCCTGGAGGTGTACGAGACGGAAACCCGGCCGGTGCTCGACTTTTATTCCCCCAACACGATCGTCAAGGTGGATGCGACCAAGTCGCAGATCCGTGTGCTCAGCGACATCATCAAGATTCTGGTTCCGCTGAAGGAAGAAATGGACAAGTCCCGGGAGCAGAAGGCGGTGGTTACGCTCCCGGCCATCAAGCAGACAACCACCGCACCTTCGGAAGTGGGCGTCTGATCGAAATCAGGCCCGGCTTAGATATTCGCCGGTTTCCGTATTGATGCGGATGGTCTCGCCCACTTCAATGAATGGCGGGACGCGCGTGGCCAGGCCGGTTTCCAGAATCGCATCCTTCAACTGATTCGTCGCCGTTGCCCCTTTGATCCCCGGCTGGGTGTCGGTCACTTTCAGATCGACCGTCTTGGGCAATTCGTAACTCAAAATCTGCCCGTCATGATAAAGGGCCAGGATTTCTGTATTGGGCTTGAGATACTTGATGTCATTGCCAAACACTTCCTTGGGAATCGTGTTCTGGTCGTAGGTCTCCAAGTCCATCAGCACGTGGCCTTCGTTGTCGGAGTACAGGTATTCCACCTTCCGGCGATCCAGCGTCGCCGTCTCGATATCTTCGGTGGCGCTGACGCGCTTGTCCATGATGGTTTGCTTGATGACGTCGCGCAGCTTGAACTGCACCTTGGCCCGCAGGTTGCCCGGTGTGTTGTGGTCGGCGTTGGTGACGACGAACAGCTTGCCGTCAATGATTACCGCCTGCCCCCGCCGAACTTCGCTTGCTCGCATGATTTACCTCGTACTCGAATCAAAACCAAGAATTAGCCCAGGGAGAATACTACGGCCCGGACCGTGCAACGTTCGCCGCCAAGGCCACTGGGGGTGAAGAATCTAACAGGAGTTGGCGGCGTCTGCCACCGCCGCATTCGTTTGTCAGGCGATTTGACGCAGCCGCTGGGCCCGGGCGGCCCGCTGGATGCCCGGAAGGACGTAATCCCGCGCCACCGCATCCCATGACATATGGGCCGCCAGATCGTACCCCCGGTTGATGAACTGCTCGAACTCCTGCGGGGAGCGCGGCAGCCGGTTGATGAGGTCGTTTGCCACCCGCTCGGCCACAATGTGCTCGATTTCATCGCGCTGCGGCTGGCCGATGGACATGAGCTGCTCGGGGCGCAAATCCTTTCGCGGCAGCTCGGTGTAATCGGCCACGATGACATTGGGCGTGGGCTGTCCGCTGGTGATCTTTTCGACAAAGCCAGCACATCCACACACGCTGCTGAAGACGCAGATGCCCCCGAAGCTGATCGGCTCGACCTGGGCGATGCCAAATGGCTCATAGATGCTTTGGCCAAACTCGGCATCGGAGCCCTTGCGGATATCCATGAATTCCATGTTGGATGGCATGCGCTGGCCGCAGAGGCGCTGTTCCCAGCCGAATTGATTGACGAAAACCACCTTGATATTGCGCGCCCGGGCGTTGAATTCCTGCACGGCCTGGTGATAGACCGCCTCGCCGTGCGAAAGGTCGGGGAGGCCTTCGCGATGCACCACCGGCCAGTGATAGTATTGCTCCATCCGCCGCACATCTTCGGGCCGCCGGCCAGGGACCTCGGTGCTAAGGCTGAACAGGATGGCCGACTCATTTCGCTTGCGAAGGATCGGCTCCATGTGCTCCAGCACGCGCATGTCGCGCCACATTCCCTTGCTGGGGACCAGCCGCGTGACATGCGTGAAAACGTAATCCGGATCGTAGCCCAGGAGATTATTGCAATAGGCCCGCAGCTTCTGCCGGCTGGCCATCTTCTCATCGACGCTCAGCTTCCAGTGCGGCACGCCGTTGTAGGCGATCTGCGAATCCACATGCACAAAATCGGGTCCCAGGAAGCGCATCTCTTTGAGGACATAGTCGCCAACCGCGAACACCCCATCGAAGAACCGCGTCGCCTTGACCATCGAATGCTTGTAAAACCCGGCCTGGCTCCCAAACACATCTTCAACGTACTGCCCCTGCGCCATCGCCGATCGCATGACGTTATAAAACATCGTGTCGTGGCCGGGATGCCCCTCGACCAGCCGCCGCATCGTGGCCACTTCATGGGCGTAAAAGATCGTCCTGAAATTGCCCTTCTCCCCATCGAGAATCGAAGCCAGGGCCGTCGGCACGCCCATGTACTCATGCGAGAGAATCACGCAGGGCTCGCTGGTCGTGCTCACGCCCAGCGCGTGCAGCGCGGCTATGGCGGGGGGGGCGAGGCGAACGTATTGCTCAAAATCCCAGATGTTCTCGTAGTGCGAGCTGTCGATCCCAAAATGCTTCCACAGCGCGAACTTGAACTGTCCGATCTTCTGCTCATCGAATCGCGCCACATCAATCAGCAGCACTTCCGGCGTGCTGACGATTCCCGTCCCCTTTTCCACATACTTCCGCCGGCCATAGACAATTCCCACCCCAAAATCCTGCTCGATCTGCCGAAACCGCGATGCCAGCGGCGAGCGATAAAGATGGTCCAGCGAGCTGTAAAGCACCTCGCCCTGCGGCCCAAGACGCTGCTCGCCGGTGGTGTCGGTCGGCCAGAATGGCCCGACCAGGATGTTTCGCTGAATAGAATTGAGATAAACCGGACTGGTGAACAATCCGTGAAGGACAGCACCAATGCCGCCGATTTTCTGGATGGCTTCGTGGGTGACATGAACGACGGTTGGCATGCGGTGGTCCGGGTTGAGGACTGGGTGACAAGAACGCCTGGTGCGCGATTATACAGGGCGTTCGCGTCCCAAGCCACGGGAGCAATTGTCTCGGCGAGACCGGGCTTATAGCGCGGCTGAAGTTCTATTCGTGCCCGATACAGGTGGTCTTTACCTGATTATTCCACCCGCGCGGCTTGCCCGGCTGCGCAGCATCGGCGTGATCGCGATTAGCGGACCTGGGCCGGTACTATTTTCCCAGTTGCGTGGCCGGCCGTGGTGCTGCCTTGGCCGAGATCTGCCCCTGCCGGGCATAATCCACCGCCTCGGCCAATATTCGCGCTGCCTCCTGCGGCGCATGAAACCCCATCGAATTCTCGGCCGCGACAAAATCCAGCCGCCACTGTGCCTTGCGATGGAAAGCCAGAGCTGCCTTGAGTTGCTCATCACCCGCCCCGGCTTTGCGAGCGTCGTTGATGCTGTCGAGCATATCCACCAGTGCGGCGGCCGAGCGGCGCATCAGCGTGTGGGTGCGCTGCTGAATCAAATCCGCCCGCGCCTGGATTTCCTCCTCGGGGTAGTGATGGCATTGCTGACAGGCACGCGATTTATTCAGAAGCGGGCTGCGAACCCAGTGATCGGAAATCTTCAGTGCTCCTTCGCGCTTGTAGGGCATGTGACAATCAGCGCAGGAAACACCGCTGCGGGCGTGGATACCCTGGTTCCACATCTCAAATTCCGGATGCTGCGCTTTGAGCACGGGTGCGCCGGTTTCCTTGTGCTTCCAGTCGGTAAATCCCATGTCATCGTAATATTTCTCGATCTCCTCCACCTTCAGGCCGTTGGACCAGGGATAGGTGACGGTTTTTCCATCGCCTTTGAAGTAATACTCGACATGGCACTGCCCGCAGACGAATGAGCGCATCTCCTGCCGTGTCGCATCGCGATTGACGTCGTAATCTTTGGTGCCCTGGTGTTCCTTGATCGCCTTGATCCCCACCAGAAAACCCGGCCGGGTCACGCGCAGTTCCATCGTCTTTGCATCATGGCAATCGACACAGCCCACGGGATGGGAAATCAGCTTATTTCCTTTGTCATCCAACAGGTCATGCGCCTTCTGATAGGGCATCGCGCAGACCTCCTCAAATCCCTTCATGACATCGCCCTTCCCCACGAACCGATAGGCTGGAATGATGGATGCGTGGCAATGCAGGCACGCCCCGGGCTGCGGCTTCTCGGTGACGCGTCGCGTGTGCTCCTGATCAAAGAGCATGTAGGCATGGCCGCGCCGGTCGCGATAGTCGATGGCAAAGGCATAGCCGGCAAACATCCGCGTCAGCCACGGTTCCTTTTCCGCCTTCTCCGCCGGATGCGCATCGCCGCCGCCGAAATTGGTGGAGCTGGCTTGCACGGTCTGCTTATAGCCGTCGAATTCTCGTGGCCAGTTGGAGCCCCACATCGCCGAATCCACCGTGTCCTCGGTCACGTCCACCACGCGCAGATAGGGATTTTTCGCCTCCTGCTTGCGCTCAAAAATATTCACCAGCAGCGCGGTCACCAGCGCGCTGACGGCGGCGGTGATCACCACCAGAACCAGAAACATCGTGGTTCGGCGCTTCTTCGATTCCCCTGGCGGCTTCGATTCCTTTTGCTCTTCGGCCATAACAGCCTCTCGTTTTTCACCGCGTCGGCCCATGTCCCACGCTGGCGTGGCAGTGCACGCAGGTCACGCTGGTCACGTCCGTGGTGCTCCCCTTGACGATGTCGTGCACCAGGTCGCCATGACACTTCAGACAGTTATTCTGCAAAATTCGCGAGTTCTTCGGCTTGATCTGAATCGGCTCGTGAAAATCCTGGAATGTGAACCCCCTGGAGTGCCAGTATCCGTTCTCGGCCTTGGCGATGTATTTGGGAATCGTGTCGTGCGGCAGATGGCAATCCACGCAACGGGCGGTCGCGTGATGGCTCGATTTGCCCCACGAGTCGTACTCATCGTTCATGATGTGGCAGTTGATGCAGGCCCGGGGATCGGTCGAGAAGTAAGAGAGCCCGCGTGCGTAAGTGAATGTAAACAGCCCGACCCCCAGCCCGGTCCCCAGTGCAATCGCGACCAGCGCGACCAGCTTCCTTGCCGACAGCACACGCATTTATTCCAAGCTATCCATCGGCCTACAATGGGTCAAATTCACGCCGCCGGCACATCAGCCTTGCCGTCATGCGCTATCGGAAGCGGATGGGTGAGGGGTTGCACCGTTATTGAGACGACATTGGTCGGACAAACCTCGACGCACTCCCCCTTCAAATCGCATTTGCTCAGGTTCCGCGTATCCACCAGCGCCTTGCCCTCCACCATCTTCAAAACATCCTGCTGGCAGTGGGCCACGCAGATTTCGCAGCCAATGCAGTCGCGAATATCGATCGCCACCGTCGCCTTGAAGCTTCCATGCCCGTTGGGATCCTGCCGCACAAACCGGCCAATCGGGGCAACGTGCTCCCGGCCCGCCTCCAGCCCAAAATCGGCCTCGAGATGATCGAACGTGGCCTGCGATTTCACCTCCACCGGTCCGCGCCGCCGCAGACGATAAATCGGCTGATTGCAAAGCTGGCAAAGCTGAAGCTGCTCGAGCTTTTCCAGGTATTTGATCACCGTGGTCACCACCGTCGCGTGCGACCAGGTCAGGGGGCTGACCGAAATCGGCTCATTGGTGTAGGGATTCACCTGCTCGGCCAGGACGCCGGATTCCAGCGCGTGGCTGGCCGTCCATTCAAAAATGGGGATGGCGGTTTTGAGCTCGGCGGCGGTCGTGGCCCGGGTGATGTAATAATCGGCCATCCACAGCGTGCAGATAAACCACGGATTGCCCGGCACGGCTGCCACGTCGTTGCTCACCCGGTGATAGTAATCATTCTCATAGCGGGCGACGCCTCCCACCTGTGTTTTCACCCAAAGCTGGTCTTCCACGGCCCGCATCGTCGATTCCACGCGCGGATCATCGGCGTCGAAAAGGTGAAATTTGAAGATGGCAAAGAGAGATGAATCCAGGACGTCATCCACCTCAAACAGATCTTCCGTGGTCGGCTCGGTTTTCAGCTCGGAGGTCTCGACGTAATCTGTCACATTCGGCGGCACGGGATTGTCGCGCGGAACAATCCGCCGCACGAAACGATTGAGGCGCTCGCTGAAGAGATATTTGCTCGCCCCCGCTTTTATCTGCTCCGCCGCGTTGTTATAGACTTCCGCTTTGGCCCGATCGCCGAAACAAACCGCAAAATTCCGCGCTGCCTTCAGCGCCCCGTAAACCGTGGCCACCGTAAACGCATGAATCCCCCATCGCTCCTCCCACAGGTCATAACTGGGCAGCGGCAGGCCGGTCTTGGCATCGCGATAGGCCACCATGAAATCGGCCGCCTTCTGGATCAAATCGACCCAGAGCGGCCGGACGTATTCGATGTCGCGATAGCGGTAGTAGTGCCGCCACAGCGCCCACACCACGAGCGCAGTCTCATCCTCCTGAATCGGCAGCACCCGCGCGCCCTTCAGCACCCACGGATGCCACGAAGATGCCGGCGAGCCATCCGGGTTGTATTTGTGATGGAAATAGCCGTCGGCCGTGATCACATCCTTGCAAAACGTGTAGAACCACCGTGCCAGGTCCGGAAAGCCGGCCAGATCCAGTGAATTGGCCACCAGCGCCCCATCCCGCGGCCACATGTACGAATAGGTATCCCGCGAGAACTGCATGATGTCCGAATCATTGGCGGCGATGATCGCGCCGCCATTGTCGATCTGAGTGCGGACCAGAAGCAGAGAACGCTTGAACAGGTCCACCACTTTCGGGGGGATATTTCCAAAGTTGATATTGGTGCCGCCAACCCACAATCGCCAATACGAAGTCGTGCGATCGATCACCGCCTGCGGCCCCATTTTCAGCAGCCATTTGTGCTGCTCCAGCAACTCCTCCCGCGAATGGCCGGCGATCAGCACCATGTAAACCGTCCGCTCATCCTCGCTGGGCACGCTGACGTGATGGGCGATCGTCGAATCCACCGCCCCCTGGGCGATCGGGTTGCCCTGCAAATGGCCATCCTCGGCATCGCGCCAGGTTCCCTCCGCCCCGTGAAATCCGCTGGTTCCCGTGGCGTATTCGTCGATCCGTTGCTCACCGCTGCTGTAAAACGTGACCATCAGATAGCGCTTGCCGCGATAGTGGATGATGGAGCGCAATTCCGGGTCGTAATAGGCCGTATCCCCCATCTTGGTCCCGAACATGTTGAAGTCCTGGTGGTGCATGATGCGCACCAGCCGCTCGCTGCGGGCCAGGTTCTTCACCTTGATCTTGCGGACCATGATGGGCCGATGGAAATCGACCACGTCGTTGCAATAGAGCGAAATCTTCAACTCGCGATGCTCCAGCGCGACCGAAGTGGTCAGCGTGTCGCGCAGATAACGCTGGCGGATCGTCCAGCCATCGTCCGTCGTCCAATAGAGCCGTGAACGATGCCGCCCCGGCAGGTCGCTGAAGATTCCAAAGCGGCACGGCCCCGCCCCGGCGTGGTTTTCCTGCCCAACGTGGGGGAAGAAGATGTCCCGTATCTGGTATTGGCGGTCAAAGCAGACCAAAAGCCGGCCGTTGCCGACGGGGATGTCTCGAGGCATGAATCCTTTCCTGTCAGGCGGGGCGCGAAGCGCCCAAGTCCACTCCTATATCGGCCACAAGGCCGGACTTAAGCCAGCCGGTCCAACTGGAGAGTAATCCGCCCCGTTTTTGCGGTCCAGAGATGAATTTAAGGGGAAAACAAAAAAGCCCCGCCGCTGGCGAAGGTAGCGGCGGGGCCGTGCACAGTGAGATCGCTTACTTATTCAATGTTTATTGCGGCGACGCAGGACCAGGCCACAAACACCCAGGCCCAGCAGCATCAGAGAAGCCGGCTCGGGGACGACGGGCGTTCCGAATTGGCCGGTGGAATTGGCGGTAAAGGGGGCGATATTGCCGCCGGTGATGTGCAGGGGATTATCGATGTCCAGCAGCGTGAAAGTCAGGCTGCCGCCGGGGGCCGGCGTGTTGAGCGGCTTGCCCAGCGCCAGATTGAGCGCCTCCAGAATCAGTCCGCCCGTGTAGGTCACATCACCGCTGAGGACCGAGCCCGAATTGGTGTCTTTCAGGCCGTTGATCACGCCGCCGGTGTTGTTGACGGTGGGGATGTAGTTGCCGATTGTGCCGATGAGCAGATCGACCGAGCCGGTGGTTCCGAGGGGATCGGTGCTGACCAGCTTGAAGGTTCCGCCACCGATTGGCTGGGAGACCATTCCCAGGAATTCGCTGGCCGGCCCGCCTGTGTTCACGTTGGTGAGCATGAGCGTCACGTCGGTGAAAGTGGTCGAGCCGCCATTGCCGGCGTTGATGACGCCGCCCTGGGCGGGAGCAACGATCGTCAGCGGTGTCTCGATGATCAGCCCGCCGGCGGTCTGCGAGTTGGTTGGGAGCAGCCCATCGCCATTACCCTGCGACCCACCCGCATCGGGCGCAGCCAGCAGCGATGTCCCGGTGAACTTCACCTCGGGCAGCGTGGAGCTGACGGGCAGAGATTTGAATTCGACCAGCAAGGCCGCGAAGCTGACGGGCGAGAAGCAGCAAACTGCAACAATCGCCAGCGCTACGAGACCAGAGCGCCTGCGCAAAAATGATTTCACCACAGCACGAACCCCTCTCCAATTTAAGGGCCTACCGTCCAAATGCGCCCGAGTCACGGCGAACCCCGAGCATTCTCTCTCTCCCAGCGATCCCAATCCTCTGCCGAGCGGTCAACTGCCGAGCGGACAACAAAAAGCGTTGCGTAGGTCGCGCAACTTTTTTTGAGGGTAATTCCTTCCGTCCGCGAATATCTCTGATGCGACAACTGTCGTCAAGGAAAATCAGCCGCACCACGGCACAAACACAAGTTTCCAACATGTGTTACCGACTATAGATGTCCGCAGCACGGCGGTTCATTCCAACGTAACTATACCCCGGCACAAATCCAGAATTTGAGAAAATGACGTGCAGGTCGGAAAAGCCAGAAAAAGCCGGTAAAGCTGGGGGAACTGTGCGATTGATTACACGCTGAGCGTGATGTTCTGGCCCAACTGAGCTCTATAGCGCTGGCGGATCGGTTCGACAACCGAAATTATGAAGTGCTCCGTTTGTTGCGGCGCGCGCCCGATAAAATGGGCGGGATCGAGAAGTTGGTTGATGTTGAGTTTCTCGAATGCGGGATCTTGCTGCAATCTATGGATGAGGTCGTTCGGCCGCCCGTGCGACTTCACCTGCTCGGCCGCCGCCTGCGAATGATGCCGGATCAGCTCGTGCAACTGCTGGCGGTCCCCGCCCGCCCGCACGCCGGCCATCAGAATCTCTTCCGTGGCCATGAACGGCAGTTCGGCCATTACCGCCGCCGCGATCGTGCTCGGATAAACCACCAGTCCCCGCGCTACATTGATCACCAGCAGCAGCGCCCCATCGATCGCCAGGAATGATTCCGGAATCGACAAGCGCTTATTGGATGAATCGTCCAGCGTGCGCTCAAACCATTGCTCGGCCGCGGTCTGAAGCGGCGAGCTGGCGAGCGAAATTACAAACCGCGCCAAACCCGTGGCCCGCTCGCAGCGCATCGGATTTCGCTTGTAAGCCATCGCGCTTGATCCGACTTGCTCCTCCTCGAACGGCTCCTCAACCTGTTTCATCCCCGCCAGCAGGCGGATGTCATTGGCAAACTTATGGACCGACGCCGCCATCGACGCCAGCGAGGAGACGATCTGCGCATCCACCTTTCGCGGATAAGTCTGTCCCGTCACGTTGTACGATTCGCGAAATCCGAATCGCTCGGTAACCATCTGGTCCAAATGGTCGCATTTGCCGTGATCGCCATCAAACAGGGTGAGGAAGGATGCCTGCGTGCCGGTGGTGCCTTTGACGCCACGAAATTTGAGTGTGGAGATGCGGTATTCCAACTCTTCCAGGTCCAGCACCAGATCCTGCGCCCACAGCGTCGCTCTTTTTCCCACCGTCGTGAGCTGCGCCGGCTGAAAATGCGTATAAGCCAGCGTTGGCAGGTCCTTCCATTTCGCGGCGAACGTTCCCAGCCCATCGATCGCATTTGCCAGCCGTGCGCAAAGCAGCTTCATCCCATCGCGCATGATGATCAGGTCAGCATTATCGACGACAAATTGCGACGTCGCCCCCAGGTGAATGATCCCCTTCGCCGCCGGCGCGGCCTCCTCAAACGTGTGCACGTGCGCCATCACATCATGCCGCAGCCGCTTCTCCCACTCGGCCGCTTTCTTGAAATCAATCTGATCAACCGCCCGCTCCATCTGCGCAAGCGCCTCGGGTGTGATCCTGTTAATCCCCAGCTCCCTCTCGGCGCGGGCCAACTCCACCCACAGCTTCCTCCACAGCGAAAACTTATGCTGCGGCGAAAAAAGTCTCAGCATCTCCGGCGAGGAGTTGCGAGAAGCCAGAGGAGATTCGTAGGTATCAGAGCCCATTCCCAGGATAGTGTAGGGGGGAATGGAATTCAGGCCAACACACCCATCACCGGCTTCCCCTCCGACATTGCCACCGGCCGATTCCCCAGCCCCGGCACTTCCGTCGCGGGATCGATCCCCAGCAGATAAAACATCGTTGCCGCCAGATCATCCGGCCGGACCGGGTCCTTGGTCGGATAGGCCCCGGTCTTGTCCGATTCCCCATAAACAAACCCGCGCTTCACTCCGCCGCCGGCCAGGAGCGTTGTATAGCACTGCGGCCAATGATCCCGCGAAATATTGGCATTGATCTTCGGCGTCCGTCCAAATTCGCCCATCCACACCACCAGCGTCGTCTCCAGCAATCCCCGCGCATCCAGATCGGACAGCAGCGTCGGCAGGGTCTGATCCGTCATCGGCAGATGAAATTTCTCCACGATGGGATACATCCGCGTGTTGTTAAAGCCATGTGTATCCCACCCGCCCGAGGTCGTGCTCTGGCCGCCGATCGAATCGGAAAAATAGACAGTCACAAACTTGGTCCCCGCCTCCACCAGCCGCCGCGCCAGCAGACACGACTGGCCATAGGTTGTCCGCCCATACGCATCGCGCAGCCACTGGGGCTCGGCCGAAATATTGAAGGCATCGCGCATCCGCGTCGAATTCAGCATCGCCAGCGCCCGCTGGTAATAATCATCCAGCCCCTGCGCGGCCGCGGAGTAATCCAGCAGCCGCGATTGCTGGTCGATCATCTTCTGCAATTCCCGCCGCGCCTCCAGCCGTTCCACCGGCAGATCCACCGGCAGCGACAGTTCCGGCAACCCAAAATTCGGCGAGTTCGGGTCCTGCGTGAACAAAAACGGATCGTGTGCCTTGCCCAGGAAGCTGGCATGCTGTCCCGGCGTCACCGATCCATCGCGAATGACATACGGATATGCGACCGACGTCGGCATCTCGCTCTCGGACGGCGCCAGCCTCGACACCACCGAGCCATAGGCCGGGAAAAGGTCCATCGTGTCCTTGAGGCGGATGTCGTCCACCGGCGGCGCATGCCCCGACAGCGCATAATACGAGGCCGAATTGTGGTTCTTCATCGTGTGATGCATGGACCGGATCAGCGTCACTTTGTCCATGATCTTCGCCACGCGCGGCAATCGCTCCGAGACATGAATCCCCGGCACATTGGATGGAATCGGCTTGTGCGGGCTGCGAATCCCCTCCGGCGCATCCGGTTTCATGTCGAACATGTCGATGTGCGATGGCCCGCCAAACTGATAGAGAAAAATCACCGATTTGGCCCGCGCCGCCGGCATCTTTGTCTTCTGATTTTTTGATTTCGCCTCGGCCGCCCAGAGCTGGTTCATGGTCAGGCCAAGCAGCCCCAGCCCGCCGACTTTCAGCACGTGCCGTCGGGTCAGCGCTGAGGCTTCATGAAAACTGGAGCAGGCAAAAGAGTGTTTCATTTCGGCTCGCTATTTCCGCCGTTATTTCCGCAACACAAATTCCTTGGCATTCATCAGCGCCCAGGCGATGTCTTCCATCGCTTTGCGCTTCTCCTTGCTCGCGGCCAGATATTTTACCGACTCCGCAAGCTCAATCGATGTCGGCGGCCGCGAAAGCGCAGTCCAGTACAGCTCGGTAATCATCTGGTCCGGCAATTGATTCGACGCCAGTAAACTGGTCAGCCGGTTGTTCTCATTTCGAAGTAATTGCGAAATTTCCGGGCCGCTGATCAATTGAAACGCCTGATTCATCGTCGTCTCCCCCGACCGTTCACACTCGCACGTCAGCAATCGCTGCGGCCGGCCAAAAATCGTCAAAAACCGGTCGGCAGCCGAATTTTTCGGCCCGCGCCGCCGCTCCGACTGCACCCCCGGCACCTGCGACGCCCGAATCCCCTCGGGATATCCATTAAAATTCGTCGGCACGCCGGCCACCTGGTGCTGCGCATCCAGCAACTGCTCCGCCGTCAATCGCCGCGGCAGGACGTGCGAATAATTAATCTCATCATCCAGATTCGTGTCATTCGGCTCGGACGAAAGCGCATACGACTGCGAATTCATGATCAGCCGGATCAGATAGCGCACATCGAAGCCATGATCCACAAAATCCTTCGCCAGCGCATCCAGCAGCGCGGGGTGCGAGGGCGGATTGGTCGGCCGAAAATCATCAATCGGATCGACGATCCCGCGGCCCATCAGATTGAACCAGATCCGATTCGCCTGAGACTTAGCAAACAGCGGATTCTGGGGGCTGGTCAGCCAACCCGCCAGATGATCCAGACGGCTTTGATCGTCAGGGAAATTTGTATCCGAAGTCCCCAGCAATCGCGCTGGCGAGGGCTTCCCCGTGCGCGGGTCCTTCACCGATCCTTCCCGAGACTCATAAACAACCTGCTCGCCGATGAATTCGTGCTTGTCGTTGTTATCCCGCCGGCGGTTCTCCAGGATTTTGTAGTCGATTCGCGAAAAAACGGCCGCCCACGAGTAATAATCATCCTGTGTCCACCGGTCGAAGGGATGATTGTGGCACTGGGCACACTGAAGCCGCGTCCCCAGGAAAAGCTGCGCTGTGGCCTCCGATCGGATCACCGGCTCCCGATTCGCCCTGTAAAAATTCGCGGCCGGATTCACATAGGTGCTCCCCCGCGCTGCAATCATCTCCCGCACAAACTGATCCAGCGGCTTGTTCTCGGCAATCGACTGGCGAATCCACCGATGAAACGCGCTCACTCCCTTCTTATCCAGCGCCCGCTCCTCCAGCCGCAGCAAATCGGCCCACTTCAGCGCCCAGAAATCCGCAAATTCCGGCCGATTTAGCAATTCATCGACCAGCCGTCCCCGCTTGTCCGGCGACTGATCCGTGACGAACGACTTCGCCTCCTGTGCCGTAGGCAAAATCCCCAGCAAATCCAAATACACCCGCCGCACAAATTCGCTGTCGGTGCACGGCTTCGATGGATTGATTCGAAACGACTTGAGCTTCGCGAAGATCTGCTCGTCGATAAAATTTGCCGGCCTCGGATTCGACCACGCAAAAGTCGGCCGCGCTGGCAAAAACGCCAGCCGCACCGGCTGCTGCATCCCCAGAAATCGCACCACCACCGTCGTCTCCCCCATCCGATCCCGGCTCACCAGGCCCGAGTGCGAAATTTTTGCCAGATCGGTTGCCTGCTCATAGACCGTCAGCGTCGAAGCATCCTTTTGCGAGCCATCCGAGAATGTTGCCGTTACTCGAATCTGCGTTGATTTCTGCGGATCAACCAGAATCTGCTCCGCCGGGCTCACCGCGATGCTCGTCAGCCGCGGCGTCGCCGCCGAATCCGGCGGTGTACCGGCCGCGATCCAATTGCGAAGAATCTGATACTCATGCGACTCCCGCGCGAAGCGCATTCCGCCCTCATGCGCGATCGCCGTCGTCGGCTTAAGCAGGATCAAACTCTGATCTGGCTCCAGCGGATTCGTCCGCCGCGCAAACGTATCCCGAGTCAGCGTGAGATAATCCACATCCGGATCCTGCCCCCGCAGCGACAGCTTGAACCCGGCCTTCCCCGATTTGTTCCCATGGCAAGCCCCCGCATTGCATCCCGCCTTGGACAGCACCGCCATCACATCATTGCGAAACGAAATCTCCTCCGCCCCCGCCAGCGCGGGCAGCAGTCCGATCAGAATCGTCGATAAACCAATCCGCCATGACATGTTGCTGTAGGTAATATCACGGGAAGTGGCGTGTGTTGGCAGATTTGTAGGGGCGGCTTCAGCCGCCGATCCACCGACACCTCCAGCCGATTAAATGTATGCCTTGTATGCCTCCAAAATCCGCTGCAATTCCGGCATTTCCTCTGACTTTACATTCAACAACGGTGGCCGAACCGGCCCCCCGGCCAGGTGCATCATTTCCATGATCGACTTCATCGCGCTCACCTCATACCCCCGCCGCCTCCCCCGAAACGCATACAGCGGGAGCACGCACGAACTCATCATTTGCGCCAGCGCCCCAGAATCTCCGGCCGAACCTCGCTCATGAAGTGCCAGCGACAATTTCGGCGCGATATTCGCAATGCTCGACGTATAAGTCCGGATCCCCATCGAATAATACCCCGGCACCAGATCGTCCCCCGCTCCGCCAATCCAGTGCAGCCGATCCCCCAGCCTCTGGCGGATCAATTGATATCGCCGCACATCCCCCTGTCCATCCTTCCACGCGATCAGATTTGGAATCGCCCCCGCCAGTTTCTCCACCAACCCCGCCCCCGGATTGAACCAATCGCGACTGTAAATAATCATCGGCAACTGAGTCGCCCCCGCGATCGCCTTGTAATATTCCACAATCCCCTCATCATCCGGCTGCGGATAATAAGGCGGAAACGCCAATATCCCGTTCGCCCCCGCCGCCGCCGCCGCCCGCGCCAACTCCGCCGCGATGGCCGGATTGAATCCCGCCGCCGCCAGCACAGGGATCTTTCCGCCAACCTGCTCCACCGTCGCCCGCACAACCTGGAGGTGCTCCGCCGGCGTCAATGAATAAAGCTCTCCCGTCCCTCCGGCGGCGATAATCGCACACAGCGGATGTGCCGCCAGCGCAGACAAGTTTTTTCGCAATCCCTCCAGATCGAGCGACAAATCCGCCTTAAACGGCGTCACCGGAAACGCGATCACCCCCCGAAGCTGCGAGCGCAGTTGTTTTGGATCCATCCGCGCAAGATTAGCAGAAATATTGCCGTCTTGAAGCACGCGCCTTTACCGTGGCACGGGCGCCCCGCCCGTGGTTCCGCAAAGCCATGAGCGAGGCGCCCCATGCCACGTCGATCACCACCTCGGCAAAATCCTTTTCCAATTCGGATCCACGTGCCTCCTCATCTCCGCCTCGTCATCCCTCTTGCGATACTTGCAAGTGCGATACCGCTCTTTCCCCCGCGCCAGCCGGTCGGGATCAATCTCCACCCCCAACCCCGGCTTCTTCCCAATGGTCACCGCGCCATCTCGAATCGGCACGCGTCCCCCAACGACTACTTCATCCTCCTCCGACTGCCACGGGTAATGGGTATCACACGCATATGTCAAATGCGGCGTCGCCGCCGCCACATGCGTCATCCCCATCAGCGAAATCCCCAGATGGCTGTTGGAATGCATCGACAATCCCATCCCGAACGTCTTGCACATCCGCGCCAACTGCTGCACCTGCCGCATTCCGCCCCAATAGTGGTGATCGCACAAAATAATCTGCACCGCATCCAATTCCACCGCCTTGGGAATATCCGCAAACGAAGTCACGGCCACATTGCTTGCCAGCGGCGTGTCGATTCCCTCGGCTAGAAGGGCCCGCCGTACTTCAGCCATTCCCTCAAGCCCCGCACACGGATCTTCCAGATATCCGCCTCCTGACAACTCCTCCGCCAGTTCTTTCCCGACTCGAATCGAGGTCTCCACCGACCACGCACAATTCGGATCAATCCTCAGCGGCACCTTCGCCCCCAATTCCCGCCGCAACTGCCTGATCGTCTCAATTTCCACATCCGGCTCGAGCACACCCGCCTTGAACTTGATCGAAGAGAACCCATACCGCTTCCGCATGGCCAGCACCTGCCCCACTATCGTCTCCGGCGACAAGCATTCTCCATGCTCATCCTCCCGCGCATCATCTCCCTCGCCTCCGCCACCCGCATGCTTATAAAACGGATACGCCGAAAACTGCACGGCATCCCGCACCCTCCCGCCAATCAAATCACACACACTTTGCCCCACCGACTTGCCAATCAGATCCAGACACGCCACCTCAATCGCCGCGAACGTCCGTGTCATCGCATCCAGCGGATTTTCCCCCGGCACCAGATACGTCTGCGACCGCTCCTCCAGTTTTCCGCGCCCTTCCACCATCGACGACAAATGCCCGGTCAACCGGTACGGATTCGCCCCCACGATCTGCGGCCGCAATTCCTCCAGCGCCTTGGCCGGCGCATCCCCCCCATAAGTCTCTGAAACCCCCACAACCCCATCCTCCGATTTCATATCAATAATCGTCCGCAACGCGTAAGGCGCATGCAGCCCATAGGAGCTTCGCAGCGGCGGATCGGCAATCGCGATCTGATGAACCTGAAATTCGCGGATGATCATTACGCCGCCACCCATTTCACACTGTGATCCCCCGTCACCGCAATCGTCTCCTTGGGCGATTCCAGCTCAAAGAACGACCACGGCCCGGGAATGAACGGATATTTCTCGAACACCGCCTCATTGATCGCGATTCCCCACCCTCCTCCGGTTGGCATCTGCAAATTTCCCCGCTTGATATCCAGCGGCGCGGCCAGAATCTCATCGGCCAGCGGAAACGGATACATCCCCGCCCGTCCTGGCTTCGCATGGCACGGATATTCCAGCCATTCCACCACATCCTCGCCCCAGCAAACCCCCAGATGCGCGGCCGCCAGGACCTCAAACGCCGTTCCCCAGCTATGAAACGCAAACTTCAGCTTGCTCTTCTCAATCTTCGCAAACAGTCGCCTCGCCGCGTCAAATCCCCCCTGGCAGCAAATGTCCATCTGCAAATAATCGGCCGCGTTCTTCGCGATCAAATCATCAAACCCCTTCTCATCATGCTCATGTTCCCCGGTCGCAATCGGCACGATCTTCTGCTCGTGCAACCGCGCATACGCCTCATGATCATCCGGCGGCAGCGGCTCCTCCAGCCACTTCAGGTTGTACTGCGCCATCCCCCGCGCCAGCTCCACAATCATCTCCGGCGTATAGCTCCGATCCCCCATCCGCCACCACGTATGTGCATCGACCATCAGCCCCACATTCGGCCCCACCGCCTCGCGCATCAGCCGCACCGTCTCCAGATCCTGCTCCGGCCCCAAGCCCGGCCGCATCTTGTAGGCGGGAAATCCCATCTTCGCGATCGCCGCCGCCTCTCGCGCATACTCCTGCGGCGACATATACATCCCCGCGCTGCCATAAAGCTTGATCGTCTTTCGCTTCGCCCCCCCAATCAGTTCCGATATCGCGCACCCCTCAAACTTCGCCTTCAAATCCAGCAGCGCCATCTGCACCCCCGGCGACGGCGACGACACCCGCATCGGGTCCCGCCCCAGCAGCGACTGGCGAATTCTTCCGTTGATCTCATCGGCCGCCTTCTGATGTGCCGGCCCGGGCGCATATCCCTTGCGGCCCATATCCGTCTCGATGCGAATGATCATCGCATCCCGCTTGATGATCGTCCGCAACCCGCCATAAAAAGGGAGCCGCAATGGCTCCTTGAGCGGACACGACATCAGAATTGCCTGCACGTCGACGATTCTCACGGGCGGAAGATTAGTCGGCCGGCCGTCAACGAGCAACGATCACCCAGCACTTGACTTGCGATCACCCCTGCCGGGCATGGTAACCCACATCGTCGAGAGGATGGCCATGAATAGAACCAGCAGCAGCAGGTTAGCGCCCCACAGGGGCACCGACTGGCGGATCTGCTCGATGTCCTTTCCCGTCGTCCCTACAAGCCAACTGTGCAGCCGCCAGTTGATCATGATGAAACTGAAGATGCCCAGCGCTACCACGTGCTGCAAGTACAAGCGCCGGATGGAGAGTGCGGATTTCGGCCGAATTCCCAACCAGGCCCAGGCGATCAATGCGATGGTGACAAACACAACGATGGCCGTCCCGATCATGTCTCCGGCCGGAATCGCCAGCGCCAACATCCAACTAAGACTCCCCACGATCGCGCCGGCCAGGGATACAACGCGCGCCATCGGTGAGACCATCCCACAAGCGGCCGGGACGGAAGGCAGCCCTTCTTCCCGGCGAAGCGCCTGATGGCGGACCTTCCACTTCAGTACCAAAGCCACCAGTGTCGCGCCATAAATAAGCCAGAAACTGCACTGCGCGATAATCCTCGTCTTCACGCTCCAATGATGCGTCTGGCTCACGTGCTGCACCCCAAACAGCACCGCCATCGCCAAAATCACGTAAACCCAAACCATGATTGAGAAGCGAATGACAAACCGCCGTTCCCGGGGTGTCTGCGTGCTGCGAATACTCTGCGCCGTGCCGAAAATTCCCCCGGCCACTCCGATAATCGGCCCCAGCCACATCCCCAGCAACGAGATTAACGACACTCCCTTGGCCGCCGTTGTCGCCTTGGCAATTCCTCCGGCCGTCGCCGCGGTTGCACTCTGCATCATCAGCGCTGGCAGCGCTGCCACCACCATCGACGCAAACTGCGGCCGCGGCGCCGAGCGAACCAGATTCCGCTCCAGCATCGCCGTCACCTGCTCCCGCAGCATCTGCCGCCCCCGCGCCAATCGCTGCCGCACCGTCTCTTCCGAAATCTCCAGCGCCGCCGCCACTTCCTCCGCGCTCTGATCCTGCCGGTAATAAAGAATCAGCGTCTCCCGATACGGCTCCGCAATCTCCGCCAGCGACCGCCACAAAACCTCCCGCTCCTCGGCCGACATCGCCTCTTCATCCGGGCTTGCAGCGCCGGCCGCATCAAATTGGGTGATCGATCGCGCCAGCCGCGCATTTTGGCGAACATCCTCCCGATGCTGATCCAGCATCCGGTGCCGCGCAATCTGGCACAGCCATGCCGCCAGCTTCTGCGGCTGGCGCAGCCCGCTCAGGCTCTTCCAGGCCGCCAGAAATGTCTCCTGGGCGATGTCCTCGCTGGCCGAAAGGTCCCCGCACGCCGAATAAATCAGTCCGCTGATCAACCCCTGATACCGCCGCACGATCTGTCCAAACGCCTCCCGATTCCCCTGCCGGCTGGCCGTCACCAGGTCAACATCATTCCCGATCTCTTTCGTGGCGGTCGCAGTCATGGCTTTGCCTCATTGTAAGACTACAACCAAGGCGATGGGGAGCCGTGACGCGTGACAAAAAATCCCGGAATTGCCAATAAATTACCCTCTCCCGGTACTCCGGGAGAGGGCAGGGTGAGGGCTCTGTATTCTCCGTCTCAAACCCCCGAATGCTGCGTCACCAGCCTCTCCCGATTACTCAAGCTCCGCAGCCGATTAATCGCTGCCAGATACGCCAGCGCCGAAGCCTCCAGAATATCCGTCGAAAGGCCCCGTCCGCGAATTTTCCTCCCACTGTGCTCCATCTCAATCTGCACCTCCCCCATCGCCTCCTTGCCTTTGGTCACCGCGCGAATCCGATAGTCCGTCAGCGACGCCTCAATCTGCGTCAGCTTCTGGATCGCGCTATAAATCGCATCCACCGGCCCATCTCCCACCGCCAATCCCTGCCTGATCTCCCCGTGCGCATCCTTGAGCGTGACAGTCGCCGTCGCGATCGTCTCCACCGTCGGCAGCGTGATCGACCCACTGTTCACCTGCAAACCGGCCAGCTCAAACATTCCATGCGACAGATTCAACTGTTCATCCACCAGCGCCTCGATGTCCTCATCAAACACTTCCTTCTTCTTGTCCGCCAATCCCTTGAACTTCGCAAACGCCGCCTCCAATTGCTCATCGCTCAACGTATACCCCAACTGATTCACCCGATCCTTGAACGCGTGCCTCCCCGAATGCTTGCCCAACACCAGCGACGATTTGGGAATGCCCACAGTGGATGGATCCATGATCTCGTAAGTCTCTCGATATTTGAGCATCCCATCCTGATGTATCCCCGCCTCATGCGCAAAAGCATTCTCCCCAACGATCGCCTTGTTCCTCTGCACCAGCAATCCTGTCAAATGGCTGACCATCCGGCTTGTCGAATAAATCTTCGTCGCATCGATCTTGCTCGCGACATGATAATGATCCGCCCGCACCTTCAGCGCCATCACGATCTCTTCCAGCGAAGCATTCCCCGCCCGCTCGCCGATGCCGTTGATCGTGCATTCCACCTGCCGAGCCCCGCCCTCCACCGCCGCCAGCGAATTGGCCACCGCCATTCCCAGATCATCGTGACAGTGCGATGAGAGAACGATGTTCTTCTCGCGGATGATCGGCAGCTTCTTGATCAGGTGCGAAAAAATCTCCCCATAGCTTTTTGGCGTCGCATATCCCACCGTATCCGGCAGATTGATCGTCGTCGCCCCCGCCTCGATGGCCGCCTGCGTGATCTCCTCCAGGAAATCCAGCTCCGTCCGGCTCGCATCCTCCGGCGAGAATTCCACATCTCCCGTATACGCCAGCGCCTGTTTGATCGACTCCACGCTGATGCGGATGATCTCCTCCTTCCCCTTGCGCAGCTTGAAATCGCGATGGATCTTCGAGGTTGCGCAAAACACATGTATCCGCGGCCGCTTCGCCTTCTGCACCGCCTCCCCCGCGCGCTCAATGTCCTTGGGCGTACACCGCGCCAACCCGCAGCAGACCGCCGACTGCAATTCGGTCGCAATCGCCTGCACCGACTCAAAATCCCCCGGCGAGGAGATCGGAAAACCGGCCTCGATGATGTCCACGCCCAGGGCTTCGAGCTGATGCGCGATCTCCAGCTTCTCCTGGAGATTCAGCGTGGCGCCCGGTGATTGCTCGCCATCGCGTAACGTGGTGTCGAAGATCCGTACGTGTTCCATGACCAACTCCCGTAGGTCCGGCTCTGCCGGACGTTCCTGTGTCTACATAACCCAAACAAAACAACCCAAACAAAAAACCCCGCGACTTGGATCGCAGGGTTCAAATCTTCATTGAGCTTATTGCCCTACGATCACGCGCGACTATTCCGGAGCCCAAGAAGGGCCAGGGTAAGGCGGGCGGATTGCAGGGCATTCAATCGCATAAGTCAGCCATTAAATATCGGCAAAGCTCTTCTGTCAATACAGTCCACTGGCAAATTTCCGTTATTTCCCCGATTTTGGACCCCGGATGCTCTCAATGCTGGTAACCATCCGCTTCAGATGCGCGTTGTTGGCCGGAAACGCGAACACCACAAACGACGGCCCCCCATCCTGCACCACCGCCGCCACAAAGGGCATCTTCACATTGGCCACATTCGCCGTCCCCGTAAAAATCTTCGCCGGCATCCCGCCAATGTTCTTGCTGATCACCTTCTCATCCGGCCGAACCGTCTTGATCTGGTTCCCCATCACATCATCCCGATCCAGCCTCTGTAGCGCCTCGCCCGCATCCTTGGCATTCTTGATTGCGATGACCAAAATCGTCCCCAGATGGTCCGGCGCGGACGCCATCACCGCATCGGCCTCTTCCACTTCCCATCGGTCGGGAAATTCGATGGAAAAACCCGTGGCGGCGTCTGTGTGTGTATCAGCAATTGAAAATGGCGCCAGCAGGAAAACGGCCAGCGCAAGGCTGAGCATTGGCCTGATCATGACCCCCATCCTACCGCTCAGACCATTCTGAACAATGGCAGCGGCTCAAACTTATTGCCAAGAATCCTGGCATCATCCGCCTTCAGCCAATCCTTCAACACCGTTGCATAAATCCTTCGGAAATCCATCGAAAATGGCACATCCCCCCGATGCAATTTGTTCGGCGACAGATCCGGGAACTGCCCAAAAAACCCCGGCCGAATCGGCCCGCCAAACATAAACAACGGCGCGGCCTCGCCATGGTCCGTCCCCTGGCTCCCATTCTCACCCACCCGCCGGCCAAACTCGCTGAACGTCATCACCACGGTCCGATCCAACTGCCCCAGCCCCTTCAAATCTTCAATGAACGCACTCATCGCTCCCGACAACTGCGTCATCAACTGCGTGTGCCGGTTCTCCTGATTCGAGTGCGTATCAAACCCGCCAAGCGTCACATAATAAACCCGTGTCGGCATTCCCGAGGCGATCATCTGCGCCACCAATTTCAAATCCGCCGCCAGCCGAGACTGTGGATAAACTACCTTGTTCTGCACGTTGGTGGCCGTCTTGCGAATCTGGTCCGCATAGACTCGCGCATTGAGCGCGGTCCGCTGCAAAAACTCCTCCGTCTGCTCCCGCGGCTGCGTCCCCGTCTCCGGCACAATCAGTTTCTTCTGCCGCTCCTTCATCATCTTGTGCTCTTCATCCTGCATCGCCTCATCATCGACGTCGTTGAGCTTCTCAAACGCTCGGCCGACCGCCGGATTCCGCGCCCCATCCCGATACGTCAGCCCCTCGATGTTCCGAAACGCAATCGGCAGATACTTCTCGCCCTGGAGAACGGTAGGGGGGTCGTTGGTCAGCGCCACGGCCGAATTCGGCTCGGCCGGCTTGTCTTTCTTCGCATTTGCCCCGCCAGGCCCGGGATCAGCTCCCGAGCAGCAGCTATCAAAATACCTCCCCAGCCATCCCGTCTGCCCCACCTTGTTCGGCTCCGCCGTCGCCCAGATGTCCGTCCCGCGGAAGTGCGAGCGATTCGGGTTCGGATATCCCACCGCGTGCAGCACCGCCATCCGCCCATCCTCAAACAGTTTCTTGAATCCCGCCGCGCTCGGATGAAACCCAAAATCATCGCTCACCCGCAACGCATCCTTCTTCTTGATCCCCAACTTCGGCCGCGCCTTGTAATAATCATCATTCGAGATCGGCACGACCGTATTCAACCCATCATTTCCCCCCGCCAGTTGCAACACGACCAGGATTCGATCCGGCCTGCCAACCCCCTGCGGATTGGCCGCAAACTCGGCCGCCATCACCCGCCCACTCCGATCCAAAAACAGCGGCACCGTCCCCGCCACGCTCAAAAGCTGCACCCCGCGCGTCAGAAACAACCGCCGCGAATACATCATGTCATTGTTGCTCATTTTCGTTCCTCGCTCTTGGTGGGTCGGGCACTCCTGCCCGACATTCCACATCACTGCATCTGATACTCCGGCGTGCTCATCAACAACCCAACCATCTGCAACACCCTTCGATCCCCATCCCTCGATCCCACTCGAATCGGCCCGTTCCCCATCGCCTCCACCAGTGCCGCCTTCTTCGCCTCCGGCAGCGGCCGCTGCAAAAACTTCGCCACCGCCGCATCCACCACATCAATAGCCCCCGCCTCGCGCGGCAGCTTGTTGAACATTTTCTCCACCGCCACCGCATTCATCCCCCCCTTCCTCCCGCCTCCACCCGGTCCGCTCGCCAGGATCGAGCAGATGTTATATCGCGTGTACAAAGTGGCCGACGTGATCCAATGCTCCCCACCCGGCCACCCCCGCACATTCGGCGGCTGCAACAATTCCTGTCCCATCCGATTCAAAGACTCGCTCGCCAGCCGAATCGCCTGCGGCCCAAGCTGAATGTCCAATTGCCTCACCGTCCCCGCCACCAATTCCACCGGGCTGCGGATCAGTGAGAATTTCACCTTGTCCGAGTAAAAATTCGGGCTCAAAAACATCGCCCGCAGCGCCGGCTTGATCGCATAATCGCTCTCCCGCAGCACCCGCGCGATCGGCAGCACATCCGCATCGCTCGGCTCCGGCGTTCCAAAGAACAACCACAGCCTCCGCGCCAGATAATTCGCCGGCTGCGGCTGGGCGAAAATCAAATCCACCACGTCATCCGGCCCGTAATTCCCGCTCTTCCCAAAAATCGTCTTGCGGTCACCATCGTGCCGAAACGGCCTGAACATCGATCCCTTCGGTCCCACCGCCAGCCCCGTCAGCGCCCGCGCCACCTCTTTGATGTCATTCTCCGTATATCCATTCCCCTCCCCCATCGTGAACAACTCCATCAGCTCCCGCGCCAGATTCTCGTTGGGCTTGCCCTTGATGTTCTGGTCCGCGTTCAGATACCGCAGCATCGCCGGATCATGGACGATCTCGTGCGCCAGCCGCTTGTAATTCCCCAGC
>DASYUA010000154.1:0-35176 GCA_036001665.1 Tepidisphaeraceae bacterium
GCCTGCTTGCAGCAATTGATCGGCAGGCTGGCGGATGGGAAATGACCGAACGACCAAAGCTCAGCGACCCGGCCCGCGCGACGCTTGGATTGCAACAGTGGCGCGATGGCCGTGTTCACTGCAGCGCATGGTGATACGCCGAGCACGCCTTAGCCGAGCTGCTCGGCAAGCGCGACAATGATGCCCTCAGGCCCGCGGATGTAGGCTAGCCGGTATGTGTCCTCGTACTGCATTTCGCCAATGAGCTCGGCACCGTGGGCGCGCATGCGCGCGACGACAGCGTCGATGTCATCGACGGCGAACATGACGCGACGGATACCCAGCGTGTTCACCGGCGCATCCACGGGCCCAAACCTGATCGCATTGGGCGTGTGGAACTTGTCCAGCTCAATGCCCTGCCCATCGGGAGTCCGCATCATCGCGAGGGTGGCCCGGACATCCTTGAGCCCGATCAGGCTCCCGACCAAAGGCCCTTCGACTGTCGTCTCGCCCTCAAGCTTGAGGCCCAGTTCGATGAAGAACGCCTTGGCGGCCTCGAGATCGTCGACAACGATGAGGACGTTGTCCATCCGTTTAACCGTCATATCCTTCCTTTCCTCCTTCACTGCTGAAGCCCGTGCTTGCAGCACGTGGCGTATCACTGGTGAATCGATCAACCGGCACCCGCCTGGCTACCTCACGTGCGGCAAGGGTCGTACTTCTGGCGTTGCCGTTTCGATGTCGGCCATATTGTAGCGGAGCAGGTTCCGGTGTTCAGCCAAAAAACGGTCGTTTGAACCGCACGAAGAGCCGTAAGGGAAAGCCTTTGCGACGACTCCCGAAAAGAACCCCGGCAAAGTGTGAAGCAAATTGAACCTGGCAGGAATGCCCGAAGTGCCGCGCATTTCAAGGAAAAAGCCCACCGCCAGAAACGACGATGGGCCTCCGGAGAAATCAAATCGGGGCGACAGGATTTGAACCTGCGACTTCGTGGACCCAAACCACGCGCTCTGGCCAAGCTGAGCTACGCCCCGTGTTGTGACTACATCTTAGTCACGTCAGCACGGATTTGAAGCGTGTGGGGGACAATCTCTTTTGCCAGTTGGGCCGAAATTCCACAATTCTCCCTCCTCGTGTAACATCCCCTGCGCGGAAGGAGTTCTTCATGCCAGCAATTCTCGCCCTCGACCAGGGAACCACCAGCTCGCGCGCCATCGTTTTCGACCATGGCGGCCACATTATCAAAGTCGCCCAAAAGGAGTTCCGCCAGATTTTCCCAAAGGCGGGCTGGGTCGAGCACGATCCGGAGGAGATCTGGCAGAGCCAGCGCGCGGTGGCCATCGACGCGGTAAAAGCGGCCGGGATGTCGGCGGGCGATATTTCCGCCATCGGCATCACCAATCAGCGCGAAACCACCATCGTCTGGGACCGCAAAACCGGCCAGCCCATCTACAACGCCATCGTCTGGCAGGACCGCCGCACCTCCGAATTCTGCGACCAGCTAAAAGCCCAGGGCCATGAACAACTCGTGCAACAGAAAACCGGCCTGGTCATCGACGCCTATTTCTCCGGCAGCAAGGTCCGCTGGATCCTCGACAATGTCCCCGGCGCACGCGAGCGCGCCCAGAAGCGCGAGCTGGCCTTCGGCACCGTCGACACCTGGCTGCTCTGGAAGCTCACCGGCGGCCGCCTCCACGTCACCGACCCTTCCAACGCCTCGCGCACCATGCTCTTCAACATCCACAGCGGCGACTGGGATGAGCAGCTTTTGTCGATCCTCAAAATCCCTCGCGAAGTCCTCCCCCAGGTCCGCCCTTCGAGTGAAATTTACGGCGAGGCCGACGCCTCACTCCTGGGCAAAAATATTCCCATCGCCGGCATCGCCGGTGACCAGCAGGCCGCCCTCTTCGGGCAAACCTGCTTCTCCCGCGGCCTGGCCAAAAACACCTATGGCACCGGCTGCTTCATGCTGATGAATGTCGGCCAGGAGGCCGTCCCCTCCAAGCACAAGCTGCTGACGACCGTCGCCTGGAAAACAGGCACCGCCAAAATCCAATACGCCCTGGAAGGCAGCGTCTTCATCGGCGGCGCTGTCGTGCAGTGGCTCCGCGATGGCCTGGGCATCATCAAATCCTCGGCCGACATCGAAAAGCTGGCCGAAACAGTGCCCGATTGCGGCGGCGTCTATCTCGTGCCCGCCTTCGCCGGCCTGGGTGCGCCCCACTGGGACCAATACGCCCGCGGCACCATCACCGGCCTTACTCGCGGCACCACCGCCGCCCACTTCGCCCGCGCTGCCCTCGAAGGAATCGCCTTCCAGGTCGCCGACATCCTCGAGCTGATGCAGAAGGACAGCGGCATCAAAATCGAGGAACTCCGCGTCGACGGCGGCGCGGCCGCCAACAACCTGCTCATGCAGTTCCAGGCCGACATCCTCGGCGCACCCGTCGTCCGGCCAAAAGTGACCGAGACCACCGCCCTGGGCGCTGCCTATCTCGCCGGCCTCGCCGTCGGCTATTGGAAAAGCACCGACGATGTGAAAACCAACTGGGAAATCGAGCGGCGCTTCGAGCCGCACATGTCCAATACCGATCGCGACCACCGCCGCTCACGCTGGAACGAGGCGCTCCAGCGGGCGTGTGATTGGGAAGAGCGGTCATCATTGCGCCCGTAGGGTGGGGTTTGCCCCACCGAGACTTCCTCGCCGGCAACAGCGCCCCAAGGGTCAAAGGAGCCTCTCAATGAACGTCTTCCTCGCCGAGTTGATCGGCACCGCATTCATCATCATCCTCGGCAACGGCGTCGTCGCCAATGTCCTGCTCAGCCGCACCAAGGGCAATAACGCCGGCTGGATCGTCATCACCTTCGGCTGGGGAATGGCCGTCTTCGTGGGTGTGTTTTGTTCCAACAAGTACAGCGGCGCTCACCTCAATCCCGCCGTGACCATCGCCATGGCCGCCGCCGGAAAACTGGCGCTCAAAATGGTGCCGGTGTACATCGGCGCCCAAATGCTCGGCGCCATCATCGGCGCCATCCTCGTCTTCATCTTCTATCGCGAGCACTACAAGGTCACCGACGACGGCGCTGCCAAGCTCGCCACCTTCGCCACCGGCCCCAATATCCGCAGCCTCCCGGCCGCTTTCATCTGCGAGCTCATCGGCACCTTCATGCTGGTCTTCCCGATCTTCTGCATGATCGACCCCACCATCGAGATGGGCGACATCCCCACTCAATACAAGCGCAACGTCACCCTCGGCCTGGGCGCATTGGGCGCTCTGCCAGTCGGACTGCTTGTCTTCGCCATCGGCCTCTCCCTCGGCGGCACCACCGGCTACGCCATCAATCCCGCCCGCGACCTCGGCCCGCGCATCGCCCACGCATTTCTGCCCATCCCCGGCAAAGGCGATAGCGATTGGGGATACGCCTGGGTCCCCGTCCTCGGCCCAATCGCGGGCGGTCTGCTGGCGGCCGGCCTCGCCCGGCTTATTCTCTAGCGACTACACCCCGTCACTTTATCCTGACATTGCGCATCACCTGGCGGATCAGCGGCCAGCCTCGAGCGCATTTCCGACATCCTCACCATCATCTCCCGGCCGCGCGTTCGGCTGGCACGAAATTTACAACACGAATTTCAAGAGTCTGCTTCACATCTGCCATTTCTCGAAAGGAGCCTCTCATGTTTCGCGCCGTCGCAATCGCAC
The DNA here is from genome assembly GCA_036001665.1 of Tepidisphaeraceae bacterium. Classification (GTDB taxonomy): domain Bacteria; phylum Planctomycetota; class Phycisphaerae; order Tepidisphaerales; family Tepidisphaeraceae; genus JBGPEF01. Next base: position 3,681 of record DASYUA010000154.1, read on the forward strand.
TCGCTGGTCTCATTCTCGCCGGATGCAGCACCAGCGCTGAAGTCAAAAACCCGTTCAAAGGCAACGACACCGAAAGGACCCAACTCGCCGCCTTCGCCGCGCAGAGCCAATATCCCACCAAGCAGCCTTCCGATGACCTGGCCGTCGCCGCGCTGATCAAAGGCAAGGACGGCGAGATCAAGATCCTCAACACCACGCAGCAGGCCATCACTGACGCCAAAGTTTGGGTGAACGGCGCGTATGTGACCCATGTTGATACCATCCCGGCCCGCGGCACCGTCACCATCCAGCGCGAAAACCTCTTCAACCGCGATGGCATCTCCCTGGCCAAGTCCAATACCGGTGTTACCCGCATCCAGCTTGAAACCGGCGACAAACTTTACAACGTCCACGGCCCGGCCATGGAGCAATAGCTCCAACCCCGAAAAAGTTTGCAAAACGGCCGCTCTGTGCTATATCTATATCGATTATGCATCGCTCGTCCGCGTTTTTCGGCGTCTGGTTTAGCGGATACTTTTATCCGGCCGCCAAATCCGCGTCCTGAGCGACTGCTTTGCCACTGTGAAGACAAGAGCCTCAGGATGCGAGTCCTGGGGCTTTTTTATTTGGATCATTTGCAGGAGCATCTTATGCGTTGGTACTGGCGCCCATTTATCCCCGGAGGTCTTCAATGATCGTCGTCATGAAATCCGGCTCGACCCAACCCCAGGTCGACCACGTCATCAACCTGGTACGCGAAATGGGCCTCAAAGAACACGTCATCGTCGGCACCGAACGCACCGTGATCGCCGCCATCGGCAACGACCGCCTCAAGGACAAATCCAAGCTCGAATCCGTCGAGGGCGTCGACAAGGTCATGCCCGTCCTGGCCCCCTACAAAATGGCCAGCCGCGAAGTCCAAAGGGACCGCTCCATCGTCTCTCTCGGCAAAGGCAAAATCGGCGGCAACCGCATCGGCGTCATCGCCGGCCCATGCTCCGTCGAAGACCGCTCGCAAATCCTCGAAACCGCTCACGCCGTCAAGGAGGCCGGCGCCATCGCCCTCCGCGGCGGCGCATTCAAGCCCCGCACCAGCCCCTACGCCTTCCAGGGCCTCGCCGAAGAAGGCCTGAAAATATTGGCCGAAGCCCGCGAGAAAACCGGCCTGGCTATCGTCACCGAAGTCATGTCCATCGAGCAGGTCCCCATCGTCTGCGACTACGCCGATGTCCTCCAGATCGGCGCACGCAACATGCAGAACTACAACCTGCTCAACAAAGTCGGCGAGCAGACCAAGCCCGTCCTCCTCAAACGCGGCCTGTCCGCCACTCTGGAAGAATTCCTCCTCGCCGCCGAATACATCATGGCCCGCGGCAACCACCAGGTCATGCTTTGCGAGCGCGGTATCCGCACCTTCGAGGAATACGTCCGCAACACCCTCCCCCTGGCCATCGTCCCCGAACTCCACCGCGTCAGCCACCTCCCCGTCGTCGTTGATCCCAGCCACGGCACCGGCAAAAGTTATCTCGTCGACAGCATGTGCCGCGCCGCCGTGGCCGCCGGTGCTGATGGCTTAATCATCGAAGTCCACAACGACCCCGAGCACGCCCTGACCGATGGCGCACAGTCGCTCAATCCCAAGCAATTCGCTGAGATGATGAAAGCCATCAAGCGCGTTGCGGCGGCTGTCGATCGTGAGGTTTGATAGCAAAGCGAAAAATCCACTTACACGATTGTACAAACCACAGAAGAAGCCAAAGAAACGGCGTAACTATGGCCCCCAGGAGGCGTTCGAAAGGACTGAATTGGCATCGACCCTTCATCCCTGAACCTCTTTCGGCGTTCTACGCCAGAATCGCGTTCACGAGGTTTCCATGCACGTCGGTGAGCCGAAAATCCCGCCCCTGAAACTTATACGTCAGCTTCTTGTGATCAATCCCCAACTGATGCAGCATAGTCGCATGCAGGTCATGCACGTGACACACATCTTTCACCGCGTTGTATCCCAAGTCATCCGTCTCCCCGTGCGTCACCCCTCCCTTGATCCCACCCCCCGCCATCCAGACTGAAAATCCCTTGATGTGATGATCCCGACCATTGCCCTGCGCCATCGGCGTGCGGCCGAATTCCCCGCCCCAGATCACCAGCGTCTCATCGAGCATGCCCCGCGCCTTCAAATCCATCACCAGCGCGGCCGCCGCCCGATCCACCTCCGCCGCGATCACCTTGATCCCATCCCGTATCCCCCCATGATGATCCCAATCGCGATGGTAGAGTTGAATGAATCGGACCCCCCGTTCCGCCAGCCGGCGCGCCAGCAAACAATTCGCCGCAAACGACCCATCCGCCCCCTTCGTCCCATACATCTCCAGAATTCGCTGCGGCTCATCGGAAATATCCATCAATCCCGGCACGCTGGTCTGCATCCGGAACGCCATCTCATACTGCGAAATTCGCGTCGCGATCTCCGGATCATCCACCGACTCATCGCGAATCTTATTGAGCCGATCCACCGCATCAATCACATCCCGCTGCTGCCCCGCGCTGACTCCGGCCGGATTATTGATGTAATGAACCGCATCCCCCTTCGAATAAAACCGCACTCCCTGATATTTACTGGGCAAAAATCCCGCCGACCACTGCCGCGACGCGATCGGCTGCTGCTGCCCTGATTTCCCCGTGCTGGTCAGCACGATGAACCCCGGCAGGTTGTTCGTCTCCGCCCCCAATCCATACCACACCCACGACCCCATCGACGGCCGGCCGGAGATGGTCGTCCCCGTGTTCATGAACGTGTGCGCGGGATCATGATTGATCGCCTCGGTCACCATTGACCGAATAATGCAAATCTCATCCGCGATTGACCCGAAATTCGGGAACAGCTCACAAATCTCCTGCCCCCCTTTGCCAAATTTCTTAAACCCCCACTGCGGCGCCAGACATTTGAGCGACTGTCCCTGCAACTGCGCAATCGGCTGCCCCTTGGTAAACGACTCCGGCATCGGCTTACCCGACATCTCGGCCAATTTCGGCTTGTAATCCAGCGTCTCCAGATGGGACGGCCCCCCGGCCATGCACAAATGGATCACCCGCTTGGCCTTGGGGGCAAAATGCAGCGGATCGACGATCCCATGGCCCGTCAAATTCGCTGCCGACGCGTGAAGCAGCCGCGGATTCAGCAGACAGGCCAAAGCAAGCGAACCGACGCCCTTGGCTGTGCGGCCAAGCAGGGTTCGACGGGTGATTTGAAGGTTAAATGGGTCCATTTCGCTCATAGTCAGAGACTCTTGAAACTCGACGCCACTATCCGGTAACTAAAGCCACAAACAGCCAAGTCATTCTAATATACGCAATCCGCTTGCGGGGCGTTGGCGAAGATGGCGGCCGATTCGCAACGATTTTAGCGAGGATTCTCACATTCCAGTATAAAATGCACCAATGGTTGAAGTCGCCTCCATCGAAACCGTCCTCCACAAGCTCGTTGAGCTCTTTAAGCCCGCCAGGGTGATCCTCTTCGGTTCCCATGCCTTCGGCGCTCCAACTTCCGATTCCGACGTCGATCTGCTGGTCGTGATGAATCACCGCGGCCCCAGCCACCGCACCGCGACCAAAATAAGGCTCGCGCTGGATGTCAATTTCCCAATGGATATCCTGGTGCGATCCTCAGCGCAGTTGCAGAAGTCCGTCAGAATTTGATTTTACCCGTAGGGTTCACTCCGCGAACCCTCTCGCCCAGCGCCAAATCCGCCAATCCAGCCAACCCGCGTCCCAATCCCCCGGCGGCCGATAATCAATCCGGAGGTGATCCATCCCATGACCAATAAAACAAAGCAGGTTAATCCTGATCCTCTCGATGACGATGAGTGTTGGAAGTTGCGCAGGACGGCGGATGGGCCGCATGCGCGCGTGCGAGTTGAGGCCAGGCCAGGCTCCGGGGAGCGGCCGACCCACTCATGCAGATCAACGAGAGGAGAAAGTCATGCGCTTCAGCAATGCAGTCAAGAGCGCGGCGGTCCTGACGGTCGGCCTGATCGTCACCGGCTGCGCTGTCCGCGTTCGTCCGGCCGAGGTCGTGGTCGATCCGGTCCCCAACATCGTCGTCGAGCGGCCGACGGTCGTCGTCAGTCGTCCCTGGATAGTCACCCCGCGGCCGGTCGTGGTCGAGCGGAAGACCGTGGTCGTCCAGCAAAGGCCCGTGGTCGTCGAGCGGAACACCACCATCGTCGTGGACAAGAAGGAGCATCACGACAACGGCAATCACTACGGCCAGGACAAGGACAAATTCAGCAATCCCGCCGCCCGCGGCGACAACGCCAAGCACGAAGACAAGGACAAGAAGGGCGTCGCCAAGAACGACTAACGTCCAAAAACATATCCACGGACGGAACGCAGATGCACACGGATTTGAGGATCTCCTCATCTGTGTGCATCTGTGTTTGTCCGTGGTTGAATAATTCGCTAGTACCTCGTGATCGTCTCGTGCAGGTTCAACAGCGCCCGCGAGATGCTCGTCCATGCCGCCAGCTCGCAAGGATCGAGATCCTTGGCCACCGGCGCTTCCCCGCTGGAAATCAGCTTCTCGGCCGAGGCCTTGTCGGCGGCGAATTCCTTCTGGTGCTTCTCAAAAAGCCCCGCCAGGACCGAAATCTCCTCCGGCCGGCCCTCCCGCGCCAGGGTCCGCACAAACGCCCATTTCAGCCGATCGCTGACGCTTGCCCCGCCCTCGCGGACAATCCGCTCGGCGAAAACCCGCGCAGCCTCGACGTAGGTTGGATCATTCAGCAAAACCAGCGCCTGCTGCGGCGTGTTGGACCGCGCCCGCTCGGCCGTGCATTCCTCCCGGCTGGGGGCGTCAAAGGTCAGCAGGCTCGGATGCAAGAACGTCCGCTGCCACCAGGTATAGAGCCCGCGCCGATAAAGATTTTCACCCTTGTCCTGCTCCCAGGTGCGGCGCGGGAAATTCAGATACTCCCAGTATCCGTCCGGTTGATATGGCCTGGCCGACGCGCCGCCGATTTTCAGATTCAGCAATCCACTGATCGCCAGGGCATTATCACGCACGATCTCCGCATCCATACGGAACCGCGACTGCCGCGCGTAGAGCCGGTTGAACGGATCCTGCTCGTTCAGTTCCTTCGTCGGCCGCGAGGTCTGCCGATAGGTGGTGCTGGTCACCATCAGCCGGATCATGTGTTTGATGTCCCAGCCCGAATGCGTGAATTCAGTGGCCAGATAGTCGAGCAATTCCGGGTGCGTCGGCCATTCGCCCTGCGCGCCAAAATCCTCCACGCTCCTGGAAATTCCCGTGCCGAAATAGAGCCTCCACAGCCGGTTCACGAACACCCGCGCGGCCATCGGATTGTCCGGCGAGGTGATCCAGCGGGCCAGATCCAGCCGCGTGAGCCGCACCGGGGAAGTGGTGGGGGGCTTGGCGCCAGCCACCAGAAATGCCGGATAGGCCGGCTGCACGATCTCCCCCGAGTCATCCAGCCAGTTCCCGCGCGGAAGAATCCGCACCGGCCGCGGTGTTTCCGCGATTGTGATCAGGCCTTTGGGAACGGTTTTGAGAAACTCATCCCGCGTCTTTTCATTTTTGGCCAGCGCATCGCGCAGTGGCTGAAGAACCGGGGTGATCGATCGGTGATATCCGGCCAGCTTTTTCTGTTGATCCTCGTTCCGCTTGGCCGGATCGAGGGCGAGAATAATCGCCACATCCTTGGGAAGGTCCTGCCCCGCAAATGCCTTGATCGGCCGGGGCACGGTGGTGGCGGAAAGCTTGAATCGCCCCAGCGTCTGCTTCTTTCCCGCGTCGAATCGGAGGGTGAAGGTCAGATACGCCTCGCCGCCGTCGCCAAAATCGGCGGCCGTTTCGAACACGGAATAGACGTCGGCATTGCTGTGTCCGGCATTCGACCATCCCGAATCGGGCGTGATCGCCGAAGCGGCCGAGAAGGTGGCATCCTTGTCCCGCTTTCGCGGCGCTTCATAAGAGGCGGAGGCGTTTTGCAGGGTGAGGAGCTGCGCCGAGGGGTCCGGCTCGGCCTTGGCCACGGCCGTCGCCGGGCCGCTGGTGATGGCAAAACTGGTGAGGGTGAAGATTCCTCCGCCCGCCCGGCCCGGCCCGGTTTTCTTGTCGCCCGGCTCGGTCAGCGCATCCAGCCGAAACGCGGTGATCCCCTTCAGCTTGGTCTTCACGCGAATAACATAGGCGTCCTTCTCCGGCACGATGCGGGTGATGCTGATGGACTTGTCATCGTTGACCTTGGGAAAAGCCCCCGACGTCGCGACGACATCCAGCGGCGCCAGCACCTGCCAGTCGATGTGCCGGTAATTCTTCAGGGACTTTTCCCACTCGGCCTGCGCCGCCGCCAGCTCCGGGGTGTCGGCCGCCAGCTTCGACTTGTTCTCGGCGATCAGATTGTCAAACCGCTTCAGTTCCGCGGCCTGCTTCTCATCCGGCACGGGCATGCCCGCCTCGCGGCGGCCGACGGCGGCCTCTTTCACATCCGCGAAGAAGGCCTCCATGCTGTAGAAGTCGCGGGTGGCATAGGGATCGAACTTGTGATCGTGGCATTCACAGCAGCCCATGGTGGCGCCCAGCCAGACCGAGCTGACGTTGCGCACGCGGTCGGCCAGATATTTGGCGGCGTATTCCTTGGGCTGCGCGCCGCCTTCTTCGGTGGTCTGGAGGAGGCGGTTATAGCCCGTGGCCACTTTTTGCTCGATGGTCGGATTGGGCAGGAGGTCGCCGGCCAGTTGCTCGATGGTGAACTGATCGAAGCGCTTGTTGTCGTTGAAGGATTTGATGACGTAGTCGCGATAAGGCGCAATGTCGCGCGGGTTGTCGGAGTGATAGCCGATGGAGTCGGCATAGCGGACCAGGTCGAGCCAGTGAATGGCCATCCGCTCGCCGAAATGCGGTGAGGCGAGCAGTTGTTCGACCAGATTCTCGTAAGCATTGGGCGACTGATCGTTCACGAACGCGGCCACCTGCTCGAGAGTAGGGGGGAGGCCGGTGAGGTCGAAATAGAGGCGGCGAACCAGCGTCGTCCGCTCCGCCTCGGGCGATGGCTTGAGATTGTTCTCGTTGAGCTTGGCGAAGATAAACAGATCGATCGGATTTGCGCTTTGCGCTTTGCGCTTTGTAATTTCGGGGGGATCAGAACGCACTGGCTTGATGTAGGCCCAATGCCCCTGCCAGGTCGCGCCTTGTTCGATCCACAATTTGAAGAGGGCGATTTGTTTCGCGGTGAGCTTCTTGCCCGACTTGGGTTTGGGCATTATTTCATCGCGATCGGTGGTGGTGATCCGGCGGTAGAGTTCGCTCTTCTGGAGATTGCCGGGAACGATGGGGCTGTTGCCGTCGATGGGAGAAAACAGGCCGTCCCTGGTATCCAGCCGAAGTTCGGCTTTGCGTGCATTCTTATCAGGCCCGTGGCATTGATAGCAGTTCTCGGAAAGGATGGGCCGGATATCGCGGTTGAATTCGATTTTGGCGGGCAGGTCGGCGGCATGAAGGGCGCCTGCCCAAGCAATTGCAAACAAGAATCCGACAAGTTGGCGTAGTCTCATCCGTCTCCTCATGGGCATTTTATCATAGTGTGGACCGGGTTGGGCGTTGCGGCGGGGGAGCGTTAAATCGTGCGGGCTTTGAGACGGGCGGCCACGTCGTTGAGCCAGTTTTTGTCGGGCAGGGCGTAGGGGCGGAATTTTTCCATGATTCCCTGCTCCTCGCTGTAGGCCAGGGCGCGGTGGACTCCGAGTTTGTTGGCCATGGGGGAGTCGATCAGGTTGCTGGAGTCGTTGGCGCTCATCTGGAAGAGGATGCGGTTGTCGAATTCGCGCATGGAGTTGCGGTCCAGGGTGCGCTCCAGCGAGGCGGGGGTGTCGGTCCAGGCGAGGACGTGAATTCCCAGGGGCGGGCCTTCGCGGAGGAGGTCGGCGAATTGTTTGTCGGGGGGAGTTGTTTTCTCTTCGTCGCCGCCGGCGAAGCTGAAGCTTTCTTCCTGCTTGCGGAGCAGGCGATAGCGCTGAAGGCCGTAGATCATCAGGTAAATGGATTGGACATCATTGAGGTCCTGGCCCTGGCGGCGGGTCATTTCCTCGTGAAGTTCGGCCAGCGCCTCGTTCACCAACCGCCATTCGACGACGTTCACATCGTGCGGGAGAGCTTCTTTGATGCGCGGCAGGCGGCCGGCCAGGGGGGAATCGGCGGGTGTGCCATCCATGATATAGAAGCGGGCGGATTTTGGAGGGTGCTGGGCGGCCAGGGAGATCATGGACATTTCCATCATGGCCATGGCCGCTTCTTCCTGCTGGCCGACGATCAGAACATTCGCGCCGCTTTGGCGACGGAAGGCGACGGCGGTGGGATCTTTGATGGCGACCGGCTCGCCAAGCCAGGCCAGTGAGGCCGTCGGCGGGGGGGGCCAGGCGGGAGAGCCGATCAGCGCGGCGAGCTTTTGATTTTTCAGAATGTCGGCCGGGGCGTTGCCTTCGAAGACGATGGCGGGCTGATGATGGTTGGGAAGGGCATCGGCGCGGGTTCGCACTCGCGCCAGATATATTTCGCGGCGGTCGTCGGGGAGCCAGGCGATTTGGAAGGGACTGTTGCCTTCGACGAGGCCGCCGGCGTCGTTGTAGATGGCCTCGCCCGGGCGGGAGAGGAGGCGGGCGGCGGAATTGTTGTCGCCGAGGATCAAATGCGAATCGGCCTCGGACGTCTGGAGGGCGATGCGGACGGCCATTTGGCCGATGGTGGATCGGGCCAGGCCAGAGGAGCCGGCGATGGTTTGCGAGCCGAGCAGGACGTGGATTCCGAAGGCACGGCCCTGGCGGACAAGGCGGTCGAGGAGGAGGCCGGCATCCTGGGCGAGTTTGTCATCTTCGGAGAAGAATTCCTGGAACTCGTCGATGATGAGGAGGGTGCGGGGAAGGGGAGGGAGCGAGTGCGGAGTGCTGAGTGCTGAGTGCTGAGGACCCTCACCCTGACCCTCTCCCGGTGTACCGGGAGAGGGAATATGGGGGGCGTTTTCTTTCATGAGCGCGCGATAGGAGGGCAGGTCCTGGATGCCGAGTTTGCGGAAGAGGTTGCCCCGCTTGGTGAGTTCGGCGTCGAGGCGCTGGAGGACGCTGAGGCCAAATTCGCGGTCGGATTCGACGGCGATGGCGCGGGCGTGGGGGAGGTTGTGGGTGGCGTAGGTTTTGAATTCGACGCCTTTTTTGAAGTCGATCAGATAGAACTCGACTTCATCGGGGTGATACCACATGGCCAGGTTGGTCACGAGGGCGTGGAGCAGGGTGGATTTGCCGGAGCCGGTTTTGCCGGCGATTAAAACATGCTGGGCGACGCCACGGCCGAGCTTGAGCATCTGGAGGCGGGTTGCGCCAAGTCGCCCGATGGGGACCTGAAGATCATCGGTGCTGGAGCGGGTCCAGTATTGCTGGAGCTGAGGGGCAATGGTGTCGAAATTGACCTCGACGCGCTTGTTTTCCTTGGCGCGGATGCCGACAACGTCGAGGATTTTGGTGAGGAAATCCTCGGCCGGCGGCGGGTCGAGGGCGAGGGGGAATTGCTTGAAGACATCATCCTTCCAGACGAATTTGTCGTTCTGGCGCACCAGATTGAGGCTGTGGGATTCGAGCTCATCGAGGTGCGCGCCGGATGGGAGTGGCGTGCGGGTGTCGCGGACGACGAGAGTGTAGACCCCGCAGCGTGCGCCGGTGCTGGCGATGCTGGCAAGGCGGCGGAAGGCGTCGCCTTCGAAGCCCACGGGCAGATCGGCGATCACCAGGAAGCGATACGGCTCGGCCAATTCGCCGGCCTGGGCGTTGTAGTCGTCGATGGTTTCGAATTCGTTGCGGAGATACTTCTGGATCACCGTCTCCATGTGCTCAGTGAGGTCGGAGAGTCGCTGGTTGATGTGCTCGGAGTCGGTCCAGATTCGCGTACCGACGAGTGCTTCATCATGATCGGCCAGGTGCATGAATCCGGCGAAATTCTGGCCGAGGCTGACGGGATCGATGATGGTAAAGCGCACCCGGCCGGCGGGGAGCTGGGTGAGCAGGCGCGCCATCATCATTTGAAGCGTGCGGATCGACTCGGGCCGGCCTTTCTGATCGGTGTGGATCAGAAGCGATGCGTGGCGTGGGAAGGAGAGGACGGCCGGGACCGAAAATGATTCGGGCAGTTGAAGTTTGGCCGGGACTTTGTCGGTGATGCGCTTGAGATCGACCTGAAGCTCGCCGAAGCGGATGCGATCGGTGAATTTGGAGGGCGGCTGCCAGTTGGCCCAGCGCGGATCGGTCCAATCGAGGACTGCGGGCGCATGCTGGCCGTTATCCTGCCCAATGGGCGCGGCGGCCGAGGCCATTCCTTCCTGCCAGATGCGCTCCAGCGCCTGCCAGGCCTCGGCATGCTTCTGTTTCGCGGCCGCGATCTGATTTTCGTGACGCTCCCTCGATCCATCGAGCTCGCGCTGGCGGCGTTTTTCTGTTTCCAGCATGGCGCGCGACTGCGAGCTTTCGGCGGCGGACTTGGCGCGGGTGCGCTCGGCCTCGAAGGCGGCCAGCTTGGTTTCATACTCCGTCGTCAGCATCGCCAGGCCGGTTTCCCGCGTCTTGGCAGCGCGAAGGAGAATCGGCACCGATTTTTCCTTGGCCGATTTGATCTCATTGTCACGCCGCAGCTTTGAACCGACATATTCCTCATCGTGCTTGCGCTTGGCGTCGCTCAGTTCCTTTTGAGCGGCAGCGCGTGCTGCCCGCAGCGCGCGGCGAAGGGGAATAAATGTTTTGCCGACCTGAGAATTGGCCAGAAGTCGCAGGAGGAAGCCTAGGATCAGCGCGGCGATGAGTCCAATCGCCGCCGACCAGGCGATCAGAGGCGGATCGGGCGTCATCGTGTTCTTCAGCCAGTGGCCGACGACGATGGCGATGACAATAACTATGATCACCGCCACGTAGGGCTGCCCCCCGACGAATAATTTTGGAGCTTTGAGCCGCTGAAGTCTGTTTATTCCACTCTGGGCGATGTCGCGTTGCGAATTGTAGAAAGCCTCGGCGCGTTCCCCTTCCGCCTGCTGTGCCGTGTCGCGCAATTCCTCATCGGGCGGCGGTTTCTGCCGATAAAGCAGCATCAAACCATCGGCGGTCTGCTCCATTTCATCCAGCGTCTTCAGCTCGTCGGCGCTGCGGTCATTGACCTTCTTGAATTCCTCGCGAAGGCCGATTTGGGCGGCATCAAAAACGCTCTCGGCCAGCCAGGCGGCCTGCTCGAAGCTCTTTTTCACCTCGCGATCGATCGATGATTTCTCATGATCCAGCCGCTGTCGCCCCAGGCTGTCGGAGTGCTTCAGGGCAGAAAAATTGGTTTGGTATTGATTTTCGGCCGACCCGGTCCGGCCCTCATATTTCTGGCGGATGGCATCCTGCTGATTCTTGAATCGCTCCTCGATGCCCCAATTGGTGCGCTCCAACTCCTTGTCGGCCCCCTCGATGGCGGAGACGTGTTGGTGCTCAATTTCAATTTCCCGGGCAGCGCATCGCTCAGACAGCTCGACCAGGGCGCGCAAGGCCGCACGCTGAAGATCGCGCTCGGCGGAAGGGACATTGGGGGCGGAAAGTTCGGGCATTGAGGTTGTTACTCGCCACACTCTCTTCGAATCTGGTCCAGAAGCACGGCCATATGGTCCATTGCCCCCACGGCGTTTTTCAAGTCGGCCTCGAGCGGAATCAGATAGGTCTTCTCGAGATGCTCGGCCTGCACATCCTGCCACTGGCCCCTGGCCTCGAGCCAGCGGTTGTTCAGCTCCTTCATCGCCTTATTTAATTGGCCACGGCCTTCGTGAACGCCCATGGTTGACCCTCGATCATCAATAGTATGCGCCTACGGCCGCTTTTCAGCCGGATTCTGCTGCTCTTCGGCCGGCGGCTGATCCGGTTGTACTGGTGGAGACGATTGTGGGGCTGGAACCTCACCTTCACCGCGGGCCATCGAGGCCGCGCCGGTGGGAACGGTGCCGGTTTCGTCGGTTGAAGCGGCGACGGATGTCGCGGCCGCAGGCCCCAGGGCTGCATATTCCTCCAGCTTGCGGATCATCGCATCCAGTTTTCCGCCGGCGGTGGGCAGGTCGGTTTGCACGGTGGTGGCGAAGCGCTGCGCGGTGCCTTTATAGACTTCAATTTCCTTGGGCAGCTTCCTGGCGTATCTGCGGACGGCAACCAGCTTGCGCTCGGCATCCTCCAGCCGCTGGAGGGCGATGCGGAGCGCTTTTTCCTCCTGATCCGCGGAAGGAGTGCGGCCGGCAAAGTCCTTGAAGATCTTTTTCTGGCGAACGGCGTCCTGCGCCTTGCTGACATCTTCCTTGCGTTTGCGAATCTGCCCCTGCCAGTAGCTGTCCTGCTCGTTTTCGAGCCAGTTGAGGCGGCGCTGCATTTCTGATTCGGCATCGCCGAGGGCGACGGTGGCCGCCTCGATGAATTTAATGATGGCGCGGCGGAACATCTTCAGGGCTTCGATCGATTCAACTCGGGCGGGGTTGCTCATTGAAGTTAGTCAGTTGTCAGTTGTCCGTTGTCAGTTGCAAAGACAACCGGGTCAGCGTTGCTTGAGGTATTCCTCGATCAGGTTCGCTTTCTTGGCGAGAAAAGACACGTGCTGGGTGGAGGCTTCGAGGAATCCGGAGAGGACTTTGATGGTTTGCTCGAAGGCCTCGGTGAATTTGCGCTGTTCCTGGTCGCGCCAGGTGGATTCCAGGCCGCGCAGCCGCCCGTGCAGGCCGGCGACAAGCGTCTGCATCTCGTTGTTGAACCGATTCAGGTCCTGCGCGAACCGGCGAAGCTCGGCGGGGTCTACGTGTGCTTTGCCCATGTCTTCTCCTCAGCGGCGTTGCGGTGCTGTACACTATCTTACATGAAGCGATGGAATTTTGCCGTGGCGGTGTTGGTCGGATTGCTGCTGGCGATGGCCGAACCGAAGGCGGATTCGGAGAGTTGGCGACCATTATTCAACGGCAAGGACCTGGACGGCTGGGTGCCGCTTGGCTCGGCCGCCTGGAAGGTCGAGGATGGCATCATCGTTGGCGGGCAGGATGGGGACCCTAAGAAGAGCGGGCTGCTGACGACCAGGGATTCATTCAAGGATTTTGAGCTGGTGCTGGATTTCATGATCGACGAGCACGGCAAATACAACAGCGGCGTCTATCTGAGGAATGATCGCAAAACGGCGGGGCGGACGGGATATCAGGTCAATATCGGCCGCGGCGAGGCGCAGGAATATTGCGGCGGGATTTTCACCAACGAGTGGCTGGCCAAGGGCGATGAGAAGGACACGATTCGCAAGAAGCTGGACTGGAATACGCTGCGGATTCTGGCCCAGGGGCCGCACATCGTGGTCGATCTGAATGGGCAGCGCATCGCCGATTACACGGACGTCAAACCGCAGCCGAAGTTTTTGCAGGAGGGGGTTCTTGGGCTGCAAACCTACGGCGCGGAGGGACATGCGGGATGGGTGAAGTTTCGCAATATCAAGATCAGGGAGATCAAGTAGTTTTGACAAAGCCGCTCACGGCCCTAAACATAAATGTCTGCGAGCACCCGTAGCTCAATTGGACAGAGCATCGGTCTTCGGAACCGAGGGTTGCAGGTTCGAGTCCTGCCGGGTGCGTTTAGTCGTCCGCGCATGCAAACCCAGCTACCGGTTGGGGCATCGATGAGCCGCAGTGCGGGTGCCGGGAGCGTGTGGGGTTTTCAAAGTTCACCCCGTGGATGAACTCAATTTGTCGGAGTGAAGGGGAAGCGATGAGCACGAACGCCGTGAAACTGATTCATCGGCTTCACCAACATCGCGCATGGGCCAATGCAAAGCTGCTCGATGCCGCAGAAGCACTTTCCGCCGAGCAATTGCAACGATCATTTTCAATAGGACAGGGCTCTATCTGGAAGTCGCTGCTGCACCTTTACGCGGCGGAGTTTGTCTGGCTTGAAGCACTGGAGGGAAACGCGGAGCCGCTATTGCCGGGTGATTTGCCTGGGAAGCTGCCCGGAAATCAGTTGGCCCCCTGGAGCGATCGCTTCGTTCGCTGAACTGAAGGCAAAATGGACGGACCTCGCGGGCCGTTGGACGACTTACCCCTCCCAACTCCGGCCCGAATCTCTTGACGAGATTGTTTACAAGACCAGCACGAGTTCTGGTCTGGGAAAGCGACGTGGAACTCGCCGCTCGGACGTGCTCCTACACCTTTGCACGCACGCGCAATACACCACGGCGCAGGTTATCAACATGTTCCGCCACGTTGATGCCGCGAACCTGCCGGAAGTGATGCTGATCTCGCTTGCGCGGCAGGAAATGGCTCAACAACGGGCCGGGGGCGGGCAACCCTCAGCCGTTCGATCAAAAATCAACGGGTTAACGCTTATCGGGCGGTTGCCACATTCCAGTGTGCCGGAAGTTTCCCTCCTGCGTCTGCCACTCGATCAATTCAGGGACGTAGGCCATTTTTGTTTTGTAAACGAAGAGCCTGCCATCAGTGGTGCCGAAAATGATGTCGGCCAGGCCGTCGCGGTCGAGATCGACGATGGTCGGCGCGGTCGTTGATTGGGGATGCCTGGGTGTCATGTCGATTTGCGTCGGGCTGGCGCCCTTTTTGAGTTGGAACCAACTGGTCCCCACAAACACATCTATGACTCCATCTCCGCCAAGGTCGGCCACGGAAATGCCGCCGGCCGCGCCATAGCCCGAAATCCGCTGCTGCGGCAGCGCGATCAGGTGCCCGTCCGGCAACGATGGATCGTGGGCGATGGCCGGGCTCCCATCCGCCTTCCAGGCGCGTATGGATCGCGTGTTCCAGTCCAGGACCAGAATCTCGGCCTTGCCATCTCCGTCCAGGTCGGCCATCGCCGGATGGGTGAAGAACGCGTTCAAACCTTCTTTGAATACGCCGTCCATGCCGTCGATTTGATTGCATGCCGGAAGCGGCCGGCCGTCGTGATGCCACACGTGCAGCCGTCCTCCCTGGTCCACGACCGCCACCTCGGCCCGCCCATCTCCATCCATGTCGCCCATGACCGGATACATGGTGGCATCCTTCATCGGCTTGGGCCAACCCGGCAGCGGGCGCATCAGTCGGTCGTAGCCGCCAAATATCTTTTCAGCCACACGGTGTGGGTGAAAGATTTCCAGTTTGCCGTCGCCATCGGCGTCACCTATTGTCGGAGAGAACCCTGGAAAGAAGAAGTTGTTGTTCGGCCAGCCGCGAATGGGCCCGCCGCGGGTTGAGCAAGCCAGCCATCCGATGACGATGTCGAGATCGCCGTCGTCGTCGATGTCGGCCAGGGTGGACGAGCCGTACGGATCGTGAAAATCGCTGTATTGCAGGTGCATCCCGTCGCCGAAAAGCACATGACCACCGACGATCAGTTCATCCCTGCCGTTGTGGTCGGTGTCGGCGACGGATGGGCTGAAATTCCAGAGCCAGTCGATGCGCTCACGCACCGCTCTAAATCCCACATCCCGAATCACGATGGGGAAGTTGGGGCAGAGCGAGCCATCCGCGCGGAAGGCGAAGATCTGTCCGGCCAACGTCGGGGAGGGATGAACCTCCCGTTCGTAACGGCTGCGGTCCTTTTCCAGCCGTCCGATGCAGGGAACTGCGATCTCCAATTTTCCATCCCCGTCCAGATCCGCCACAACTGGCGAGCCGGTAATCGAGCCAGGAAGCGCAAGTGGGAACCCCCTGGCGTACGGGAAGGAAGCGTATGCCGGGTCCGTTTGTGGATATGGGGGTGCAGAGACCGGCGATGCGAGCACCCCACCATTGGCGATCGATGTCTGCGGCGCAACGGGGACAGCCTGCGTTTTCGTTGATGAGGGAGGCAAGGCCAAATGAAGGAGCACGGCCGCCGAACTGCTGAGCAGCAGGATGACCAGGGCGGCGGCGATCATGGATTTGGTTTTTGAGATGGCGGCCATAAGAATCGCTCCTTTCGCGAGCGCTGTCGCCCCGACCGTGGCAGTTCCGGTTGCCGCCGCCGCGGTAGAGGCGGCCAGGGCGCTGGGCGCGGCCTCGGTAATTCCGCCAAGAAGCCCAGCGACCGCGCCAGTCGAGAGTTCGGCCCCGCCGGCGGGGCTCAGAAGCTGGCGGAGCCGCGCCAACGCCCGGGAGATCCGCTTGCGAGCGGCTTCTTCGGAGATGCACAGCAACTTGCCGACCTCGTGGTGCGAGTGGCCCTGGATGTAATGCAGCAGGATGGCGTCGCGCTCCTGGGGCCGCAGGCGCTCCAGCGCCTCGTCGATCTCGGTTAAGTTTGCAGCCGCGGATGAAGACCGCTCCCGCGCCCGCCGCCCTGCCGCCATTTCGCGTCTCCTGCGGTACGACTCCATGCGCATGGTGTTGGCCGAAACATAACGTGCGGTCTGGTAGAGCCAGCCGACCAGCGCGGTGTGCCGTGCCACGGACTGCGCCCGGCGCGCAAGAAGAATGAACACGGCCTGCGCGGCGTCTTCGGCAAGGTGAGCGTCCTTCACCCTTCGCTTGCACGTGGCGTAAACCAGATCGATGTACCGTCGAACGATTTCGCCAAACGACGCCTGCGAGCCGCTCGTGGCAAACTCCTCGAGCAACTGCTGGTCGTCCATTCAGGAACAAATGTACATCAACGCCGCCGAGCGGACATATTTCGACGATTTTTAACCTTGCCCCAGGGTGCGATAAGCGGATGTCCGACGGCCAGTCCAGCGCCATTAAACCGGGGGCTGCCGCGCTGACGGGCGACGCAAATTGGTTGCGCCCTCGTCAGCCCTTCTGCTGGCAGTCATGTGTCCTAACCGTTAAACTTCCGAACCAGGCGTCGCAGGTTCAATTCCTGCCGGGTGCGTTTGCCCACATCACTCAACCTGGGAGCCGTTCAAATGATCCGACCCATTCTCTCCGCACTCCTGGCCGTTTCACTGACCACCTCGCTCTTCGCCGCCGATCTGCCCCTCACTCCGCGGATCGCCGGCCAGTGGTGGACTATCGCCGGCGATCCAGATCTGGGTGACCTGACCACCGCCAAGCAACAACCCGTCGATTTCGCCATCTGGCAGGCCGCCGATGGCTCCTGGCAACTCTGTTCCTGCATCCGCGGCACCAAAGAGCCGGGTAAAACCCGCCTCTTCCATCGCTGGGAGGCCGCCAAGCTCACCGACGCCAACTGGACCGCCAAAGGCATCTTCATGCACGCCGACCCATCCCTCGGCGAGACGCAGGGCGGACTTCAGGCGCCCTATGTCCTCCGCCACGATGGCAAATTCTGGATGTTCTACGGCGATTGGGCCAACATCTGCCTCGCCACCAGCGCTGATGGCAAGACTTTTACTCGCTCTCGCAATCCCGACGGCAAACCCCAACTCAACTTTCACGGCTCGATTGAGAGCAACCGCAACACCCGCGACCCCATGCTGCTCCGCATCGCCAATCAATGGCACTGCTACTACACCGCCCACCCCCAAAGCAAAGGCGCTGACTACGCCCGCACCTCCGACGATCTGGTCAACTGGTCGGAAGAGCGCATCGTCGCCGCCGGCGGCAAGTCGGGCGATGGTCCTTACTCGGCCGAATGCCCCTTCGTCGTCGAGCCACAGCCCGGCCATTTCTATCTCTTCCGCACCCAGCAGTACGGCAAGAACGCCCAGACCAACGTCTACCACTCGCGCAACCCGCTCGATTTTGGCATCGACAACGACCGCGAGCATTATGTCACCACTCTCCCCGTCGCCGCCCCGGAGATTTTCCAGCACGAAGGCCAATGGTACATCGCAGCGCTGCTTCCCAGTCTCAAGGGAATCCAACTTGCCCTGCTTGAATGGTCGGCCGCGCCCCGCGAGACCGGCGCGGCCAATGCCGTGGTTGCCCTGTTGGCCACCGGCGCTCTTGTAGAAAAGGAAAAAGCCATCGGTGTCGGCGCCAAACCTCCCACCGACGCCGAAGTGATCATCGACGGCACCCGCAACACTCTGGATGAGAAATGGACCTACTGGCAAGGCCCTGGGTTCAAATCAGCTATGCCCATCAAGTGGAAAATCGTCGATGATCCCGTGGACAAAGGCACGGTGCTGATGACCGATGATCGCGCTGCCGATGGCGGCAAATACGGCGCGGCCGACATCGTCACCAAAAAAGAATACCGCGACTTTCGCCTCCACATCGAGTTTCTCATCATGAAGGCCGGCGGCAACAGCGGCGTATATTTGCAAAACCGCTACGAAATTCAGGTCTTCGACGGCGACAAAACCAAGCACGGCATGGGCGCGGTCATCAACGAAACCGAATCCCCCTATCAGGCTTATGCCGGCATCGGCAAATGGAACGCCTACGACATCACCTTCCGCGCGGCGCGATTCAAGGATGGCAAGCGCGACCAGAAGGCGATGATCACGATGTATTTCAACGGGCAAAAGGTCCACAACAACGTGGGAATCAACCAGGTCTGGGGCGGCCCCCGATCCGGCATCGACGGAGGCAACGACGGTGGAAAGGGCATCACCGACACACCCGGCGGCCTCAAACTCCAGTGCGAAGGCCACGATGTCCGCTATCGCAACGCCTGGATCAAGGAACTGGATTTGAAGGAACCCAACACCGATTTCCAGGAATAGCGGCCGCGGCACCATAATTGCACGGCAGTGGCGACTTCGGCTGTAATAAGGATGCAATGGGCTCCGAAGTGTCACTCCATCCCTCGCAACCCGCTGCTGCCGGTCAATCGACGAGCGCTCGCAAGCGGCTGATCGTGATTGGCGCTGGCTTCGCGGGGGTCAATCTGGTCAAGCAGCTTCGCGACGTGCCGCTCGACATCATCCTGGTGGACAAGCACAACTATCACCTCTTCCAGCCACTACTTTATCAGGTAGCGACGGCAGCCCTCTCGCCGGCTGACGTTGCCTATCCGATCCGGCGAATCTTTCGCCGGCAGAAAAATGTGCAGGTGGTGCTGGGAGAAGTGGAACGCGTGGATCTGCCCAGCCGGCAGATTCGCGGTGGCCAGCCGGGCCACGGCGAGGTCTCGGTGCCGTTTGACTATCTGGCCATCTGTGTCGGCGCAACTCATTCCTACTTCGGCCACGAAGAATCCTGGCGTCCCATCGCTCCGGGCCTGAAGGACATCGACGATGCGACGGAGATTCGCCGGCGTCTGCTCCTGGCATTCGAGGAGGCGGAATTGGAGGAGGATGAGGCTTCGCGGCGGGCCAAGCTGACGTTCATCGTCGTCGGCGGCGGCCCGACGGGAGTCGAATTGGCCGGCGCGCTGAGGGAAATCGCCGCCAGGGATATTCAGAAGGACTTTCGCCACATCGATACCGGAACCACGAGGGTGATTCTCATGCAGGGGGATGACCGCCTGTTGCCGCAGTTTCCGCCGCAGCTCAGCGAGCGGGCCAAGCGCGACCTGGAGGCGATGGGGGTTGAAGTTCGCCTCAAGACCATCGTGACCCAGGTGGATGAGCAGGGGGTGTGGGTCGGCAGCGAGCGGGTGGCAGCGCAGACCGTTCTGTGGGCCGCGGGCGTGGCCGCGCCGAGTCTGTTGGCGACGCTGGGGGTCGAACGGGATCGTTCGGGACGAATTATCGTCGGGCCGGATCTTTCCGTGCCCGCTCACCCCGGCGTGTTCGTACTGGGTGATGCCGCATCGGTCAGAGATGCGAAATCGGGAGCGCTGGTGCCCGGTCTCGCGCCGGCGGCGATTCAGATGGGCAAATTTGCCGGCCGGATCATTCGTGATGAAGTAGTCAATAAGGTTCCGGTCGCAGCGCGGCCGGCATTTCATTATCGCGACAAGGGAATCCTGGCGACCATCGGCACTAAGCGGGCCGTTGCCGACATCAAGGGATTGCGATTTGGCGGCGCGCTCGCCTGGCTTGCGTGGTCGCTGATTCACATCACGTTCCTGATCAGCTTTCGCAACAAGCTGTTCGTGATGCTGGGGTGGATTTATGACTACTTCGCGCATAACCGGGAGGCGCGCCTGATCACCGGCGATCGCAAAATGAAGGTGCAACGCCTGCGCGGCGTGGATAATTCGCAAAAGGACTGCAATTCCGCGGCCGTGGAAAGCGCGGCGCGATAGGCTCACACCTTGCGACGATGTCTGTAGCGTCGAAGCACTGTCTGCACGGCTGGTGTGCCAGTGAACTCCTCTGGGAGCGTCGCCCCGGCGGCGCAGAGCAGATCGACCGTCTTCGGATAGTCGCCGGTTTTACAATACCATCCATGCTCGGACCCGTGGGTGGCCCAACCCAGCGGCGTGGCGTGAAATTCATTTTCGGAGTCTTCCAGCGCCGGCTTATAGCGCAGCAACCAATACACCATCTCCACATTTCCATGAAAGCCGGCCCAGTGCAGCGCGGTGCCATTGTGCCGGCCGCGAGCGTCGACGGGCCATCCCGCCTCGAGCATCAGCTTCACCGCCTTGGTGTTATTGTTCTGCGCTGCATCCACGAGTTTCCGGCGCTCATCCTCCGAAAGTGTCTTCGCCATATCCGGCCGGCTCGCCAGCAGGGTTTTAAACGTCTCCTCATCCCCCAGCTCGCACGCCTGCGCCAGTTTCAGCTCCAGAGGACTTCGTTCCATAAGAAACCGAAACACTTCCTCATGTCCAAACTCGCGCGCTACCAGTTGCGGTGTCTTGTTGTGTCCCAGCTTCCAGATATAAATCGTCCCGCCAGCGCGCGGATTCTGTTTGGGGAAATACCGCTCCGAAACGCTCATCCGGATCGATTCGGGGTTTTCCTCAAGATGTTTTCGCACCAACTCCAAATCCCCCAGCGCCGCGGCCATCAAAATATCCGTCCTGCATCCCCGACTCACCAGAAACCGCGCCACCTCCTGCCGCTCGCGCAGCATCCACTGCGCCGGCGTCGACTCGTGATCCACATCCCGCGCATCAATCTCCGCTCTCTTCTCCAGCAGATACTCCGCAATCTCCACTGTCTTCGCAAAATGCAGCGGCGTCTGCCCATCGCCACCGCGTTCATGAACCAACCCCGGATCGGCCGAAATCAACTCCTTCAGCCGATCCAGCATCCCCAGCCGCGCTGCCGCGTGCGCTGTGACCTTCGCCCCGCGCTCAATCGCATACGGCGCCAACTCCGGATCAATCCCCTCCAAAATCCCAAATCCCCCCGCCCACCACCGGCTTTTGGCATTGATGTCCGCCCCCGCCTCCAGCAGCAGGTCGAGCATCTCCCGGCCGCGCGCACATAAAATCGGCGGCGAATCAAACGCCGCGATCGGCTGATTTACCTCGCCTTTCAGCTCCGGATGCCGCGCCATCAATTCGCGCAGGGCCTTTACATCATTGGCCGCGAATGCATCCCTCACCAGCTTCAACGGATCAGCCTTGGCCGCGGCCAAAACATGGGCATTGAGCTTCGCCCAACTCGCAAAACCATATTTTCGCGCCACCAGCCGCTGCGCATCCGTCAATTTCGGCCGCGCACCTGCTTTCAGCTTCAGCGACCGAAATTGCGCCACCGCCTCCCCATCCTTCTCGCGATACGCGCGCAGCAGCGCCTTCGCCTGGTTCTTGAGATGTTCAATGCTGGCACGAGCGGGAAGAGCTTCAGACATGAGGCCTCCTTCTTGTAACGCCCGCGTCCGCGCTTCGGGCAGAAGAGAGGCTTGATAAAATGAACGACCTTCTGAGGCGGGATAATCCCTTTCCGCGGACCGGCCGCGCCCTCTTGCGCGAGCCCCAAGCCTATCCCTCGCTCAAATGGCCGTCAAGAAGAAACCGTTCTCACGCGATCCCCAAATTGACCTTTCACGTCCCACCTTTTACCCAGCCGATTATCTCCATTACCATGCCTGCCATACTTCATTCGCCCATCAGCATGTCAGCAACCTCCTCCCTCGCCGGCAAAAACATCACCGTCATCGGCCTCGGCCGATTCGGCGGCGGAATCGCCGTCTCCCGCTGGCTGGCCGAGCAAGGCGCAAACGTCCTCGTCACCGACGAAGCCTCCGAAGAAGCCCTGAGCGAATCCAAAGCCCAGCTCAAAGACCTGGTGATCGAATTTCACCTCGGCGGCCATCATGACTCGGACTTCACAGATGCCGACCTCATCGTCGCCTCCCCCGCGGTCCCTCCCCAATCGCGCTATCTCCAAATCGCCCGCCAGAATCAAATCCCCATCACCACCGAAATTCGCCTCTTCATCGAGCGCTGCCCCGCCCCCATCACCGGCGTCACCGGCACCAAGGGCAAATCCACCACCACCGCACTCCTCGGCGAGATGCTCAAGACGCGATATACAACTCACGTCGGCGGCAACATCGGCCGCTCTCTCCTCTTCGACCTCCCCAACATCAAACCCTACCACCAGGTTGTCCTCGAACTCTCCAGCTTCATGCTCGAATATCTCCAGGAGACGAGCTGGTCCCCCCACATCGCCGTCGTCACCATGATCGCCCCCGACCACCTCGACCGCCACGGCTCCCTCGACCACTACATCTCGGCCAAAAAAACCCTCGTCGAGCACCAGCAGCCCAACGACTTCGCGATCCTCAACGAGGACTGCCGCGAGTGCTCAACTTTCGCCCACGCCAGCCACGCAAAAGTCATTCTCTTTGGCTTGAAAAATCGCAAACCCTTCATCCTCCGCATTCCCGGCCCCCACAATCAGCTCAACGCCCAGGCCGCCTTCGCCGCCGCCAGCGCCCTCGACATCTCCTGGGATGATGCGCAAAAAGCCATCGCCAACTTCTGCGGCCTCCCCCATCGCCTCGAGCTCGTTCACGAGCACCGCGGCATCCGCTACTACAACGATTCCATCGCCACGATTCCCGAAGCCGCCGCCGCCGCGCTGGCCGCGTTCCCGCCAAAAACTGTGATCCAGATAGTAGGGGGGTACGACAAGGGTCTTTCCCTCAATCCCCTCCACGCCGCCCTCGGCGAGCGCGCCAAGGCCGTCCTCTGCATCGGTCAAACCGGCCCCTCCATTGCGTCGGCCATGGGCCAGGCCGAACGCCTCGGCTCGCCGGCCATCTACAAATGCGGCGACCTCGCCACCGCCCTCAAAATCGCCCGCACCATCGCCACCCCCGGCGACACCATCCTCCTCAGCCCCGGCTGCGCCAGCTACGACCAATTCAAAAACTTCGAAGACCGGGGCAAGGCCTTCACTCAGTTGGCGCAAGAACCTTGACGACGTGCGTCATCTTCTCCTCATTCCCGGCCTTATCCACCGCCTTCGCTTCGATCATCCCCGCCTTTTGCACCTTCACCTCCCACTCCACAATTCCAGGCGCTGCGGATCGAATCTGCGCCTTTGCGCCATTCACCAAAACGCTTTCCACCTCTCCATTATCCTGCGTCACTCCCGCAACCCTGATCTGGTTGCCCTTCACCCGAACTGATGTCACAATCGTCCCCGGCGGCAAATCATCCACCGGCTCCAGCAGCACCGGGAACACCACTCCTCCAATTTCAGCCCCCTTCACATCCTTCCCCGTAAATCCCTCAATCGATTTATATTCCACATCGTTCATCGCATTGGGAAATTTCCCGCTCAAAACCTTCGTCACCCTTCCCGGCCCAAAAAAATCATGAAAATAATACACCACCGGCCACTCCAAATGCTTGTTCCGCGGCCCGCCCCCCAGATCCACCACATTCGCCCCCCTCGACCGGCTGTTCTTCACCACCACGTTCCTAAAATGCCCCTCGCAACCGCTCCTGGGCGCTGTACACGCCAGTTGAATCAGCGGATCGCGTCCCGGCTTGCAATTCTCCAGCGTCAGATTCTCATACGTGAACGACCCATACTGAATGCTGTCATCATCGTGCGCCCGGTTGATCGGCTCCGCCGTCGCGTTGTAAACGTAAATATCCCGATATACGTGTGCGTCATAGTCCGGGTGATAAACTCCATACACCGCATCGTGCGCCTTATACCCCTCCATCAAAAAATACTGCAAATTAGGCCGCAAACCATAGTGCGTCTGCCACGCCACCAGCTTCCGCGCGATAAACGGATGCTGTCGGTCCCCGTGTACCGACGGATTGCGATCATCCCCGAAATTAAAGCTGTACAAGCCCTCGCAGTGCGACTCGTTCTCCTCAAATCTCAAAAACGGAATGGTCCGCACGTCCCGCTCAACAAACTTCCCGTCCACATCCCGCACCTTCAGCTTCGGATCAAAATTGCTCGCCTTCAAAATCTCAAACCGATACCCATACTCATCATTCTCACACGACACATTCCGCGTAAACGTGTTCCTCCCATTCGCCCACCAGAATCCCGCCCCCTCATTCGCATCAAACGGCAGCGCCTGCTGCTTCAAACGTTTCCCCCGATACGCCTGCACCGCCAGATTCCGGTCCAGAATGTTGTACTGCTCCGTTCCATCCTCCAGGAAAAATCCGTGCCCCACCGACTGATATCCCACGCAATCACGGATCAGCAGATAATCCGTCCCATGAATCGCCATGAACCGGTTGTGCGAATCCCAGACGCTCAATCCCACCACGCTCGCCCCCCGCATCGAATCGCGCACCAGATGAAAATGCACCGGATATTTCCCCAGCACGCCTTCCTTCCCCAGATGCCGAAATTCCACGTACGACAATCCTCCCGTGCTGTTCAGGTGATACATCGTGTGCCCGCGCACTCCCTCCGGATCGGCCGACTCGATCACGATGTTCCGCGACAGATTCGCCACCTCGCTTCGATACTCCCCATCCCCCGCGTGTTCCTTGTCCAGCGCCTTATCCAGCATGATCTTTCCCCCATCGATCCCCGCAATGATCCTCTCCTCCGTATTCGCCGCCATGCTGCTCTTCCGTCCCGCCCGAAACGTCGAGCCACCCTCCACCTCCTTCGACGCCGTCACAATCACCCGATCCCCCACGCGCCATCCCTTCACCTCTTCCACCAAAATAATATTGCGATCCCCAGCCTTCGCATTCGCTCCCAATTTCACCCACGTCCGACTCATCTCCGCCCCATGCGCATCCCACCGCCCTCCGCAGTTGATGATGGCCGGCATCGTTTCCCGATCCATCCCCTCAAAATAAACCAGCCGAATCCGCGCCTTCACCCCAGCCGGCATCGGCGCGTCAGCGCTTCCGATCTCCAGCGCCGGCCGCGCCCCCTTGATCTCCGGCAGCGCTGCCGCCGGTCCATGACACACAAATCCATCCTCATCCGCCGAGCTTCCCGCCGAAATCCGCAGCAATCCCACATCCAGCCGCGTCGACTTATCCCGCGCAAAGCTCAGCGTCCCCGCCACATGAATCATCCGAATCGCCTGATCCGACTCGATGTCGTACACCACCCGATGTCCCTCCCGAATCTGCACCCTCTCCCCCGCCCCCGGCAATCGTCCTTCCTCCCACGTCTTCACATCCGACCACTTCCCGCTCCGCGCCGAGTGCACCGTAAACTCCACCCCAGCCTGTGCCCAGGCGCACACCACCACCGCCGCCAAAAACGCGAATCGTTTCATATCAATGGATACCCACCCGCGAACCCGATGTGGCCCCACGCAGTTATGTCCACGTGACAATCCGAACAGGAAGCCCTGTGCCCCTCACAAATTCGCACTGAACTCCGGCAAATAAATGAAGTACTTGAGATTAAACAACCACCTCAGCACCATCTTGATCGGCATCATCGCCATCAGCAGCAGGTGCGTCACCATCAGCACATACCGGATCAGCCCCATGTTCTCATACATCCGCTTAAAAACCGTCGCCCGCAAAATTACCGGCAGGATCACCAGATAAATCCCCACCAGCGCGATCCCCAGCCATTCCCGATACAGCGCCACCGCCCAGATCGGCTTGGTTGGATTGTCCGAAGGCATCGGCCGCGCTGTCTTCACAATCACGTTCCACCACAGATTGCTCACATCAATGTTATTGAGAGCCTCCTGCTTGTGCGGATCCCAAAATTCATACGGCCCAAAAAAGCTCCAATTCGGCCCCCGCAAAAACGTCCCGAAGAAAATCAAAACGACCCACAAGATGAGAAATCCAAACAACCACGTCCCAATCGCAAACGGCCGCTCTTTCAGCGTGTAATACCCATTCCCCTTCGGATTCGTATCGATAAACGGCATGCACGCCAGCCCCAGGATGATCAGCCCCGGATATACCACGCCCGCCATCCACGGATCAAAGTAAACCAGCATCTCCTGCAACCCCAGGAAGTACCACGGCGCCTTGGCCGGATTGGGCGCATACCCCGGATTCGCCGGCTGCTCCAGCGGCGCTTTGGAAACGATCGCCCACAGCGTCAACCCCGCCGTCGCCGCCACCAGACAGATCAGCTCCGTATACACAAGGTCCGGCCAAACCAGCACCTTGTCATCCTTGTCCTCTTCCAGCAACGGCAACCCGGCCGACAATCGCTCATCATTCAGTGCCGCCCGCCGGAACGAGACCCAGATAAAGAACATCACCGAGATCACCATGATTGTGATCGGCACGTTGTCCGGCTTGATGATGATGGCTCGATAATTCGGCTCGGCCAGCGAGCCGAAATAAAAGATCAGAAAGAGCAGGAACAAAATCCCCGCCACCTTCGGCTTCGTCCACCGCTTATACAACACCAGCATCAGCACAAACACGGTGGTCGAGAGCGAAATAAATATCGCCGGCTGGCAAAGGAAATTCACAAACGTGCGATAAGACGCCCAAAATCCTCCGCCCGATTCAGAAGCAGCTAAAACGCTCAGCATGGCAAATGATTCTCGTTAAGCTCTCTTGTGGCATGGGCGCCTCGCCCATGTCCGGGCACTAAAGAGGCCCGGAAATCCCGCCATCCTTGCGAATTCTCCAGAAATGGATGGCAATCAAAACCGTCACAATCACCGGCAAAAACACACAGTGCAGCACGTAAAATCTCAGCAGCGCGTTCTCCCCCACAAACGTCCCCGCCAGCAAAAAGAATCGCGCATCCGACCCCGCGTGAATCATCGCCACATCCGTTCCCGGATACATCATGATCTTCGCGAACGGTCCCCCCGCGCCCACCAGCGGCGTCGCCTTCGCCATGTTTGAGCCGACGGTGATGGCCCAGATCGCCAACTGATCCCACGGCAGCAAATATCCCGTGAAGCTCAGCAGCATCGTCAGCACCAGCAGGATCACGCCTACCATCCAGTTGAACTCCCGCGGCGGCTTATATGATCCCGTCAAAAACACCCGCATCATGTGCAGCCAGATCGAGATGATCATCGCGTGCGCCCCCCAGCGATGAATCTCCCGCAAAAGTCCCAGCGTCACGTGCGCCCGCAAATCCTGAATGTCCTGATAGGCATACTGAACGGTGGGGCGGTAATAAAACATCAGCAGCACGCCCGAAATCACTTCCGCCAGAAACAGGAAAAACGTCAACCCCCCCATGCACCAGGTAAACGACAGCCGAATCCCGCTCTTTCTCACCGCCACCGGATGCAGGTGCAGGAAGACGTTGCTCATGATCGCCATCACCCGCGTCCGCCGATCCCGCGGCACGCCATGACGGAAAATCGAATTCCACACCTGCGAGTTTCGAATCGAATCAAGCATTCCCATATGAATCAGCTCTTCTTCTGATCTGCGAAAATCTGCGTCATCTGCGTTCCACTCTCCTCCATTGACCTACAGCGCCACAAAACTCTCCGCATCCACCCACTCCCCCAACTCCTCCCTGAAAATCCTCCGCATATCCACCACGATATACCCATCCGGATCGCGCGTGATCGCATGCCGCTCCAGCGGCCGCGGCGTCGGGCCCTCAAAATTCACGCCCGTGATGTAATACCCCGACCCATGACACGGACACTTGAATTTCTGATCCCCCTGCAACCAGTTCGGAATACAACCCAGGTGCGTGCAAATCGTCGATAGCGCCACCAGCTTGTCCTGTTCCGGCTGCAAATTAACGATCCAGAATCCCGCCCCTCCATCCGGCGTGCGCTTGAAGCTCTCATCCACCTTCCCCGGCACCGCAAAATCTTCCAGCCTCCCCACCCGCCAAACCTTCTTGGGCTCCTTCAACACCTTCGGCCCAAAAAAGTCCTGGAACATCGCCCCAAACGCGGCCGTCACCAGCGCCAGCGCACCCCATCCCGCCACCAGCGCCAAATTAAACTGTCTCCGCGAGGCCTTCGCCGCCTCGCCCGCCCTCGCCCCCGCAGTTCGAATCCGATCCGCCAGCGACTGCGCCGGCGCATACGCCCCCGCGGCCGCCAATATCGCCGCCCGCTGGTCCGGCGGCGCATTTCGCGGCAATTCCACCGCCCGAACCATCTCCTCCGCCTGCACCACCTCCTGGCTCTTGCGAACCGTCGTCGCCAAACCCGCCGACAACGACGGACTGATCTTGCTGTTGCTGATCAACGCCTGCCACTTCGGATCCGGCGGCCCCAATGCCACCTCTTTCTTCGCCGCCGGCGCGCTCGCCCGCACCTCTCCCCCGGCCGCCGCGGCCGCTGCTGCTTCCGCCTCTTTCCCCGCCCACGGCGCGGGCCCCGGCACTTCCTTCAAATCAAATTTGATCACATCTACCGGACACCCCTCCGCCGCCACCTGGATCGACGGCGTCAATGGCGCTAGAAACTCCGCCTTCAGCGCCGGCGGCCGAATCAGGCACGTGTCTTCCTGCACATCAAACACTTCCGGGCAGTCGTTCTCGCACGCATCGCAAACGATGCATCCCGGCGCGATCCAGACCTTCGTCACAATCTGATGTGTCTCAGCTGTTTCAGCCATAAATCACCAACAAATTCGTAACACGGGCATCTTGCCCGTGCCTAAGAGCCTCAAACTTTACGGCCTCCCGCAACACGCCGCAACCTCTCCTCCATCCTCTATCTTCTATCCTCTTCCTCACTCCGTCCCCGTTCTCCCATTCAACACCTCCACCGCCATTGCCCTCACTCTCATCGACGGATCGCTTTCCGCTATCTTCCTCAACTGTGCCTGCACTTCCGGCACATTCAACTTCGCCGCGCTTTGCATCGCATTCGTCAAAAATCTCTGCTGCTCCAAATCCGTCAGCGTCCGAAAACCCGCTCTCTTCGGATCCTCCCGATCCCAAACCCGCATCTTCGCCAGCTCGTCCCTGCTCAACAGCTTCATCATCGTCGGCGTCGCCTCGACCCTGCCCAATCGCGCCAACGCCGACGCCGCATTCCACACCAATTCCGCCCTCTGCGGGTCCGTCTCGTTCAGCGCCAACTTCAGCGCCTCGACAACCTCCACATCATCCCCGCTCGCGATATTCCCCAACGTCGTCGCCGCCGCCATCCTCACATCCACATCCTCTTCCACATTCCCCAGCTTCCTTATCAGCAATGAAATCGCCCGCCGCGCCTCCTCCTGTCCCTGCCAGAACGCCAGCGCCAAAATCGCCGCCTTCCGCGCTGATACATCCTGCGCATCAAAATATTTCATCAACGTCTCCAGCACCTTCTCCCGCGACTGCTCCGCGGCCGACGAATTGATCTCCCCTTGCCTCGGATCCTTCTGCCAAACCCTTCCCAGCGCCAGCAGCACGAAATGCTGCACTTCCCCCTCCTCCGGCCGCACATATTTCTCCAAAATCTCCACCAACTGATCCGCCAATCGAATCCGCTGCCCCTCATCTAACCCCGCCTTCATATGATCGACCAGCGTCTTGGCATCCATGTACCGCTGCTTGGCCCCCGGCCCGACCAGATTCAACGTCCGCTCTCCCCCCGGATTCTTCAATCGCGCAATCGCCGCATCCATCGACGCCGGCCCCTCGGCCATATGCGCAATCGGCAACATAATCCCCACCACCGCCGCGGCGATCAAAAGTGGAACGATGAACAGCCTCACAACCATCTTCACCGACGGCGGCTCCACCACCGCCCCCGCCCCTTGCGTACCCTCTCTGCCACCGGCCACCCGCGCAGCTTCCACCACCTCCTTCGCAACCAGCGCCCTCACCTCCGATGGCATCGGCAATTCACTCATAACTCTCGCTATCGTCGCCTCATAAAGCTCTTCGTGACTTTTTTCACAAAACGCCATTTTAAAAAATGGCCGCCGCCTCGCAACCACCATTTCCATTCTTGTTACCCCCCATCCCCATGTCAATTCCACACCTCCCCAAATGGCTCAATGACCCAATAATTCAATGATTCAATGACTCAATTCCTCAGGCCCTTTCCTCCAACTCCGCCGCCACATTCAATCCCTTCGCCACCTCCACAATAATTCCCTTCTCCACATAAATCGGCCGCACCAATTTCCTCAACGCAGTCAACTTCATCGCAAACACCCCACACGCCGCCGCCGCGCTCACCCCGCAAATCGCCACCGTCCACGCCGGCCCAATCCGCGCCGCCAGCCACCCAGCCAGCAAACTCCCAAACGGCATCATCCCCATGAACGCCATCCCAAAAAAACTCATCACCCTCCCCCGCATCCGGTCCTCCACAACCGTTTGCAAAACCGTATTGCTCGACGCAAAAAGCGTAATCATCGCAAACCCCATCAGCATCATCGCCATCATCGACACCCACAACACGTGCGATAACGCAAACACCACCAGCGCCCCCCCAAACACCATCCCCGCGATCACAATGATCCTCCCCAACCCCACCACCGTCCTCCTCGCCGCCAAAAACAGCGCCCCGGCCAGCGCTCCCACTCCCGACATCGCCATCAAAAATCCCAGCAGCCTGGCCCCGCCATGCAGCACCTGCGTCGCGAACACCGGCATCAAAATGCTGTACGACACGCCCGTCAAACTCACAAATGCCGTCAACAATAAAATTGCCCGAATCGGCGCAAACCCAAACGCGTATTTCGCTCCATTCCACATCTCCCTCAGCGCCCCTGCGCTCTTTTCTTTCTTCTTCGCATGGCCAACTCTCATCGCCAACAGCGCTACCACCACCGCGATATAACTGATCCCATCAATCAAAAAACACATCCCCTCCCCAACCCCGGCAATCAGCAATCCGGCAATCGACGGCCCGATCAGCCGTGCCCCGTTCACCATCGATGAATTCAGCGCAATCGCATTCGGCAGGTCCTCCCGGTTCTCAATAATTTCCACCAGGAACGCCTGCCGCGCCGGCATATCCAGTGAATTCACCACACCCTGCACGATGTTCAGCCCGATGATGTGATGCACCGTGATGATGTGCCGCAGCGCCAAATAGGCCAGCGCAAACGACTGAAGCATCGCGATCGTCTGCGTCACCACCAAAATCCGGTGACGATTCCACCGATCCACCAGCACCCCCATAAATGGCCCCAGCACAAACAGCGGAATCTGCCCCGCAAACGCCACCACCCCCAGCAAAACCGTCGATCCCGTCAGCCGATACACCAGCCAGCTCGTCGCCACCTGCGTCAGCCACGTCCCGATCAGCGATACCCCCTGCCCCACAAAATACAGCCGATAATTCCGATGCCTCAGCGCCCGCAACAACCGCGCCCCCATCCCCGGCTCATTCGCTTCTAGTGCCATCGCTTCCATCTACAAACTCTTCCTCTGATCTGCGCAAATC
>DASYUA010000155.1:0-1503 GCA_036001665.1 Tepidisphaeraceae bacterium
GGTGCGATTGATGGCGGCGGACAATGCGCCGCCGGAGGGGTTTGAGCAGTTGTTTAATGGGAAGGACCTGACCAATTTCAAAGCGTCGGAGGCGCAGAAGAAGCAGTGGGTCATCAAGGAGGGGGGCGTGCTGGAATTCAATCCAACCGGCAAGAAAGGGGAGATGACGCTGTGGACGGAGAAGGAGTATGGGGATGTGACGCTGTCGATTGATTGGCGGTGGGTGGGGCCGGCGCAGAAGATGCAGCGGCCGTACCTTGATCCGGCGACGGGGGATGAGAAGAAGGATGCGAATGGGAAGGCGATGACCGAAGAGGTGCTGGAATATGACAGTGGAGTGTATGTGCGCGGGAATTCCAAGTCGCAGATCAACATGTGGAATTGGCCGGGAGGGAGCGGGGAGGTTTATGGGTATCGGACGGATCGGTCGCAGCCGGTGGCGGTGAGGGCGGGGGTTACGCCGAAAAAGAAGATGGATAAGCCGATCGGGGAGTGGAACCACATGGTGATCACGATGAAGGGGGACCGGCTGACGGTGGAATTGAACGGGGAGGAAGTGATCAGCAACGCGCAGCTGCCGAAGGTTCCGGAGAAGGGCGCGCTGGCGTTGCAGGATCATGGGCAGGGATTTCAGTTGAAGAATATTTATGTGAAAGAGCTGAAGTAGAAAAATCCAATGCAACTGTAGAGACGCAGAGAAGAGCAGAGTGGCCGCAGATTACGCAGATGAACGCAGATTTGCGCAGATCTGATTTGATGAGAGGTGCATATGCGATGCGCGATGCTGGTGAGTGTCGTGGTGATAGTGGGAGGTTCTGTGGGGGCGGCGGAGATGCCGAAGTTCAAGACTCAGGAGATCGATAAGACATTGAAGATTGGGTATGGGGTGATACTTGCCGACATCAATGGCGATTCCAAGCAGGACATTGTGGTGGCGGACAAGGAGAGGGTGGTTTGGTTTGAGAATCCGTCGTGGAAGCTGAACACGATTCTCACGGGGAAGACCAAAACGGATAATGTGTGTCTGGATGCCGCGGACATTGATGGGGATGGGAAGATTGATTTGGCGCTGGGGGCGGGGTGGCGGCCGGCGGATACGAAGAATCCGGGGACGTTGCAGTGGCTGCGGCGGCCCAAAACAGGCAATGGGGAGTGGGAGATGTTTGAGATTGCCAATGAGGAGCCGACGATTCATCGGATTCGGTGGGCGGATTTGGAAGGGGATGGGAAGAAAGAGTTGATATCGGTGCCGTTGCAGGGGAAGGGGGCGCCGCCGGCGAATAATTTTGGGGATGGGAAGGTGAGGGTGTTCGCCTATCGGCCGGGGGGAGATCCGACGCAGCCAAAATGGGAGAAGGAGTTGTTGTGCGATCAGTTTCCGGTGATGCACAACTTTCAGGCGGTGGATTTTGATGGGGATGGGAAATTGGAGGTTTTAACAGCATCGTATGAGGGAGTGAATGTTTTGAAGAAGGGGGCGGATGGGAAGTGGGGGGCGAAGAA
>DASYUA010000156.1:0-3912 GCA_036001665.1 Tepidisphaeraceae bacterium
GCAGCTCGGCGGTCAAGGGCCAACTCGACCGCCGAGCCTAACTCAACCCTTGGAGAGCCGTCCAATGGCTAAGCTTGATTCCACCAATACCACGATTCCGTCCGCCCCCACCAGCGACGAGATGGAGGCGATGTGGCTCGCCGCCCGTCGCGCCGATGAGGACGAGGCGCACCGGCGGAGCGTCGAGCGCATTCGCCGCTCCGTGCACGCGGCGATCTACGGGGAAGCGGCGTGAACGCCCCCGTCCGTCATGCGGTCATCCCTGGCGCCGATGTGCGCCAGGAGACCGCCCCGGCCGCCGTAGCGGCCCCGCTGGACGCTCCCGTGATCTACATCGACCTGGATAGCCTCGACCCGCAGAAGCGCTCCAGCGACTTCCGCTCGTCGTTTTCGGCATGGGAGGCCGGCCGATGAAACGCATCCCCATCACTGAGTTCGCCTTCCCGTCCGAGGATGGCGACGAGATTATCATCTTCCCCTGCGGCAATGGCTACGGCGCCTGCTATCGCGAGGAGGAATTCAACGGCGAAGGCTTCGGCTTCGGGGCCTGCCCGCTACTGGCCGCTGCCGACCTTGTCCTTCCGCGGGAGGCGTGAGTGATGGCCAAAACCACCACGCACCGTATCACGGCCGACCTGCCTCTCCAGCCCGCCAAAGGCCAGGAAGGCGAGACGATCTATCTGAAGGTCGACGTCACCTTCACTTACCTGCCCGGCAATCCAGGCGTCCGAACGCATCGCAATGGTGATCCGGGATGGCCGCCGGATCCGGCCGAGATCGAGCTCGTGTCCGTCGTCCTCATCGACCGGCGCAAGCCCGGAGATCCCGTCACCGAGGCCGACCTTGAGCGGCCGGCGCCGGCTGAACTCAAGCTCATGGCCGAGAACTGGCTCGCGGACGAAGGCTATGACCTCGCCTGCCAGTTGGCGGAGCGGGAGCGACATGGAGATTGGGAATGAGCACCATCACAGTCGCCGCAATCGAACCCAAGCCCAAGCGCAGCATCATCGTCACGACGGAAGGCCGGCGGCTTGGCTGCTGGACCGATAAGCTGGACAAGCTCGGGATCGAGGCTGGCGTGACCTACAATGTCGAGACGGTCGATACCCCGGTTGGAGATGGCGGCACGATCCTGACCAACATCACCACAGCGAGACGCATCACGATGGGACTGCCGGAGGCGAGACCTTCGTTTCGGTCCGGGGTTTATCGGCCACCGCCAGGTTCGGCGCTGGCATCCCCGGCCACTTCGGGCGCCCCCTTCCGCACGCCCGAACAGATGTTCGTCGAGGGCGTCATTACCGCCTATATCGGCAATGGCCGATGCGATCCGGAAAAGCTGACGGATATCATCGGCTTTGTCCGGCGAGCCTGGAATAGCCACTGGGGCGAACCGCAGCGGGAAGCGGCGGAATAGGAGAGACCTGAGGCGGGAACTGGACTCCCGCCTCAGTTGCGTCTATAACATGACATTTCCGGGGAGGAAGAAATGTTCAAACTTTGCGCATTCGTACTTCCGCTTTTGCTCTGCGGCTGTATCACTCAGAGCAATGGCACCTATGTTCGAACCGATGGCCGCGGAGATCTTGCTCAACTGCAATTAGCTGAGACGCGTTGCCGTGGCGAAGCTGTTGCCGGGGTGGAAGATTATGTCATTGCTCCGGGAGCCGTGCCTTTTCTCGTCGGAAGCGTGACCAGATCAGCGAAAGAAGGAACTCTGATCCGAGCTTGCATGGCGCGAAATGGCTATTTGCCAACTCAATGACGGAGGGATAAATTCATGGCCAAAATTCGTTCCAGCATATGCGAACTTCTTTTGATTGCCGCATATGTCGTTCTTCCCGCAGGCCGGGATAAGCAACATTTGCGAATGCTGATCGATGAATATTACGGGATCTAGATATAGAACTCTTCGATAATGATGATGCCGGCCGCGCCGGATGCTCCATTAGGCGAACCGCTTCCTCCGCCGCCGCCCGCTCCGACCGTATAACTTTGGCTGGCGCCAACCTGCGCTGCCGTCATCCAGAATTCAACATATTCACCGCTGCCGCCGCCGGAATTGCCCTGGCTACTAGAAGACCCCGCCCCACCGCCGCCTGCGCCAGTATTGGTAGTCCCAACGGTTGGTGTTTGATCCTGAAGACTCCCGCCGGCGCCAGCACCGCCAAATGGATTTGAGCCTCCATTACCGCCCAAATTGGCGATGTTACCGGCGCCACCGCCTCCGGCGCCCCCCGAGAATCTAGCAACTAAGGTTCCGGTTCCATTGGTCCCCCCTGATCCCCCCGCGGCGCCCCTGGCGCCAGCATTACCGCCTATGCCATTGTTGCCATGAATAGCCGTCCAGGATCCAAATGAAGTATCAGTACCGACTGAGCCATTGGCAAATGCTCCGCCACCCCCGCCACCACCGGCACACATCCTGACCTTGATCCGCACGATGCCCGCCGTCGGCGTGTAGGTCTGTGATGTTCCCGATGTGAAGCGCTGCACCGTTGGTGCGGCTCCCTGAGCGAGAATCAGCGCGGACAAAGCTGTCAACGTCGCCTTCTTCATTGCCGTCCCGGCGACATCCCAGATTGGGATTTCATCGGCAACGAGAGGCAATGTTTTTGCCGTCAGGGCATCAATCGTGAAATCACCCGGCGCGGCCGATCCGGAAGTATTGTTCCCCTTGAGCGTCCAGGCCGCCATATTGGCAAGCTTTGCATTGGTGACTGTGGCATCCGGGACCGTCTGAGCCAGTGGAGCGCCATCGACGATGAATTCCCCGGCCGTGTTGTAGTAAGTCATCCGATATTGCGTGCCAACGACGAGCCCGCCCGCCGTAACTGCAACGCCCGTGCTCGATTGAATGGGTTTTGCTGTTAGACCATCGACGGACAGCGTCGGCGATGCGCCCGAAGTCACATGCGCGCAGATTGTAAGGGTCTGTTTGTCCAGATGGGCGAGCGAATCGAAATTCTCATTGGTGAAGATCGTGTAGGCGGTGGACCCGCCCGTCGTCAGCAGCGAGCCCGAAACATCATCCCGATATTCCGCGATGCGCGCCATCATCGCGCGGGCGGAATCATTGACGGTCGAGGGAGCCTGGCCTTCAGCCCAATTGATTGAGGCGTCGGCGATCGAATTTGATCCGGCCGTCTTGGACCAGATATAGAGACCTGTGGTCATGTTTCAGCCTCGTCGGAGAAACGGATAGCGCTGCATCATGGCGGCGATCCGCGCATTGGGACGCCAGGGCGGCAGGAAGCCCGGAGCCTGCTGTTGTTCGGGCGAAGCGGCAGCGATGACCGAAGCATAATCATCGCCGCCGCCGCCTCCACCGGCCACGCCGCTCGCCGGGAGCTGGGATTGAGAATAGGGAGCGGGAGAGAACAGCGGGAGGGATGGTGGCTTGGCCTGGGCGACCATGTTGGCGCCGAGCGGCGCATTCGGATTTGCGGGCGGCGCAGTCTGGCCGCGCTCGACCTTCGCCCTCCATAAGTCCATGAACTGGCGGCTTGTGAGGCTGTCCACGCCGCCCGGAAACTGCGCCCTCACATCGGTAGGAACATTTCCCCAGATGGCTTGTTTGGCCCAGTTCTCGCCCTTTTGGCGCCCCTCGCCCGTCGAGGCCATGTTCTGCCAGGCCGGCGCATCGGGATTCGCTATGTGATTGGCGATGCCGCCCATGCCCTGCTGGTGGGCGAGATAGAATTCGGTCGGTGTCGGCGCGCGCCCGAATTGCTTTTCGAACTGGTTTGCCCTATCACGAAGCAGTGCCAGACCCGCGTTCAGATCATCGCCGCCATATTTCGCACGTTCATCCGGTCCCATTTGCAGGAGACCGGTATAGCTTCCCGTCTGAGCATTGGGATTGCCGCCGCTCTCGATCTGGATGATGCGGGGAATATAGGCGGCAAGATC
>DASYUA010000157.1:0-39731 GCA_036001665.1 Tepidisphaeraceae bacterium
TCCCCTCCGATCAATTGATACTTCGCTTCTCCCACAGCTTCCCGAACCAGTTGATTTAGATTGGATGCGAAGACGGCGTGTCGGGTAAACACGCCGGTTGCTGGAAAATCTTGAACTTCGCTGATGCCCAATAGGCGCTGCAAGCAACGGTTGGCTTTCGCGGATTTGTCTCGATCTTTTGGGTCGTTTTGATTGGTGTCGCCGTCGAACACTAAGAACACTGGAATTCCGAGACCGCTAAAGAGGAGGAATGGGCGGTCCATGCTGTCCTTCCCGCCACAGGGTATTACTGCGACGCCAATCGCCTCGAGGTCAATTTGTTGGCGTTGTGCTGCGCCGATGATCGTCGCACGATCGTCCTCGCCCTCCACAAGCACCACAACATCCGCGAAGAACCCCTCGTTCATCCACGGTGTCATCAACGACTGCATGCGCGCTCGGACCGAGCTCGCGGTAAAGTCGGGCGAGTCGCAGTCATCCTGGGCTTTTTGGAGTTGCGCGGCAACCAACTCCATCGAACTTGAGTACATTTTGGTCTTCTTTGGAAGTGCGGTTTGATGATCGACCTTGATGAGCCGTCGAATAGAGCCGAAGCGTTCAAGGTCGATGAAAAGCGGTGAGTGGGTGCAATAGAGAACCTGAGTGTTATTTAGAACCCCTGGAATGGAGCCGCTGGAAAGGTTTGCCAATATCCTCGAGAGATGTCGTTGACGGTTCGGGTGTTGGTATAGTTCCGGTTCCTCAATGCCTAGGATCAGTGTTGGAACCGGTTCGACGTTGTCAGCCAGTGTTCGCTTGCTCCCGTCGGCAGGAGGTACGACGGTCAACTGTGCACTGACGAGGCCCTGCAACAATGAAAGAATGAACGCCCGTTGCAATCCGTGCCCAACACGATCGACCGGAGCCTCAAAACCATCTTCCGACAGTTTCACCGTGGCCTTGGGTAGTGGAACTATCAGTGAGTCAGCGGCCTGCCACTCTAGTTTGATGCTCGCCGCGGGAACGTACGTTTGAAGATTCCTTGTGAGCCGCTGAGATAATTCACCGAGCTGGACTTGAGTGGTTGGTCCAATTAGTGCTTGGTAATCTGACTGAAGTTTGTCTTTGAATTCAGCGAACTTTTCGTTTTGCGCCAACGCGCTTCGCACCACCAACTCCAGGAGCTGAAAGATGGCTGAGCCCTTTGTATCAGATGCATCCTTCTCGGCCTCACGCACGGCGGGAACAAAGACATACCGCGTGAACCGTTCGAGGCGCGCCTGCCCGACATTGCGGAATCCGAAGAACTGACCAGTGTCAGGAGTGCGTTCGCATTGGTCTAGGTGAGATGCCTCCCATTTCTCTAATTCGGCATCCGCCTGATCAGCGGTAGAGACCTTCGCAAGGTTGGCATACTCCTTTCTGTCACGGAGTGCGTTATATGCTGTGCGACGGTCCGTTTTGTTTACGATCGCGCGAGGCTCGTCAAAACCCCGATGTTGTAAGCTCGTCCCGTGATATTTTTCGGCCCCGGGGACGATGACTTTCGTAATCGTGAGGATCGAATCTTGGACGTATTTCCCATAGAGCGCGCTTTCGCCCGGCGTCAATTCAGCGAACGTGATTGAGATCTTGATTGGTTCGTTTATGTCTCGATTGTAGAAGTCATCAACTGTCGCTGAGGGCGAAGGTTCATAGAAGAGCTGAATGGCGCGCAAGACGGCGGACTTGCCGCAGCCGTTCGGACCTACGATCGCTGTAAGGCTCGCGAAAGGGAAGGTTTCCGAATGAATGGAGCGAAAGTGCTCGATCTTGACGCTCTTGATCCTCATTCCTTCCTCTACTTAAATCGAAGCACAACCAAAAAACCGCACTCGGTACCACAGATGCGGTGTGAGACGTGGGAATGCGTGCAATGTAGCTGGATAGATTTGAGAAGCAAGAAAAAGGAGTGGGGTACGGAGCCGTAATTTGTTCCGCCGTGTCTAGACGTTCTGGTCTGGTCAAATGAGTGCCCGACCTACCGGTCATCGGTGTGCATCCGTCCGTATCTGTGGCTGCGAGTCTCTGGCAGGCGTGGGAGCGGCAGAAATTGCCGGGTGGGAAGATGGGGGAATCGTCCCATAAAATTTGAGGAAGATTAGCAGGTTAAATTGACGATAAGAAAGTGCGCGGTAAGTTGGATGGCCATAGGGCAGAAGTCGGCCGGTGGCAAGGAGGTCGCCGGGGCTTCGAGGTTTGTGGGCTTATGGGGTTGAATGCGATCTGGGCGTTCATCCCAACAACTGCTACCCGTTTTGACAGCAACCGCGGCGAGTTGGTGACGGCTGGCCGGCCGTGCGGTGTGGGACGGGTGCGGATTGGCGATATATGATGCGGAATCCCATTCTTGGTCTGTCGCTCAATGAGGTGATGCGGTCGGACATCGCGTTGCCGCTTCAGCAGGTGCTGCACGTGTATACGGTGGGGAATTTTTTGAGCGCGTGGCGGAATCCGAAGAGCCAGAAGTCGATCGAGCAGTGTTTTGAGACGCCGCAGCAGGCGAGGCACGCGGCCGCGACGTGCGCGGCGTGGCTGGGGGTGGTGATACCGCCGTCGGCCGGGCCGGTGGCGGCGTGGTGGAGGGATGAGAAGGGGTTGGATGGATAATTGGAAGTTCGGCACGCGTGGGGCGGGAAGGTTTTAGCAAATCATTCTTAATACGCAGGGACTTAATGCGCAGACGCGGGAGGAGAAGAAGGACGAGTACGTCCCTCTTCTCCTCCCGCACCCACCTCATCACCCTTGAATTGCGGGGAGGAAAGGGAGGGAGAGGGGTTGCAGGTAGCGCAGGGGCTGGCGCGATGCGGGGATCGCTTGCCCTCCGGTGCCCGGCCCTCACGACCCAGCCAGGCGGACAGGTAGCGTGGGCGCGCTGGATGGGGGAGGTAAGCGAAGACGCTGGAGGGGTAAGGGGAATAAATCGGAATTCAGAAGTCAGAACTCAGCGGAGCACGGGCATCGGAGTACCGCTGCCCATGCCCAGGCGCGGGGGTTTTGGAATAAGGCCCGAACGTGCATCCCGGGGTTCCAATCGGTCACCACTGATAGAAGACGAAGAAGACGGCGACGGCGATGAGGGCGAAGCCGACCATGTAGTTCCATTTCAGTTTTTCCTGCAAATAGAAGACGGAGAAGAAGCAGAAGACCAGGAGGGTGATGACTTCCTGCATGACCTTGAGCTGCGCGCCGGTGTAGCCCTGGTTGGAGCCGATGCGGTTGGCGGGGACCTGGAAACAGTATTCGACGAAGGCGATGAGCCAACTGACGAGGATGGCGGCCCAGAGGGCGGTGTGCTTGAACTTGAGATGGCCGTACCAGGCGAAGGTCATGAAGATGTTGGAGATGGTGAGGAGGAGGGCGGTTTTCATGGTTGATTCATTATCGGCGGGAGGGGGAGGTTGGGATTTGAGATTTGGGATTGGGAATTGGCATCGAGATCAAGATCAGGATGAAGAGGAAGATTTAGAAGAAGACCAAGAGCAGGATCAAGAGCAGGATCAGGAAGAGAAGCGGTGGGGCGAGCCTCACCTTACGAGAAGCGGGCGAGGAGTTTTAAGGGTGGCGGCGGCGGGTTTGGAGGAGGAGGGCGGCGAGGGTTACGGGAAGGAGGAAGGAGGGCTCGGGGACGGATGACAGGGCGGCGGCGGAGAGGGCGGAGAGGGGGGTGGATTGGCTGGAGAAGGCGCGGTCGATGAGGAAGAAGTCGTCGCTGTTGATGGCGCCGCTAAAGTCGTAGTCGCCGCTGGCGTAGGTGGGGGGGAGGGACTGGTCGGAGATCCACTGGGCATAGCCGGAGTCGATGTGGGCGTAGTCGTCGGCGTCGATGTCGCCGTCGAGGTCGGAGTCGCCGGTGTAGGTGAACTTGAGGAGGATGGAATTGAGGTCGACGGATTGGCCGGCGAAAGTGGAGTAGAGAGGGGAGCCGGCGCCGTCGTCGTTGAGGATGGCGGCGAGGGTGGTGATGCGGAGGGGGTCGGAGGCGGCGGTGGAGCTGGTGATGCCGGGGCCGCGCCATCGGCCGGCGAGCGAGTTGCGGGCGGAGGCGAGGTGGGAGGTGATGTCGGAGAGGACCGACTCGCGGGAGGCGGCGGTGGCCTGGATGACGGCGTCGTTGTCGGCGAGGTCGAGTGTGGCGAGGGAGGAGAGGGTGAGGGAGTTGGTCTTGAGAGTTTTGTTGGCGCCGGGCTGGAGGGTGGCGAGGGAATTGTTGTTGAGGGTGAGGGCGGTGAGGTTTTGAGTGGTGTTGAGCGAGAGGAGCGAGGAGCCGTTGAGGGTGATGGAGAGGCGCGGGGCGGCGGGGGAGCCGGCGTTGGAGGAGAAAGTCACGCGGCCCTGGTTGATGGTGAGGGATGCGCCTGTGCCGTGGGTCTGGGGGCCGGTGATGATCAGGTCGCCGGGGCCGGTTTTGGTGAGGGATTTGCCGGAGGAATTGTTAAGGGAGCCGCTGAGGGTGAGGGTTGCGGCGGTGTCGATGGAGATGTTTGTGGGGTCGTTGAAGGAAATTGGCGCGGAGATGGTGTGGGAGCCGCGGTTGACGACTGTGAGCGAAGCGTTGCCGGAGGGGACGTCGAGGGTGAGGGTGGATGGGCCGGCGAGGGTGTAGGAGAAGGAGTTGTCGAAGGTGAGGGAGCCGAGAGTGGTGGGGGCGGAGAGAGTGAGGGTGCGCGGGGCGGTGGCGCGGCGGAGGAGGTTGGCGGTTGCGCCGACGGCGTTGGGGATGAGGCCGGTCCAGTTGCCGGCGTTGGACCAGGTGGCGCTGGCGTCGAGGGTCCACTGGTTGGGGGCGATGGCGGCGGGGTCGTAGAAAATATCGTCGAGGAAAATGAGGTTGGTGGCGGCGGTGCCGGTGAACTGGATCGAGTCGGTGGTGAAGAGGCTGGCGACGCGGCCGTTGCCGGCGCTGAAGCTGTCCCAATGGGTCACGTCGTCGAGGAACCATTCGTACTTGTGCCATTGGCCGTCGGGGATGACGTTTTTGAAGAAGCCGCGCTCGGTACCGGGGGTGCTGTCGTCGAGGCCGGGGGAGGCCTGAAGGTCGGGCGTGGTGGTTTTGAGCCAGAAGCCGATGGAGCCGATGGAGGCGAGCTGAAGATTTGATGCGGGGTCGCCGGGGGCGCCGATGCCGGAGAGGTGGCGGGCGAGGAAGGAGGGCGCGCCGGGGGTTTTGTTGATGATGAGCTGCTGCGAGCCGACGCCGCTGTGGGATTCGGTGGTGATGCGGTCGGCGGAGCTGGAGGCGGCGACGTTTTGATTGGAGCCGGAGAAGGTGATGTTGGTGGGGAAATAGCCTTCGTCGGTGTCGAAGTTGGTGAGAGAGGTTGGCGGTGGGGGGGTGCTGTTGGTGGCGTAGAAGTCGGTGAAGGCGCGCTGAACCTCAAGCTGGGCGCGGCGGAGGACTCCTTCATCGGCGGGCGTGTTGGGATTATCCACGGGGCTGTTGAAGAGGGTGCCATAATCGAACATGACGATGCCGTTGGTGCCCTGGGCCTTGGCGTAATTGAGTTGGGCGAGGGTATTGTTGTAGGCGGTGAGGGGATTGTTCTGCATGTAGGTGCCCATGCCGGCGATGATGCCGGAGTTGCCGCGGCGATCGAGGGCTTCGGTGACATTGAGGCGATAGAGATCGCCGGAATCGACGTCCATGTTGGTTCCGCCGGCGCCGAAGCCTTTGCGGTAGATCATGGGCATGGCGGCGTCGAGGAGGCCCTGGTCGATCCAGGTGTTCCAGTCCTGCTGGTAGTCGCTGAGGCCGATGTCGGCGTCGCGCCAGACGGCGGCGGTGAGCTGGGCGTTGGGGCGG
The DNA here is from genome assembly GCA_036001665.1 of Tepidisphaeraceae bacterium. GTDB lineage: Bacteria > Planctomycetota > Phycisphaerae > Tepidisphaerales > Tepidisphaeraceae > JBGPEF01. Next base: position 5,822 of record DASYUA010000157.1, read on the forward strand.
GTGGATTTAAGAGCGTCGCGGATGCCGCCGACGAGGGTGGTGATCTGGCCGGCGACCCAGGCTTTGTAGTTGGCCTGATTGGCGGCGGGGGTCTGGCCGGGGAAGGCCTGCTGGAAGCGGGCGACGGTGGCGGGGTCCATGGGGTAGGTGAGGTTGACGCCGTTGCTGTTGTTGGTGAGGCGGGTGTAGTCGAGATGGAGGCCGTCGATCTGGTATTTGCCGGCGATGTCGCGGACGACGTTTTCGATGTGGGTCTGCACCTCGGGCATGGTGGGATTGACGATGACGTAGCTGGAGTTGAGGGGCTGGGTATTGTTGTTGGTGTCGCTGATCCAGTATTCGGGGTGCTGGTTGATGAGGTAGTCGGAGCCGGTGGGGGCGGTGGCGCCGAGCCAGAGGGGCATGGTATTGATCCAGGCGTGGAGCTTGAGGCCGCGGTTGTGGGCTTCGGTGATGGCGGTCTGAAGGGGGTCGTAGCTGGCCATCTCGCGGTGCTCGTAGGCGCTGTTGTAGTAGGCGTTGGCGTTGCCGCGGACCTGGAAGATGACGTCGGTGATGCCGAGGTTTTTGGAGTTCTGCATGGCGGTGGCGATGGAGGCAGCGCTGGAGTAGTCGAAGCGGTCGAGCCAGATGGCGCGGAAGGAGTGGAAGGGGGTCTGGTCGGCCGAGAGGTCAGCGCGAAGGATGGGGGTGGCGGCGGCGAGGGCGATGGAAAATGCGGCGGCCGCGGCGAGGCGTTTGGATGAGGTTCGTTGGGGGCGCAATTGAGTTATATAATTTAGCACAGGTCGAAGAGGGGGCAAAGAAAAAGTCGGTTTCGAACGGAAGTGGTGCGCAAGAGAAAGGGCCGGTCCATTGCTGGACCGGCCCGGTTTTTGGCAATCACTTGGATGCCTCACCTGCCCTGGGCGGCGGTTGATCGGGCAGCGAGGCCCGAGGTTTCGCCGCGGTTTCAGGCCTTGCGACGGCGACGGCTCATCAGGCCCATGGCTCCAATGGCCAGGAGGCTGAGGGTGGTCGGCTCGGGGACAGCGGAGCCGATCACCGAGGGATCGACGCCGATGCTCGAGGCGAAGCTGGCCAGGGTCTGGAGGTCGGAGGAGCTGACCGGGGCCGCAGCGCCGGCATAGCTGGAGCCGAAGTTGGAGGCCAGGTCGATGAAGTCGGAGATGGTGACGTTCCTGTCGTAGTTGAGGTCACCTTCCTGCCAGGTGGCAGTGCCGACGGTGCCGAAGTTGGAGGCCAGGTCGATGAAGTCGGAGATGGTCACATTGCCGTCGAGGTTCAGGTCGCCGGTCTTGGTCGGGCGGATGAAGACGTTGTCCGAACCGGAGAGGACCGCGAGGCCGATGCCGGAGCTGGCATGCAGGCCCGAGTCCCTGATGCCGTCGAGCGGATCGAGCGCACCGGCCTGGTTGGCATTGACGATCGCGTTGTAGAGCGCGGCCTTTGCGGTGACCAGGTTGGCGGCGTAGACCCGCACCGAGTGGAACTGTCCCGCAACGGCCGGGCTGGCCAGATCGAGTGTCTGGCTGTTGGGGTCGGCGGTTGCGACATTCAGGCCGGCCAGGTCCTGATTGGAACCGAGGGCGACCGTGGCAGCGCCGGCGCCGCCGACGATGTTGAGCGACAGGTTGGAGCCCGCGGCGGAGCCCGCGGTTCCGGCGTTGGAGTTGAGGTTGACGGTTCCCTGATTGACCGTCAACGCAGCGCCAGCACCGTGGCCCTGGGCGCCACTGATGGTGAGGGCGCCGCTGCCGGTCTTGGTCGCGGCACCGCCAGCAGAGATCGACACGCCGCCGGACATGGTCAAGCCGCCCCTGATGGTGAGGCTGTTAACTCCGGTGAGCGTGACAGGAGCGGAGATTTCGTGACTGCCGCTGGCTTCCACAGTGATTCCGCCGCCGCCGGCGAGAGTCAGCGTGCCGCCGGTGCCAGAAGCAACCGTGTACTTGTTGGCGTTATCGAAGTTCAGGCTCCGAACAGTCCGGTTGCCATCGAGGGTAATCGTGCGAGCTGCGGTGATCTTGCCAAGCAAGTTGGCCGTGAAGGTACTGCCATCAGGGACAATCGCGGGCAACCAGTTGGCTGCCACGCCCCAACTGCCGCTGCTGTCGACATTCCACTGTGCGGTATCGCCACCACCCTCCAGGTGAAGGACGATGTCCTTGTTGGCGGTGTCATTGATGAGCGAAGCGGTCAGACCAGCGAAGGCGCCGGGATTTGAGATCGTCAGCAGGCCGGTCAGGCTCGCGATCGCGTTCTGGTTGTTGTAGTCGACGATGACATAGTCACCAGCGGCCACACCGCCGAGGTCGAAGAGATTGACCGAGCTGTTGCCGCTGAGGGTGAAGACATCGCCGGTGCCGTCGCTGGCGACCATGATCTTGTCAAGGCCGGCGGCGCTGCCCTCGACATCGAAGGCCGAGGCGTTAAGAGCCAGACCGCCGACGGTGAGGGTTCCGACGCTGTCGCCGGGGGCGATATGGCCGCCCGGATCGACGGAGACCGCTCCGGTGATGGAGCCGTTGCCGCCGAGGGTCGCGGCGCTTGCGACGAAGACAGAGCCGGTGCCGGCGGTGCCGATGCTGTTGATGACCAGCTTGCCGGCGTTGACGTGCACTTCGGATTCGTCGGCGAACTCGTGAGCGTTGGGGAAGGCAGAGCTAACGCCTGGAATCGAGGTGATGCGAAGGGTTCCCAGGCCGTTCTTGTTGAAGATGGTGCCGGTGGCAACCACAAGCTGCTGGGCATTGAGGGTGTTGTTGGCGCCGAGGTTGATGGTGTTGGCCGAACCAGCGGCGCCGTTAGCCCGGATGGTGGTCACCGTGCCGGTGTGGCTGGAAGTGTTGGAGAGGTTCATGACGGCGGGTGAAGCGCCACCATTAAGAGTCACGAGCTGAATGTCGACGAGACCGCCCGCGTTGACAGTAGCGCCGGCGGCGACATTGATGGTTCCGCTCTCGGCCGAGGTGGCGATGCGGAACAGGTTCATGCTGCCATCGTCCACGGGGTTGTGATAATGGTCGATGGTAGCGCCATTGTTGCCGTCAGCCTGACTGGTGCTGCTATCGGGGTCGAAGCCGATGCTGGGATCGGTCTGAATGCCGATGGAGGCAAAGCCGCTGCCGTCGGGGAAGGTCGCGCCCCAAAGAGTGAGGCCGGCATCGTTGTCGGGGCCCACGCCGCCGGTGCCTTCACCGAAGCGCATTTCGATATCGTGCCAGCCGGCGGTGAGGACCATTTCGCCGGTGCTGGTGGCGTTGTGCCAGTTGGTATCGCGCATCCTCTGCTGTCCGTCGATTTTCAGCAGGACGCTGTCATCGAAGGAAGCGCCGAAGGCAATGCTGCCCATGCCGTCAAGCACAGTTCCATTGTCAGGGACGAGGATCTGGCCGGTATAGATGTAGGTGCTGTTGTCGGTCCAGCCCGGTACATCGGCGTTGCCGCCCACACCGGGGGGATCGCCATTGGTGTCGCCGCGAGCCTGGTTGGCACGCCTTGGATAGAGCTGAATCGAGTCAGGCACGCCGAAGGTATTGGGACGACCGACCAGCGCACCTTCGTAGAAGCCTCCGTTGGCGAACTGTTCGACCAACCCTGCCTGAGCGACAGCGGTCTGGCCGCTGATGACATTGTTGCCGAGGTTGGTGGTGCCGGTCTGGGCGTTGAGGATGGAAACAACCTTCATGGGGCCGTTGATGTTGCTGGTGGCGGCCGCGCCCGGATCGACATTCAACGCGCCATTTCTGACGACCACGTTGGTGACAGCGCCGGTGATATTGCCGGTCAGGCGAACTGCCCTGGAGCCGCCGAAGGTGGCGGTGCTGCCGGTGATATTGATGTTGCCGATGGTGACGTTGTCGCTGGTGGAGCTGTTGTTCAGAGTTCCATCACCGGCGAGCTGGACGGCGGGCAGCACGAGCGAGGTGCCGTTGTCCGCGCTCAGATTGGCGGTGGAACCCGCGGCCAGGTTCAGCGGGTTGGCCGCGCTACCGAGGGTCAGCGTGTGCGGGCCGACCGTAGAGCTGCCGACAATACCCGAGCCGACACGGACGGTTCCGCTGCCGGACACTGGAGTGTTGAAGGTCACATCACCCGCGCGTGCGCCAAGCAGGATGCCGGCGGTGTTGGAGAGATTGACCGAGGCAGCACCAAGCGGATTGGTCATGCCGGCGTCGCCGACGGCGCCCAGGGTGCCGCCGGTCATATTGATGACCGAGCCAGCGCCGAGGCCGGCGAGGTTGCTGGTCTCGAGGATCATCTTGCCGCCGCCGGCGTGATTGATGGTGCCCGAGCCGCTGACCTGGTTGAGGTTGGTATCCCAGCCGCTATTGATGTTGTAGGTGCCGGCCGCGGTGGCCAGGGTGGTGCCAGTGAAATGCACCGAGCCGCTGGTGACGCGAAGGGTTGAATTGTTACCCAGGTTCAGAGCGCCGACGTTGGCCATTGCGGCCGCGGTGACGTCGATGGTCGAGGTGGTGCCCACGGCGGTCGAGACGTTATTGACCCAGTCGGCCGTGCCGCTGGAGAGGACGTTATTGGGAACAACGTCCTTGCCGCCACCGACGGGGATCCACTTCCAGACCGCGGAAGCATCGCCGCCGCCTTCGTAGAAGCCGATGACGATATCGTGAGCGCCTTCGGAGAGGCTGATGGAGCCGCCGCGTTCGGTGGTTCCCTGGAAGAAGTTGTTATCGACGACCTTGACGCCATCGACCCACAGCACGCTGCCGTCGTCGCTGGCGGTGAAGAACTGGGTCAGGCCAGCCTGGGCGGCGCTGATGTTGATCTTGCCGGTCCAGCGGGTGACGAGATTATCGAAGCCGCCGGGTGCGGCAAGGCCGCCGTACTGGTCGAACGGATTGCCGGGGCCGGCGATGTGATTGATGGCTCCGTGGAGGTCAACGCGGGGATCGAGATCGGCAAGGCTGGTATTGGCGGTGGCATAGAGGCTGCCGGCATTGGCGACCAAAGCGGCGTCCAAATCATCGAGTGTGTTGAGAATCGCCTGCGAAGGACCGAACTGATAGAACTCGCCAACCAGGCCCTGCTGGCCCGCAGCGCCTTGGAGCGAGAGCGTGCCGCCGTTGAGGGCGACCGCAACGCTGCCCAGCGAGCCCGGTGCACCGCGGAGGGTGCTGCCCGAGTCGACGCCGTAGGTGCCGTTGATGGTGTTGCCGCCGGTGCCGGTGTAGGCCAGGATGCCGGAGTTGGCAGCCAGCGAGTGGGTCGTGCCGGTGAAGTTGACCAGACCGGAGAGGGTGAGGTTACCGGGGCCCGCTTTGCTGATGGTTTGGCCGGAGACAGCGCCGCTGAGATCGAGCTTGGTGGCGGCGTTGGTGACGCCGATGGTTCCAGTGGCGCCGGCGGAGGGAGTGGTTACCCCACGGGCGCCAGTGTGATTGGCGCCGGTGTATTCGAAAGTTTTGCCGCTGGCGAGGGTGATGAGGCTGCCCGCGCCGCCCGCGCCCATGCTGGCGACGCTGACGGTGCCGTCATTGACGGCGATGGAGCCGGAATTGGTGTTGGTAAGTCCGCTGAGGAAGAGGGTGCCCGCACCGGTCTTGGTGAGATTGCCATCGCCGGAGACGATGCCGCCGAAGGTGGCATTTTGAGCGTTGTCAACCGTGCCGCCGCCGGCCGCGAAAGTCAGGCCGCGGTCGGTGGAGCCTGCGCCGCCGCCGCTGTAACGGATGGTGCCGGCGGTGCTGGCACTACCGAGGGTGATGGGGGAGGGACCCGCGCCGAGCGGGCTGTTGGAGCCGGCGTTGGCCAGGGCGTTGGTATCGAGGATGCCCGCCTCGACAATCACGGGACCGATGTAGGAGTTGCTGGCGCCGGTGAGGGTCAGGGTGCCCACGCCGCGCTTGGTGATGCCGGTATTCCCGGCGATGGCGTTGCCGCCGATTGAATAGGGATGAGTGGCGTCGTTGTCGACGGTGATGCTGGCGGGCTGTACGCCGCCGGCCGGGACCACGGTGAGGGAGCGGTTGGTGGCAGCGCCGTTATCCAGGACCACGGCCGTGAGGTCGATGTATTTGGCCGGGCTGGGAACCGAGTTCTGCCAGTTAATAGTGGTGTTGATGTCCCAATTGTTGTTGGTGGCGCCAGTCCACTTGAGGATCTGGGCGGTGACAACCAGATCGATATGTCCGGGGTCGATGCCCGCGGGCGGGGTTTCGACGATCGAATAGTTGAACGCGGCCGGGCCAGTGTTGGTTCCGAGGACGACGTCACCGGTGTCGGTGAAGTTGGTCATGGTGAGCAGGCGGAAGGTTCCGGTGGTGAAGCCGGTGATGGCGTTGAGGTTAAGAGTGGTATTGCCGTTGAGGGTCAGATTGCTGAGGACGGTGACCGAATCGCTGGTGAGGCCGAAGTTGAAATCGAGCCGGGCGGCGGGGTTGAGGGTCAGGGCGTCATTGAGGGTCAGTGTTGCCACGCCGGTCCCGTCGTGCGGCGAGAGGCTGCCGCCGGTATTGACCAACACCGGGCCCGCGAACGATCCGGTGCCGCCGAGCGTGCCGCCGGATTCGACGGTTGCGCCGCCGGGGCCGCTGCCAACGCCGTTCATCTGGAGCTTACCAGCGGTGATGCTGATGCCGCTCTGGAGGTTGGTGGTTCCGCTGACACGCAGCACGCCGGGGCCGCTCTTGGTGAGCGATGCGCCCGATCCGTCGATCACCAGATTGGTGGCGGTGAGGGTTGTGTTGGTGCCGATGTTCACTTCACCGAAGGAGCCGCTGCCGACGAGGTTGATATTCACCACGTCGCTGCTGCTGGCGATGGCGTGATTGTTGAGGGTCAGCTTGGACAGGCCGGTGGCGCCATTGAGGTTCACGGCGGCCAGAGTGGTCAGACCGCCAACCTTGAGTTCGGTGCCGGATTCGATGTCAACCACGCCGCCGATGGGGACGAGGGCGCGGAAGAGGTTCATGGTGCCATTGTCGACGGGCACGACATAATCATCGCCATTGGTGGTGCCGCGGCCCAGCAAATCGATGCCGAGCGCCTTGGTGCCGCCCCAGCCGGTGGCGCCGACGGGTCCGACGCCGCCGACGCCCTGACCTCCGCGGAACTCGACATCATGCCAGCCGGCAGCTAACACGAGCGGGCCGGAGGATGAAGGGACGTTCCAGGCGGGATCGTCAATCTTGAGAGCTCCGTCGACTTTCACCTGGACGTAGTCGTCAAAGTTTTCGCCGAAGGAGACCTTGCCCAGGCCGTCGCCCGCGACGTCGTTGTCGGGGATGAAGATCTGGCCGGTGTAGACGTAGGTGCTGTCGGTGATCCAGCCGGCATTTTCGCCGGCGGTAGTATCTACGTTGCCCTGGTTGATGTGGTTGAGGCCAAGTGTAATGCGTTCGTTGATGTTGGGGCCGCTCTTGTTGATGTTGCGATCGGACTCGCCGGGGCCGGGATTGCCGAGGCGGCTTTCATACAAGCCGGCGGTGAAGTGGGCCGGATTGCCGGTGATGACGTTCTGGCCGTAATCGATGACGCCAGTGGCGATGCGCATCTCGGTGTTGACCTGGGTGTTGGCGGCAACCGTCTTGGTTGTGGCCGCGCCCGGATCAAAATCGACGCCAGGCGAGTTGATGATGACGTTGTTGCCGGCGACGTTGCCGGTGATGCGGCTGCGATTGGCGCCGTTGATGTTCACGACGCTGCTGGCGACGCCGGTGATGTTGCCGAAGGAGATCGCCGTATCGCTGGAACTGTTGTTAATGCTGGCATTGCCGGCGAGGTTTACGTTGGCGAGGGTCAGGCTGTAGGAGTTGTTGGCGGCGACGGAAATGTTGGAGTCGGCGGCCGCGTTGAGGGTGTTGAGGGTGACTGCGCCGGCATCAACGGCTCCAGTGCCCTTATTGGCAGCGCTGACACGGAAAGTGCCGCTGGCACTGACGGGGTTGGCATAGCTGACCGGGCCACCCACTTTGGAGCTGAGCACCAGGTTGGTATTGGTCAGGGAGATCGGAGCAGCGCCGAAGGGATTATTCACGCCGTCGGTGGTGCCGGCGAGTGTTCCGCCGGTGGCGTTGATGTGCATCGCGCCGGTGAGGACGGAGGGTGCGGCGGTGTTGTCGAGAGTGAGGGTTCCGTTGCCGGTCTTGGTGATGCCAGTGAGGCCGCCGCCGTTGAGGATTCTGCCGGGGCGCATTTCTGAGAGGAAGCCATCGGTATTGACGAGCAGATCGCCGCCGGAGGCGGTGGTCTGGTTGAACACGGCAGCGCCCAGACCGGTGATGGTGAGGGTCATGCCGCTGTTGACGGTCAGGTTGCCGAAGATGGCCATGGGAGCGAAGACGTCGATGCCGGAATTCTGGGTGACGACAACATTGCTGTCGCTGAAGTTGGCGATGATGGTGCCGGAATCGCGGAAGAGGCTGCCATCACCAGAATCGACGGGCAGGATGTAATCCGCGGGATTGATGGTGCCGCGGCCCTGAGGATCGAAGACCAGGCCGAAATCAACGGGCCAGGCCGCCGTGCCTGAAGCGCCGACGCCGCCGCCGCCTTGTCCAACGCGGAGGTCAACATCGTGCCAGCCGGTCGGAAGAGTTAGGGTGCCGGTGCCGGTGGGAATGTCCCAGGCGGTGTTGCGGAGCTTGGTGACGCCGTCCACCCTGATCAGCACGTTGTCGTCGAAATTCTCGGCGAAGGAAATTTGACCCAGGCCATCGCCGATCGTGCCGTTGTCGCTGACAAAGATCTTGCCGGAATAGATATAGGTGCTGTTGTTCTCCCAGCCATCGCGTGGGCCGGGGTCGGTATTGACCGCGGGGAAGTTGGCGCGACGGAGGTTGAGGGAGAAGGTGTCGCTGACGGCCTGGTTTGGATCCTCGGCGAAGCCATTGCCCTGAACGAAAGTTTCGCGGAGGCCGATTCCGGCAGAGCTGGATTGGGCGACGAAGGTGCCGCCATCGAGGGAGATGAGGGCAGCGCCGCCCGCGGAACGGATGGTGTTGGTGGTTCCATCGCTGTTGGAGAGGAACTTGCCTGCCTGAACGGAAATCGTGCTGGCGGAGGTAAAGCCCGAGGCGCCGGTGAGGTCAGCAGCGCTGACCTGGGCGGAGCCCAGCTTGTTGAGGCGGGTGATGACGCCGCCGCCGTTTCCAATGACGCCGGTGCTTACGTTCTGGCTGGCGTTGATGGTGACGGTTCCGGAGGCGGTGGTGCCGGCAAAGCTGGCGCCGCCCGAACCAGTGACGTTGAGGGTTGAACCAGCGCCGAGGGTGAGAGCGCCGAAGCTTGCGCTGGTCGCGTCCACGTCGACGGTGGAGTTGGAACCGGCCGCCACCCCAACCGTGGTGTTGGCGTATTCGGCGGCGTACTTGATCGGGGCGTCAAGACTCCACATGCCGTTCTGTGAGGGACGATCCAGGGTGGGATCGACATTGGGGGAGCCAAGGGAATTGGGATTGATGTTGGCGTAGTGGGCGTCAATAAGAGGATCGTGACCCGCGGCCAACATGACCGGGGTAATGAACCCCGCGGTGACTTCGCCGGTGACGCCGCCCTCATACCAGCCAATGGCGACTTTATAAGTGCCAGCGGCAAGGAGGGTTCCGCCGGCCCTGGACGTGGGGCCCTGGAAGAAATTGTTGTCGACGATAAGTTCGTTGGTGCCGGGATCCGCGGTCTTTTCGAAGATGCCGTTGTTGTTCTTGTCAATATAGATGACGCTGCCGTCGTCGCTGCGGGTGCCGAAGACCCATTGGCCGGCATTGGCCGCGGAGACGGTGAGGTTGCCGGACCAGAGGACGGAGAAATTGTCATCGTCGGTGATGATTCCGTTGGAAACGACGCGGATATCGGAGCCGGTCTGGCCGACGTCGCTGGTGCGAAGCTCGGTGGTGAGCACACCGCTGCCGTTGGGGGTCATGGTCAGAAGACCGCCGCCGCTGCCGATCGGATCAAGGGTCGCCTGACCGACGGCCGTGTCATAATACCGAGCGAGGAGAGCATTCTGCGAGAGAGTGCCGCTGGCACGGAGTATCCCGCCGGAGAGAGCGATATTGCTGTTGGCGATGGCGCTGCTCAAGGTCTGGGCGGTCGATCCGCCGCCAGCGACGAGAGTGGCGCCGCTGCCGACGGCGATGGTCTGGCCGTTGAAATTATTGGCGATGGTGGTGTTGGTGTTGGTGACGCGGAGGGTGCCGGCGGAAACCGTCCAGCCGGAAACGGCGCCGATCTGAGCGCTGATGATGTTGGTGGCAGCGCCGCTCTGCGTAAGGGCGCCGCTGACGCTCAAGGTGCCGTTGGAGAAGACGTAGCTCCCGGCGGCGTTGGTCAGGGTGACGTTGTTGACGTTCTGGCCAATGCCGTTGAGATTGACGTTGAAGTCAAGCGCGCCGCCGCCGAAGGCGGCGTTGTCGGCGGCCGTGGGGAAGGCGGTGTTGGGGGACCAGTTGGTGGCCACATCCCAGAAGGATGGGCCGCCGGCGGTGCCGGTCCACGAGTAGTCGACCGCGCTGACCGAACTGGCAGTCATTCCTGCCAGGGCGCTGGCGACGGCCGCGCCCAATATAATTCGACTGCGCTTGGAGCTCTTGCGAACGCTATTCTGCCCCTCACCGACGGTACCGCCACGCGTGTGTGACATAGCCACTCTCCTAAAAAGTCAACTTAAAACGGACTTCAAACCGGCTTCAACCCGACTACAGACAGTGAGCCCGGGCATCAACTCTGCTATAAGACCGCGCAGACTTGAAGCTCCGAGCTGACGCCTTAATCAGGCGACCCTCCGGAGACGTCCCTCAATATTCTTTTTCCACTCGTCATTCACGAAATGTCCAAGACGCAAGGTTTACTGCGCGAAAAGGTTCGCAGAGCGAACCCTACGTCAACTGCTTCCACAATGTGTGCTAACAACTCTGGCAGACTGGGAGAAGGCCTAACTATCAAGACAACCGCCAAAACAACCGCGCCTCGCTCGAAATGAAGGGTTGTGCGTCAACACTTTGCTAGACTCCTCTAGCACCCTAAGCCCTCTCTACCCTCTGTCTACCTCATCCAATCTATCACGCCTCCGGGTAAAATGTAAATTAGAAAGTGATTTTCTTCGTTCAAACTCAAAAATATTTGCATCACCCATCAGATCGGGTACTGCGGGTATTCCCGCGGTCGCTTTGATTTATTATTCATAACGTCGTTACCCATCAATTATTTGCCGCAGTTTCGGCGGCGGCGGGGGAGCAATGCACATACGCCGATGGTTAGAAGGCTGAGGGTGGAGGGCTCGGGGACAGCGCTGCCGATCACCGCGGGATCAACTCCGATGCCGGATGCGAAGTTGGACAAAGTAAGCTGGTCGGAGGGATTAATCGGGGTGGAGCCCCCGGCGTAGGTGGCATTGAAGTTGGAGGCCAGGTCGATGAAGTCGGAGATGGTGATCTGGCCGTCGTAATTCAGGTCGCCTTCCTGCCAGGTGCCAGAGCCGTTGAAATGGGAGGCGAGGTCGATGAAGTCGGAGATGGTGACCTGGCCATCGAGGTTCAGGTCGCCGATGCGGGTGGGACGGATGAAAATGTTCTGGTCGCCGTGGGCGTCGGCCACCTGAGCCAGGCCCAGCTTGGCGCCGCTGTGGGCGGCGAGGCCGGAGTCGAAGATGCCATCGCCGGGGTTGATGGCGGCTTCGCGGATGGCCGAATAGAGGGCGGTTTTGGCGGCGGCGAGGTTGGCGGCATAGACGTGAATAGAACGGAAAGCTCCGGGGGCGGCGGGGGTGGCCAGGTCCAGGCCCTGGAGGCCGGCGTTGGCGGTGGCGACGCTCAGCTCGGAGAAGTTTTGGTCAGCGCCGGTGACGGCGGTGGCATCGCCGGCGGAGGCGGCGGAGATGTTGAGCGCTGTGGGATGACTGGCTGCGGCGCCGGCGGAGGCGGCGGTGCCGAGGTTGCTATTGAGGTTGGCGCGGCCGTTGTTGACGTTGAGGCTGGTGCCTGCGCCATGCGATTGAGCGCCGGAAATCGTCAGGATGCCGGGGCCGAGCTTGGTGGCGGATTTGCCGGCGGCAATCGACAGGGGGCCGGAGAGGATGAGGGTTCCGCCGGAGGCGGCGGTGATGTTGGTGTCGCTGAGCAGGGAGAGGGGGGCGGAGATTTCGGCGGTGCGGTTGGCGGCGACGTTGATGGCGCTGCCGGAGATGAACAGGGTGCCGCCGGAGCCCTGGGCGATGGTATATTTGTTGGCGTTGTCGAAGTTGATGGTGCCGACGGTCTTATCGCCATCGAGGGTGATGGTGCGGGGGGCGGTGATTTTGCCCAGGAAATTGGCGACTGCGCCCGGGGCGTTGGGGACGCCGCCGATCCAGTTGGCGGCGATGGACCAGCTTCCGTTGGCATCCAGGTTCCATTGCGGTGGGCCGGAGGAGACGACGTGGAGGAGGATGTTGGTGTTGTCGATGTCGTGGAGCAGCGAGAAGGTATAGCCGGCGGGGGCGGGGCCGAGCTGGAAGTTGGCGAGGTCGGGCGCGCCGTTGGAGTAGTCAATAATCACAAAGTCGCCGGAGCCCAGGCCGCCGAGGTTGGCGACGTTGATGGTGGAGATGCCGTTGAGGCTGAAGCCATCCGTGCCGACGTTGAGGCGATCGACGCCACTGCCATCGCCTTCGTAGTCGAGGATGCCGGTGTCGAGGCCCAGGCCCTGAAGGGTGAAGGCGCCGACGGCTGCGGGGCCGGAGCCGGGGGCGAGATGGCCGCCGTTCTGCACGTTGACGAATGCGCCAATCGAGCCGTTGCCGCCGAGGGTGGCGCCGGAGTTGACGAAGACGCTGCCGGAGCCGGTGCCGGAACCGGTGGTGTTGTTGACGAGCAGCGTGCCGGCTTCGACGGTGGTGCCGTCGGTGTAGGTGTTGTCGCCGTAGGCGCCGGGGGCGAGGATCTGGGTGCCGGGGCCGCGCTTGAAGATGCTGACGGAGCCGAAGATGGCGCCGGTGAAGGTGGCCGTTCCCGCCGTCTTGTCGATGACCAGCGGGGCGCTGACGTTGCTGCTGGTGACGCCGCCGTTGCCGTTGATGCCATCGACGGACTGGAGGTTGCCGGAGAGGTCGAAGGTGGAGGGGTGGTGGTTGTTGTTGCCGTTGAAGGTGGCGGAGTTGCCGTTGATGGTCAGGGGGTTGTTGCGGCCATCGCCGCCCTGGAGGGGATTGCCGGTGCCGAGGCCGGTGCCGCCGTCGATGACGATTCGGCCGCGGTGGATGGTGATGGGGCCGGTGAGGGTGTTGTTGCCGGAGAAGTGGATATCGCCGCCGCCGAATTTGGTGAGGCCGGCGGTGCCGGAAACGGTGCCGGAGAAGGTGTCGCGGTTTTTGTTGCCGGGGTTGGTGGTGAAATCGCCGCCGCCTTCGCGGCCGTAGATGAAGGCTTCGGTGTTGCCGAAATCGACGTTGGCGGAGATGGTCGCGTTGCCGTTGCCGCCGTTGTAGAAAATGATGCCGCCGGAGCCGATGGTGAGGGTGAGGCCGGGGCCGTCGACGTTGTTGTTGGTTTTCAAGGCCCAGATGGCGCGGTCGGCGGTCATGGACTGGGGCGCTACGTAATCGTTGCCGAGCAACTGGACGATGGTGGTGGGTTGATCCAGATCGATCTGGTTGGAAGTGGCGGGGGCGGTCCTGAATCCGTTGACGGTGTCGTAGTTGAGGAAGGAGCCTTCGTTGTTGCCGTTGTTTTTGCGGACGATCGACGGACTCACCATGCCGTTGGTGACGGTGGGGACGTTATTGGGGAGGAGCAGTTTGCTGGTGATGCCCAGGCCGGCAGTGCCAATAGGGTTCGAGTCATCTGCGTTGGGCTGAATGACCAGGGCGGCGTGGGGGCTTTGGTTGAAGTTGGTGATGGTCACGACGCTGTTGGCGTTGTTGATGGCAATTTCGGCGGTGGTGGCGAGGTTGACAGTGCCCATGGTGAGGACGCGGTCGGCGATGATTCGGCCGCCGTTGGCGATGAAAGTGGTGTTGGGGGCGGTGGCGTTCACGTTTAGCGTGCCGCCGGTGACGATGAAAGTGCCGGGGCCGGGATCGTTGCCGATGGTGGTGGCGCCGCTGCCGGTGAGGCCGGGGAGCGGACCGCCGGAGACGTTGGCGTCCCATGCGCCGACCATGTTGTAGGTGTTGCCGCCCAGGGAGAAGGAACTGGTGTAGGAGGGATTGAAGTTGGTGGTGTTGAGCTGGATGGTTCCCGAATGAGTAGCGCGGATGTTGGTGGTGCCCTGGAGAGTGCCGACGATGCGCATGTCCTGGTTGCCGGCGGTGGTGAGGGTGTAGCCAGCGCCGTTGTCGTTGATGTTGCCGACGCGGACGGCGTTGCCGGTGGTGAGGCCGCGGATGGTGGCGTTGCCGAGCAGAGTGAGCTCAGCGCCGACGTTTTCAGTGATGCGCTGGAAGGTGAGGTCGGAGCCGGCGTGGAGGCGGACGTCGGTGAAGCGGATCGCGCCTGTAACGTTCGAGGCCGCACCTTCGCGATCGGAAGCGAGAGTGCCGGTGTTCAGCACATGAATGGTAGTGGGAACCACATTGATGAGAGCCGGATTACCGGTTGCGACTTCATCGACAAACCCAACGACATCCTCGCCGTTGGAGAGATTGATGACGCCACTTCCGCTGATGTTGCCGGTGGTTCCGTTGTGGCCGGCGTGAATCTGCACGCTGGTGGCGCCGCCGGTGTTGCTGGTGTTGATGGTGCCGTCAAGAACAGAGCCATCGACGAACGAGGCGACGCCGTTGACCATGTCGATGGTTGAAGCGGCGGCCACGGCGCCGCTCACCCTGAGCGTTCCTGCGCCCATGGTGATTGGGGCCGTCAGCGTGCCGCCCAGGGCGACGGTGCCGAGCTTGGCGTTGCCGTCGAGGGTGGCGTTGGTGCCGATGGTGAGCGGGTTGGTGGTGGTGATGTTGCCGGCGTGGGAGAGCGTTTTGCCCGTGGTGGCGGCGAGCGTGCCGCCGCCAGCGCCGATATTCAGGCCAGTGCTGCTGGAGAAGGTGGCGTCGTTGCTGTCGTTGGTAAGCACGCCGCCGTTGCTCAGATTGATTCCGGCATTTTGGGTGCCGGTGGTGCCAGGGCCGTAGATTTCGAAGACGGCCGCGCCGTTGACGGTGTTGATGTTGGTGATGTTGTCCACGGCCATTCGGACGACCGCGCCGTTGCCGATGCCGGGGCCGGTGAGCTGGGTGCCGGTGAGGCCGGAGGCGTTGTTGATGTGGACGATGCCACCGGGTTGCTCGGTGATCACGCCGGTTCCGCTCAGGCCCGGCAGGCTGACATCAAGCACGCCGCCGTCGAGGACATTCACATTTCCGTTGGCGGCGGTGGAATTGCTCACGCGGAGCAGGCCGCCATTTTCAACGGCGACGGTTCCGCGATTGACGCCGCTGCCGAGCACAGTGGAATTCACCAGCTCGAGGGTGCTTCCGCCATGGACGTCGAAGTTCACGCCGTTGTAGCTCGAGGCGGTGCCGGCGAGCTGGACGTAGCTGAGAATGTGTGCGTTGACGGGGCCGCCGGTGATGGTCACGCCGCCGCCGGAGGAGCCGAGGATCAGCTTGCGGCCGTTGATCGAGTGGAGGTTGAAATCGCTGCTGGCGGTGATGGTGCTGCCGTTGCCCAACGTGCGGTCGGCCAGAGCATCGGTGCTCAGGCCTTTCCAGGACGTTGTGCCTGGAGAGGTTCCGAGGTTCATGCTGTCGGTGACATTGGCCGCGAGGCCGAAGTAGAGGTCGCTGTTGGTGCCACGATTGACAACGGCGTTGTTACGTCCGGCGCCATTTTCGGCGACGATTGCGCCATCGAGGGCGTTGAGGTTGGTATTGCGATCGAGCGATGCGCCGAAGGTGTTGACGGAGATGACGGCATCGGGGTTGACGGTGATGCGGTCGGAGCCGCCCAGATTGGCGCCGACACTGAGGGTGCTGAGGGTGGTGATGGTGACGCCCGGCGAACCGCCGGCCGCGCCGGCCGCGTTGTAGTTGAGGACGTTGGAATTGGTGGCGGCGCCGTCGCCGACGGTGACTTCGCCGGTGCCCAATGCGCCGGCGGAAGAAGCCGTCGTTGTACCGGTGCCCAGCAGGATGACGGGGCCGGACCAACCGGCCGCGTTGTTGCCGCTGATCACCAGCGAGCCGGCGTTGATCTTGGTCAACCCGCCGCTGCCGCTGATTGCGCCGCTGAGAGTGAGGGTGCTGCCTGAGGGCGTGTCGATAATTCCGCCCAGGCCGGTCAGAGCGATTCCGCGATTGGTTGAACCACTTGCGCCTGTGAAGCGGAGCGTGCCGGCGCTGCCGACATCGCCCATGTTGATGGCGCTGCCAGCGCCCAATGGGCCGCCGACGCCGGTGTTGCTGATTGCGGCGACACTGACGACGCCGTTCTTGATGGTGACTGGGCCGGTGAAGGAGTTGGTGCCGGTGAGAGTGAGCGTGCCTGCAAAGCCCTTGACGAGGCCGGTTGCGCCCGTGATAGCCGCGCCGCCGATGGTGTAGGCCTTGGTTGTGTTGTTGACGGTGACGGATGCGGGAGTGACGGGCGAGACGATGTTCACCGTGGTCGTGCCGCTGGCGGAGTCATCGAAGATGGCATCGTTGCCGTTGGCGAATTGAGAGGGGAGCCAGTTGTTGGTCGTAGTGTCCCAGTTGCCGTCGGTGGCGCCGGTCCAGATCTTGGAACCCGGTGGCGGGACGGTCAGGCGGATGGAACCATTGTTTCCGCCGCCGTAATCGACGATGTAACCGGCGGGGAGATTATTGACGAGGGAGAATGCGCCCAGGAGGTTGCCGCTGTAGGTGGCGATGGTGTAGGGGGAGACGCCGTCGTAGGTGTTGGTATTGGGGAGGTCAAGGATGCTGTTGACGCCCAGGCTCAGGTCGCCGGTCATGGCAAACAGATCGTTGGCGGCGATGGTGACATCAGCTTCGTAAGTGCCATTGATGGAGACGGTCCCCGAGCCGTTCATGGTGCCGATGCTGTTGCCGGGGGCGAGGCGAGCGCCGGTGTTGACGATGGTGTTGGCGAGGGTGCCGGTGCCTTTGATGAGGCCGAGATTGGCGGTGACGGCGGCGGGGCCGAGGGTGTTGCCCGAGCCGTTGAGGGTTGCGCCTGCTTCAATGATCACGTTGTGGGTGAAAGCGCCGCCAAGGGCGACGTCATCGCCGGCGGTGTTGCTGTCAATCACTTTGAGGCCGACGGGCACGCTTGCGGCCCAATCGCCGCCGGCGGGCATGGTGAAGGTTGCTTCGGAGGCGGCGGGGGTGAGATAGCCGCCGGTGCCGGTGAGATTCTGAAGACGGGTGGCGCTGAGGAGGTTGGCGACTTTGTCGGCGTTGGAGACCGGATCGGAGCCGCCGCCGCTGAAGAGCGCGTTGGGGCGGGAAGTGCCCTTGACCATGAGGCCGCCGGTGCCGGAGCCGTTGATGATGAGGTTGGAGGTGGATTGGAACTCGACGCCGCCGAATGCGGAGTTTTCGATCAGGGTATTCTTGAAGGGAACGGCAAGATTGATGACGGATTCTTTGGCCGAGCTGCCCTGGGCTTCGATGTTGCCCTGGAAGATTTCGTAGCCGACGCCGCCGGCGACTGGGGCAGGAGTGACCGGCGAGAAGACCGAAATGGACTGCATGACGCGCAGGGTGCCACCTTCTTTGAGCACGGTTTTGGCGTTGACGAGCACGCCGTGGGCGAAGCCGACTTCGGTGCGGATTTTCAGGTCGAGGTTGGCGGTGCCGCCATCTTCAATCGTAAATGTGTCGTTGCCGCCGACACCGAGATAGAGAACGTTGTGCCCTGCGGCGGTGCCGCCTGGAGCATTGAGCGTGCCGGTGCCGAAATTGGTTCCAGTGCCGCGGCCGTGAAAGGAGACATTGCCGGGATTGCCGCTGGCGGTGCCGCGAACGGTGATATTGCCGTCAATGGCACGGGCAGCGCCCTCGAGCGCTGTCTGGATCGCTCCTTCCAGGAAAAGTCCACCGGGAACGGCATACGTGCCCTGATTGGGCAGGTCGAGGCGGCCGGTGGTCAGGGAGGTACCTGTGTGCACCAACCCATCGGGACCGGAGGTGGGATCGCCGCCTGGAACGCCACGGACAGTCAAAGGATTATTGAGAGTGGCAACGTTGGGCATCACGAACATGGCGCCTTGATCGAGCTCGATGCGAATTGGGCCGGCGTTGGTGATCGCCAGTCGCAGGGCATTGTTGCCATTGGACCAGTTGCCATCATTGGGATTGTTATTGGAGAGGTGATTGGGGCCACCATTGAAACGAAGGACGGCCGGTGCTGCGCCGGCCGTGTTGGATGTTGTGATTGTGAACGCGTTGCCGTTGGCGATGCTGCCATCGACGGTGATCTGGCCGCCGTTGGCACCGAAGATGATGGGCCGCGATGCGCCGCCGGCGAGAGTTTTGCCCAGGCCGGAGGTAAATCGAAGCTCGGCCTGGCCGCCGAGTGTCGCTGCATTGATATTGAGGGTGCCGCCGGTGCCGAGTCGGGTTGTGCCGGTAGCCAGGAGGCCGATATCACCGCCATTTGAGAAGAGCTCGACGGTGCCCCCGGTAATCGTCGTGCCGCCGGTCCAGGAGTTGTTCGCGTTGGTAATCTGCCAGGTGCCGCTATTGACCGTTAGCGCACCGCTTCCGCTGATCGCGCCGTTTAATGCGGTGAGCCCGGTTCCGGTTCCGCCGAAGGTGGTGTTGGCGGCGAAGATGAGCGGTGAATCGATCTGGAAAGCCCCAGTGCCGTTTTGGGTGATGAACGGATTGGTTCCGCCCAGAGAGATTCCCTGCGTGTTGGAGAAGCCGATGAATTGTGTCGTGGTGGTGGAACTGCTGTTGAGGGTAAGCCCATTGATCGCGAACGGATCGATCGTATCGACAGTGGATGTATAAGAGCCGCCTTCGACGCCGCCGAAGATCAGGTTGTCGGTGGTGTCAGCACCGGTGGGAGCTACACCGCCGACCCAGCTTGTGGGGGTGGTCCAGTTGCCGCTTTGATTGATGTCCCAGGTAAACGTGCCCGCCCGGGCCGAGCTCAGCCATGCGCCACCCACGACAACGCCCGCAACAGCGGCGGCCAGCAGGCCCCGGCGCTGACGAAAATTCCTCGACCGCGCGGCGCCTGCGCTCGACGTTTCGATCTTTGACATGTCACTCTCCAGTCGG
Source organism: Tepidisphaeraceae bacterium (assembly GCA_036001665.1). GTDB lineage: Bacteria > Planctomycetota > Phycisphaerae > Tepidisphaerales > Tepidisphaeraceae > JBGPEF01. Next base: position 24,966 of record DASYUA010000157.1, read on the forward strand.
ATGTGTCGGAACTCTCAAAGCCTTGTCAACACAGAAGATGAATCAATTTCGCCAAATGAGCGGTAGGTCGGGCACTTCTGCCCGACATCTTATCGATCTCGATGCCCGCGACCGGAATTCAAAGCCAGAAATGCGGCTAATCCGCAAGATGCACAGTAAGAGAAGACCAACTCTGGCAATATTTCGTTTCCATGAAGGCCCTCGCCTCCGCGCCATCCCTCTCAGCTTCCAATCGCAGGGTCATTATAAGCGACATTGATGGGACGATGCAAAAACAAAACGAACCCAATCTTCATCTGCCGGGAATCATTAACTGCATATTCGCGCAACGTAAGCCAGCTTACCTGGACCGTTTTCGCCGCCGGACACCCAGCATCAAAGCGGCCGCCGATAGTCCGGCCAACGTGCCAGGCTCGGGGACGGCCGATCCGATTACCGCGGGATCGACACCGATACTCGACGCGAATGCGGCCAGGAGCTCCAGATCGCCACCAAGCACCGGATGTACATCCGCGGTTCCGGAGTAGGTGCTGTTGAAGTTGGAGGCGAGGTCGATGAAATCGGAAATGGTGACAGCGCCGTCGTAATTCAAATCGCCTTCCTGCCAGGTGATGTTGGGGCCGCTGGAGTTGAAGTTGGAGGCGAGATCGATGAAGTCGGAGATGGAGACCTGATTGTCGAGGTTGAGATCGCCGATTTTGGCCAGGCGGATCTGAATGTGCGAGTCACCATGCGCATCATTGATCCGGGCGATGGCCACGCCGGAGCCGGGGTGGGCGGCGCGGCCGGAATCGTAAATGCCATCGGTAGGGCTGGGGGCGCCGGCGGCGTTGGCGTTTTTCATGGCCGAGTAAAGCGTTGTTTTGGCGGCGGCCAGATCGGTTGCGTAAATGCGCACCGCATTGAAGGCGCCGGGCGCTGCGGGGGCGCTTAGATCGAATGACTGATTGCCAGCGCTGGCGAAGGGGACATTGAGCGCTTTCAGATCCTGATTGCCTCCCAGCACGACGCTCACGCCGCTCCCGCTGACGTTGAGGGTGAGATTGGCCACGGCCGCCGCGCCGCCGGTCGCGGGCGTGCCCGCATTGGAGTTCAGATTGATCCGGCCGGCGGTGTCGGTGAGCTGCGCTCCAGCGCCGTGTGATTGCGGGCCGGCGATGGAGAGTGTTCCGGCCCCGAGTTTTGGAAGGGTGGTCCCGGCCGCGATATTGAGGCCGCCATTGAGGGCGATGGCGCCGGTCTGAACGTCAATGGTCCCGCCATTGTTGGAAACGAGCGCGCTGATCCCGCTGGCGCCCGCGCCGCCGGTTTTGCGGAGCACGCCAGCGCCGGAGTTGGAAAACGTCGCGCTGCCGCCCAGGGTGTTGACGATGCCGGCGTCGGATTGGAGGTTGAAAGCATCGGTGTTGTTGATGACCGCGCCGTTGCCCATGTTGATGTTGCCGCCGGACATGGTGAGCGGCTTTTCGTTGTTGAAGGTCCAGCCGCTGAGGGTTTTTTCGTTGGCGTCGTGAAGCGTGGCCGATCCCTGATTGAAAGTGACCGCTCCGCTGCCGCTCATGGAGCCGCCGGACCAGTCGAGTGCGCCTTTGACGAAGAAGCGGTCGCCGACGCCGCCGGTCCAGGAGCCGGGGGCATTGAGGAAGACGTCGAAGAAATAATTGTCGGAAGGATCGGAGATGAAGGTGCCGTTTTCGGTGTAGGCGCCGGAGAAGGTGGCGGTCGTTGAGGTGGTTTTGAAAATGCCGTTGTTGGTGACATTTCCGGTGAAAAGGGCGGGGTTGTAGGCGACGACGATTTTTTTGGTGGCGGCGTTGACCACGTTGCCGTTCACGGTTGTGAAGCCGCCGGTGAAGGTGATCGAGCCGTTGTTGGTCAGGCCGCCGCTGCGGAAAGTGCCGAAACCGGAGATCTGGCCGGTGTTGCTGATGGGAAAGCTGTTGTTGTCGAATGTGCCTCCCGAGAGGTTGATCAATCCGGCATTACCGCTCATGCCGCCAATGACGATGATTTTCCCGCTTTCGGGACAGCCAAATGATCCGATGGCAGCATTGGTGACGACGCCGCTGAGAATGAGATTGCCGCCATTGGCTTCGATCGTGCCGGAGTTGGTGATGTCGTTGCCGATGCTGCCATGGCCGACGATCTGGCCGGTGTTGGTGATCGCGCCGCCGCTCAGACTGGCGGCGGCGTCATCAAGCTCGATGATGCCGCTGTTGCTGGGGGGTACCAGGATGCGCGTGGTGCCGCTGGTCAGCAGCAACCGGCCGCCCTGATTATTCAGCGACGTGATCAGGCCGCTGCCGGTGATGGTAGCGCCGGGCCGATTCACCAGGAACGCGGTTCCGGCGACGCGCCCGCCATTGAGATTGATGGTGCCGTTGTTGACCGCGTTGAGGCCGTTGAAGTTCACGCTCCAGCCGGCAGCCAATTGCATGTTGCCATTGTTCGTGAACTGTCCTGTGCTGTTGTAATTGATGGTGCCGTTGTTCTGGATGATCTGCGTATCGTTGATGAATTGTCCGGTGCCGTTGATCGTGACGTTGCCGTTGATCTGAAGTTGGCCGCTATTATTGGTGACGGCATTATTGTTGAAGGTGCCCCCGGAAAGGGTCAGAATGCCGTAATTGGTGAACCCGCTGGAGTTGGTGAAGGTCCCACTGCTGATGCTCAGATAATTATTGTTGATGCCCCCGCCGCTAAAGGAGCCGCCGGCCACGGCAAAATTGCCGGAGTTGCTGAAGAATGGCGTGCTGAGATTGCCGCCGCTGAAGCTGTAGGTGCCTTGTGGACCGTTGTTGATTCCGTCCGTGACAGCAACGGCGCCGCCGGTCTGTTGGATATTGCCGTAGGCCCCGAAGTTGCCGAGGTTGATGGTGTTGGCATTGACATTGCCGTTGCTGAGGTAATAGCTTCCACTCGCGCCGGCAGAAGCGCCCAGCGTGAGGCCGAAACTCGAAACATTGACTGTGCCGCCGCTCTGGTAGAACGCCCCGCTGCCGCTGGACCCGACGGTCAAATAGCTGCTCACGGTGAGCGTACCGCCGTCGAGTTGGTAGGTTCCGCTGGCACCCGCAAGGCCGCCCAGGAAGAGCGACTGGGCCGAATTGGTGCCGCCAGTCTGCACGTAGCGGCCGCGGCCGGTGTAGCCAATCTGCTCCTGATTGACAACCATGCCGTTGGCCGATTGAGTGATCGCGGAGGTGCCGAACCCCGACTCGTCAACGCTCAGGACGCCGAGTCCGCCGGGGGACGAATAATTGCCGTCGAAGATCACCATCTTGCCAGCGCCGCTGGGATAGATGTAGACGCCATCGCCGTCGACAGGCACGATCCCGCCCAGCCAGTTGGCCGGCGTGCTCCAGGATCCGCCGTCAGGGCCGATATAGGCCCGGCTTGCGGCCATCGCGGGCAAAGGAACGCCCACTACCGCCAGCAGCAGCGCGCTCCGCACAGTTTGCTTGTGGTTGCAAAGTGTCCACATGATTCTCGCCTCCAAATTCCTATCGATTCCCGCGACGGCGCCTGGCAAGCAGGAGTGCCGCGGCAGCGACCCCGGCAAACGCGATCCCCGGTTCCGGCACCGGCGCAATCGTCCCACCGCCGGCCAGCAAATAGGTGCCCCCGTTCAGGTACGCGTTTGCAGGGTTGCCCAGATGATAATACAGATTCATTCCGTTGCTCGAAATTGTCTCGATTTGGGCCAGCCCGCCCTGAAGATCCAGGTGATCTACGTAAATTGCGCCGCCGGGGAGGGCGTCGGCGTCGATCAGGGTCAGGGCTCGGCCGACGGCCAATGAGAGCTTTCCCCACGCAAAATTATCGTCGTAGCCGGCGAAGGTGACACCAAGGTCCTTCCCCGAGACCTGGAAACGATCGCCGATGCCGCCGCTGATCAGGTGCAATTCGGCCGCGGCCGTGTTCCATTGAGTTACATTCGTGCTGGCATTGAGGAAGTCGCCGCTGACGAAGAATCGATCGCCATGGCCGCCCACCCATGCGCCAGTGGGACCGATGTTCACATTGTTGAAGAAATTATCCGCGGGGTCCGAGATGAAAGTGCCGTTTTCGACGTAAGTGCCGGCGAAGGTGATGGTGGTGCTGGTGTTTTTGAAGATGCCGTTGTTGACAACGTTGCCGGTGAAGAGAGCGGGGGTGTAGGCCACACGAATCTGATGAGCGGCCGAGTTGGTGACACCGCCGTTGATCGTGCTGGCGCCGCCGCTGAAGGTCATGGAGCCGTTGTTGGTGAAACTGCCAGCGCGGAAGCTGCCGTAGCCGGAAATCTGGCCGGCGTTGGCCAGCGGCAGGCCGTTGTTGTCGAAAGTTCCGCCGGTGAGGTTGATGATTCCCGTATTGGATGCCAGGCCGCCGTTGATCAGCACCTTGTTCCCTGCGGATGCGGCGATGGTGCCGGCGTTGTTGACGACTCCTCCGAAAATCAGCGTGCCGCCGAGAGCTTCGATGGTTCCGTTGTTGTCCACATCGCTGCCCACGGCCCCATTTCCCTGAATGGTTCCGGTGTTGCTGACTTTTCCGCCGATCAGGCTCGCGCCCAGGCCGGCGACCTGAATCGTGCCGGTGTTGGAGAATGCACTGGTGATGTTGGTCGTGCCGCCCAGCACGAGCAGCAGGCCATTGTTGGAGAAAAACGTTTGAATCGTGCCGCGCCCGGCGACGGTGCCGCTGATCGAATTGATCAGCGGCTGCCCCAGACCCACCACAGCGCCGTTCAGATTGATCGTGCCCTGATTGTTTAAGGCGGTGCTGAAAAAGGTGATCTGCCGGCCTGGGGCCAGATCGATGTTGCCGTTATTGGTTTGACCACTGCTGCTGTTGAAGTTGAGGTTTCCCGCGCCTTGGGTGATTACGCCATTGTTGGTGAACTGAGATGGGCCGCCGATTAAGCCAAAGCCGGTGATGCCGCCGTTATTGACGGATGGGGAAGTGAGGTTGAGGGTAGCGCCGGAGAGGGTGATCTGGCCATTGTTGGTCAGGCTCCCGGTGGTCAGGAAGGATCCGTTGCCCAGCGCCAGGTCAGCGTAATTGGTGATGCTATTGATCGCCACGACCGGATTGTTGAACAGGACGGTGCCGCGGTTGATAAGGGTGCCGTTGAAGTTGCCGGCGTTGTAGGTAAACGTGCCGTGGTTATCGAGGGTTCCCGAGAATCCGCCGTTGTTCATGGTCAGGCTGCCCTGCGCATCGAGGATCAAATTGGGCGCGGTCAACAGGCCCTGGTTGAGGACCAAATCCAGAGCAATGCTCTGCGGCCCGGTGAGGGTCAGTGATCCGGGACCGGTTTTGGTGACAGTGCTGGTGCCGCCCAGGATGCCACTGAGAGTGAGACTCGTATCGACGTTGAGAGTCACGGGGCCGCCGAAGTTCAGTGGGGTGGCGATGGTGCGCAGCCCCAGGGCGCGAAGGGTTCCCCCATTGAGAGCGGCGGCGCTGGGCCCCAGGGCGTAGTCGTGCTGCACGGTCAAGGTGCCGGCGTTGAGGACGATGGGCGCGGTGTTGTTCCCGGAGAGATAAAGCTCGCCGGGACCATTCATGACCAGAGTGCCGCCACTGATATTGGCAGTGATGTAAAAATCGGGTGAAGCAGCACCATCCTCCACGGAAATGTTCCGTGTTCCCAAAAGCGCCAAGTTGCCCATGATGATTCCCTGGCCGATGGGGTCGTCGATGGACGAGATATCTCCGGCGGCCGTCAATGTGCCAGCGCCGGTAACGATTTCGCCGCCGCCGTGGATCGCAATGGGGCCGACGGTGTCGTTCTGGCCCGCCAGATCCAGCACGCCTGAGGAGGTGATGGTGATGCTGCTGGTGTCGGCAATCTGGTTGGGACTTTCGAGGCGGACGGTATCGACGCCGTTTCCATCGCCGATGGTGAGGCTGCCGGAGACGGCGGCGTTGGGGATCGACTTGCCCAGCAGCAGCATTCCGTTGTTCACCAGCATGGAGCTGACCGTGTTGGGGGTGCCGCCGCTCAGCCGCAGGGTGCCCTGCCCTTCCTTGGTGATCTGCCCGTGCTGGATGCTGGCGGAGACATCCAGCTCGACGGCCAGGGTGGGACTGTCGAGGGTCGAAAACACCTTGTTGGAATCGTTGAGGAAAAGCACTCCGGAGATGGTTCCGGTCTGGGTTGAGAGGCCCGCGCTGACGCCGCCGGCGGGGTCGGTAATGGTCAGGACCCCATTGCCCATGGTGACGTTGCCGCCGGTGACATCCAGGCCGCCGATGGCGTCCGAGAAGTTGTTGAGATCGAGCAGGCCTGAGGAGTGGACGCTGACGACGGAGTTGTTGGCCACCTGGCCACTGGCGGAATAGCGCACTACATCCGCATTTGGCCCGCCGATGTCATCGCCGATGATGATGCCGCCTGGGATGGACACGGTCTGGCTGCTCTTGGCCAGCTCCAGGGTTCCGGCGTTCACTATCGTTTGCGCGCTGTAGGAGTTGGCGACGCTGCCGCTCAGGCGGAGCGTGCCCGGGCCATTTTTGATGAATCCGCCGTTGGTCAGGTTTGCGGAGAGATCCAGGTCGGCGGCGGCGACGCCGTCGGCGATGGTCAGGCTGCGGATGGCTGCACCGAAGTCAAAGGTGCCGCTGATGGTGGCGCTGGTGGCGTTGGCGTTGGTGGTCAGGTTGGCCAAGAGCATCAGTTTTCCCGCGCCGCTGCCGGAGACGCTGCCGCCGGTAATGGTGAGGCCGGTGTTGATGGTCAGGGAGCCTGCGCCAACGGTCGTGCTGCCGCCGTTGATCGTGAGATTCTGGTAGGTATCGCTGAAGCCGTTCAAATCGAGCACCCCGGAGGAATTGATCACGGGCGAGGGCAGCGAGGTCTGGTTGCTGGCGGCATATTGAATAGTATCGATGCCGCTGCCATCGCCGATGGTCAGTGCGCCGCCGAAGGCGCGCAGGCCGGGCGTCTTGGCGAATATCACCGTGCCGGCATTGACGGTTAGAGCGCCGGAAAACACGTTGTTCCCGCCGCCGCTGAGGGTGAGGGCGCCGGGGCTGTTCTTGGTGAGGCTTCCGCTGCCGGAGATGGAGCCGGAGATGGTGGAATTGCCGACGGCGCCGTTGAAGGTGAGGATGTTGCTGGCGTTGAGACCGATGGCTGAATTGAAGGTCAGGGTGCCGAATCCGGCGCTCCAAGACTGAGGGGCGTTGACGATGACGCTGCTGTTGATCGTCTGATTGTCGGCGTCGTTGTTGGTGACGCCGCCAGCGCCGATGGTGAGGGCACTGCCGCTGATGGTAAAGAGGTTTGCGCCGGCGGTGTTGTTGAAGGTCAGCGAATTGATGTTGTAAGCGACATCGACATTGGGCGTCAGGCGCGTGGCGCCGCCGAAGAAGACGTTGGCGGTGCCGTTGTTGACGGGCGCCAGGCCGGCGCTCCAGTTGGCATTGGTCTGCCAGTTGTCGTTGCCGCCCAGGCCGTTCCAGGTCTGGGCCAATGCGCCCTGTGCCAGCAGAAGGACGGCGCACAGGCAATAGACTCGCTTAACCATGAACATGATTTCTCATTCGACGGCCCAGCATGAGCAGGGCGGTCAGTCCTTCAAGAATCAGTGAAGCAGGCTCCGGCACCGGCGCGATCTGCCCGCCGCCGGCAAGGGCATAGGTTTGGCCGCCGAGATAGGCATTGGCCGGATCGCCAAGGTGGTAATAGATGTTCAGACCATCGCCGCTGATGCTGCTGATCTGCTCGATGCCCCCGCCGAGCACGAGCCTTTGCAGATAAAGCGCTCCTCCGGGTTCGTCATTGCCATCCTGCAATGCGAGCCTGTTGCCTGGGCCGAGGACCAAAGTGCCCCACGCGAAATTGTCGTCGTAACCTTCGAAAATCGCCCCCAGATCATTTCCATCGACCGAAATGTGATGGACGCCCGCGCCCTGAAGATACAGCTCGGCCGCGCCAGTGCTCCATCGCGCGCGGGCCCGGCTGGTGCTGATCACATCCCCGTTGACAAAGAACCGATCCCCCAGGCCGCCCACCAGCACACCCGACTCCCCTATGGCCAGGTTGTCGAAGAAATTGTCGGATGGGTCGCTGATGAAAGCGCCGCTGTTCGTAAAGGTGCCCAGAAACCGCGAGACTGCGCTGGTAGTTTTGATCGTCCCGGTTGCGTTGTTGGTGACGTTGTTGAAGAAAGTGGCCGTGGTATTGGTGATGGTGATGGAAGCATTGTTGACGACGATGCCATAGACCTCGCTCGGCCCGTCGGCGATGGCGATCTTGTTGGAATTGGTCAGCCCGCCGCTGCGGAAAATTCCCCGGCCGTCAATGGTGCCGGTGTTGTTGATCGCCGTGGCGTTGGTATCAAAAGTGCCGCCGGCCAGGGCGATGGTGCCGGCATTTGTGGCCAATCCCTGGCTATAAAAGATGGTGCCGCCCGCCGGGGCCTGAATGCTTCCCACGGCGTTGTTGGTGCAGTTCGAACCGGCGAGGGTGAGCAACCCACCCTCAGCGCGAATGATCCCGGAGTTGTTCACAGGGTTGCTGATTCGCCCGCGACCACTGATGGTCCCGGTATTGTCGATGGCGCCGCCGTTGAAATTCGCATTCGCGCCCTGAAGCATGATCGTGCCGGAAGAGGCAAAGGGATTGACCACATTGAGCGTGCTGCCGTCGGCGATGCGCAGCTCAGCGCCAGCGCCGTTGGCCGAGGCCATGTTGGAAATCACCAGCGAACTGGAGGAATTGGCGAAGATCAGCCCTCCGGCATTGTTCACGGGCGCTGAGATGCCCCCGTTGCCCGTGATTTGTCCACCCGCGCCGTTCAGGAGTGTCCCCGCGCCGCCCACGCTTCCCGAAGCGAGATTGATGATGCCGGTGTTGTTCAGGGTAGCACCCAGTGAAAGAGATTGGGTGCTGGCGATGGTGATGACGCCCAGGTTGGTTCCGCCGGTCGCGGCCGTCAGCAAGCCCGTGGTCTGAAGATTGCCGTTGTTGACCAGCGTTGCCGAGATCGTGCCGCGCGCGTTCATCTGCCCCGAGAAATCATTGATGACTCCCCCAGCGCCGGCGATGGTTCCCCCGGCCAGGTTCAGAGTGCCCAGGTTCGATAGTGCGCCTCCGCTGACGGTCAGATTGCGGCCCACGTCCACGGTAAAAACCCCGCGATTGTCGATGGCCGCGCTGGTGCTCAGGTCGGCGTTGAGGATGACCGTGCCCTGGTTGATGAGGGCGCCAGTGAGAATGCCGCTGTTATAGGTGTAGGTTCCGCTGTTGGTGAGCGCGCCGCTGAATGTGCCGCCGTTGTGATTGAAGGCATTGGTGCTGTTGAGCGTGGCGGCCAGCGTGCCGGCGTTGAGGGTGATGATGCCGCCGAGGGTGGTGGGATTTGAGAGGGTCAGCGTTGCCGAGCCGTTCTTGGTCAGGTCCCCAGCGCCGCTCAACGAGGCGAGGGTGAGATTGAATGTGCCATCGATCGTGGTGATTCCATTCAGGATGGCCGGATTGGCCAGTGTGCGGGCCGTGCCGTCGGCCTTGAGAGTTCCACCATTGAGGGTCAGCGTGCCGTTGCCCAGCGCCTGGTTGTTGCCCACCAGCAGCGTGCCGGCCGCGAGGGTGACCCCGCCATCCAGCCCGGTGTTGGCGGCCGAAAGCCGCAAAGCGCCGTTGCCCATTTTGATGATGCCGCCGTTGCTGATGACGGCGGGAATGTCCACATCGATTGCGGGGGAGCCGTCGGCGATGCTGAAGGTTTTCACGCCGCCGTCCAGATCGAGCAGGCCGCTTATGGTCGACTGGGTCGGCGCGGCATTGGCCGTGAGCGTGCCGCCCATGACCAGCGTTCCGGCCCCGGTGGAGACATTGCCGCCCACGAGAACCACATCGCGAATGAAATCGGTGAAGCCGTTCAGATCCAGAAGGCCAGAGCTGCGCACGGTGATGCTCAGGCCGGCATTGGCGCTGATCTGGGCGCTGGCGCCGTAGCGGAGGACGTCCGCGTTGGTGCCGCCGTTATCATCGCCGATGACGATGTTACTGGTCATCTCAGCCCCCGGGTCTTTGGCCAGGATCAGCGTGCCCTCATTGATGATGGTGTCGCCAAGGTAGGTGTTGGCGGAGGGGCCGCTCAGTTGCAGAGTGCCAGCTCCGGCTTTGATCATGCTTCCGTTGGAGATGATGGTGGAGATGTCCAGGTCTGGAACGGCCGCGCCATTGAAGATGGTGAATGTGCGGGCCGCGCCGCCGAGGCTGAGCGTTCCTCCCTGCGAGATGGCGGCCGTTGTTCCCGCGGCGTTGGCGAGCACGTCACCGGAAAGGATCAGCGTGCCGTTATGGAGGGCAACGTTGCCGCCGGTGAGCGTCAGCCCTCCGATGGTTTCCGTGAAGCCGTTGAGGTCGAGCTGGCCGGAGGCTTGGATGCCCACGATGGCGGTGTTGGCGATCTGCTCGCTGCTGTTCTCCAGACGCACGAAATCGGCATTGGGCGAACCGCTGTCGCCGATGCTCAGGCTTCCGGCGAGGGCGGTGGCGGAGGTCTTGCGAAGGATCAGCGTACCGCCGGTGATGGAAGTGAGGCTGGTGTATGTGTTGCCGAGGTTTCCGCTGAGGACCATCGTGCCCAATCCACTCTTGCTGACCCCGCCGTTGGCGATCGATGCGGAGACGTCCAGGTCATCGGCGGCAGCACCATCATTGATGGTGAACGTCCGGACCAGGCCGAACAGGTCGAACGCGCCGGCGCCGGAAATGGTGGCGGTGGCTGCGCTGGCGTTGGTGATGATGCCGCCGACGGTGCGGAGCGTGCCGCCCGAGCCGGTCGTAATGCTGCCGCCGGTGAATGTGATGTTGGAGACAGCCTGAAACGTGCCATTGAGATCAAACTGGCCGGCGCTGTTGACGGTGAGGGTGTTGCCGTTGGTCTGACTGCTGAACTCGGCTCGGACGATATCGGCGCCGGCGGAATCGCCCACCACCAGCGGTCCGGCGATGGCGACAGCGCTGCTGGTTTTGGCCAGGAGCAGAGTGCCGTCGGTCACTGTGGTCGTGCCGGCATAGGAGTTGGAGTTGGCCCCGCTGAATCGGAGCGTGCCGGGACCGATCTTGGTGAGCCCACCGCCCGGGTTGTTGGAGATGATCGAGGAGATTTCCATATCGACCGCGGGAGTTCCATCCTCGATGTTGAAGGTGCGGGCGGTGGCGATGTTGAGGTTGAGCGTGCCGACGCCGATGGTGGCGGTATTCGCGCTGGCGATCCCGTTCACCGTCCCGGAAGCGATGCCCAGCGTGCCGCCGGCGAGGCCGATGATGCTCCCGCCGGTCATGGTCAGCGGCCCCGCGATATTAGTTCGGCTGCCCATGTCCAGCACACCCGAGCTGTTGAGGGTGAGCGCGCCGCCGAACTGGTTGTTGTTATCGAAACGGACGGTATCGGTACCCGATCCATCGCCGATCACCAGGCTGCCGGCGAAGGCGCCGTTGAAGACTGTCTTGTTTAGAGCTAGCGTTCCCGCCAGCACGGTCGTCACACCGGTGTAGGAGTTGAGGCCCGAACCGCCCAGGGTCAGCGTGCCATTCCCATCCTTGGTGATCCCGCCAGCGCCGGTGACGCCATAGTTGATGGCGGTGGTGCTGCTATTGAGAGTCTGGATGGTCAGCAGGTTGCCGCCGGTGATGATCTGGTTGCCGCCGGAGAGGGTGAGATTGCCGGTTGCGAAGGCGTTGCCGGAAATCCACGTCTGCGGCGCGCCGAGCTGGACCGAGGTGGTGATGGTTTGCGTGCTATCGTCATTGTTGATGATGCCGCCCCCCTGCACGGTGAACGTGTTGCCGCTGAAGCTGAATGCCCCGGCCGTGTTGTTGAAGGAGAGGGAGAGGATGTTGAAAGGGGTATCAACGAACGGAGCAAGCCGCACCGCGCCGGCGAAGATGAGGTCAGCGGTGCCGTCATTCGCCGGTGCCACGTTGGTGGCCCAGTTGAGGGCGTCGGTCCAGTTGTTGGTGGTGGCGCTGCCGCCATCCCAGGTGAAAGCCGCCGCTTCGGCCGCGGGCGAGCCTGCCAGCGCCGCCAGCAAAGCCACAACGAGAGCCATCGACTCTCGCTTCAGAATTAAAGCCAGCATGTCCGCTACCTTTGCCCGGTTTAGTCGCCGTGGCGACCTCACTCAAGGCGTTCGTGAAACCGCGCTCCTGCCGCCCAAAATCAATCGCCCCGGCCGCGCAAGCGCCGGCGCATCGCCAATCCGGCCATTCCCATTGCCGCCCACAGTGCCAAATAAGGTTCGGGAACGGGAGCGATCGACCCTCCCGAGCCCAACGCATAACTTCCGCCGCCCAGATACGAGTTGGCCGGATTGTTGATGTCGTAATAAATGTTCATCCCATCGCCGCTGATGCCGCCGATTTGATCCAGACCCCGTGCGAGCTGGAGCGAATGTACGTACAACGCCCCTCCCGCCTCGTCATTTGCCGGAAGTCGCCGCGGCAACCTGGTGAGTGCCAATCCATTCAATCAGACTGGCGGAAGTGCCCGAATGCTCACGAGCCCTCAATGGCTGCAAAATACGGCAATTTCAGGCATTTGCAAGCAAAAATTGACTGTGAGTCATGGTCACCCGAATGCCCGTCGTCGTGATAGGAACGCTACGATTCCAAGTCAGCACCAACGAGTCTCGTGCATCAAGACGGAATTCAGCGTTTTGTGTATCTTTCTATAGGAATCCACTAACCCTGCCTTTATAATATTTCATATCACGTCAGTCGGTCGGACAGTCGCTAAAGCCCGGGGCGAAGCGACGCCAATCGAACAATTCTGGGAGGTCGTATGAATCAGCCGCAGCCGCCGCCGCGTCCAGTTATGCCGCAGCAACCAGGGGCACCGCAGCATCCACAGCAACAGCGCCCCATCCCCGCCATCCCAGCGCAGCCTCGCCCAGTCGCCCCCGGGCAGCCCATGCATCCCACCCACGGCGGCGGCGGCGCCAAGATCGCCGGCATGCCCACCCAAGCCGCGCCAAGGGCGGATGACCATTCCCTGGACTCCATCAGCCTCGTCGATGACTACGACGGCAGCAGCGACAAACCGACTCCCAGCAAAATCAAGGCCTTCGGCGTCGCCGGCATGACCGCCACCCACACCTACAAGCGCCCCACCCACGCCACCGGCCAGGGCGCATGCCGCGTCCGCTCCTTCCACGGCCGCCTCAGCGATGAGGGCATGGCTTATATGGATGACAAGATCAACGAATGGCTCGACAACCACCCCGAAATCGAAGTGAAGATCGTCACCACCTCGATCGGCCAATACGAAGGCAAAATCAAAGAGCCCGCGCTGGTCCTCAACGTCTGGTATTGATGTAGGGTGGGCACTGCCCACCATCCCTTTGATTTGACCACTCTCTGGGTGGCATGGGCAAGTGTCCTCACTTGCCCGTGTCTTCACCGCGCTGCCGCCCGCTTCGCCAACCGATCCACTAACTCCCCAAATTTTATCCCCGCATGCGCTGCCGCCTCCGGGAGCAAACTCTTGGGCGTGAAGCCCGGCAGCGTGTTGATCTCCAGCAGATACGGGTTGTGCCGCTCATCCAGCATGATGTCGATCCGCGCCAAGTCCCGCGCCCCGACAATCTGGTTCGCCTTCCGCGCCAACTCCCGGCATTGCTCGATCACCTTCGCCGGCAGCCCCGTGTCAAACCGGTGCTCCGTGTCGCTGGACTTGTATTTCGCCTCATAATCAAAAAATTCCCGCTTGGGCACGATCCGAATCGGCGCCAGCGGCTTCTCCTCCAGCAATCCCACCGTCAATTCCGGCCCGGAAATGAACTTCTCCACCAACACCCGCTTGTGCTTCCGCAAAATCTGCTCCACCGCATCCCGCGCTGCCACAGGTCCCTCCGCCGATCCCTTGCACACAAACACATCGATCGACGACCCCGACGCGATCGCCTTCACCACGCAAGGCTCCTCGGGGATCTTCTCATCCAGCGACGTGATCACGCGGTAGGGGGGTGTCGGCAATCCCGCCTTCTCCCACGCCTGCTTGGTGGCCACCTTATCCATCCCCAGCCGCGAAGCCTTCGACCCGCTCCCCACAAACTTCAGCCCCCGTCCCTCCATGATCTCCTGCAACTCCCCCGACTCCCCAAACTCTCCATGCAAAACCGGAAAAATCACATCCGCCGCGTGCTGCAACCCCGACAGATCATTGGGCGAAATATCCGACTCAAAGACCTCATGTCCCATCGACCGCAAGCCGTCCGCCACCGCCTTGCCGCTCACCATCGACACCTCCCGCTCCGCCGATGGTCCTCCTCGTAAGACAGTGACTCGCATCATTCGTTCCTATGGCCAAATCTGCACTTCACTCTCGAGCAGTATCTCATTTTTCTCATATACCTTCTCGCGAATGATCTTGATCAGCTTGTGCACATCCTCCGCCCGCGTGCCTTCGTGGGCCACGATGAAGTTGGCGTGCTTGGCGCTCACCTCCGCGCCGCCAATCCGCAATCCCTTCAATCCCGCCTGATCGATCAAGGCTCCCGCGCTCAGCCCCCGTGGATTCTTGAAGATACACCCCGCATTCTTGCTGTTCAGCGGCTGCGTGTTCCTCTTATACATCCAGATCAACCTGGTCTTTTCCTGGATCGCCTCCGGATCATCCTCCTCCAGCTCCAGCGTCGCATCCAGGATGAACTTGGCCGCGATGTTGGTCTGGCGATATTCGAAAACCAGGTCATCCTTGGTCCGCTCAAAGAGCGTCCCGTTGGCATCCATCACCGTCACCCGGCTGACCAGCGCGCCGA
>DASYUA010000158.1:0-10135 GCA_036001665.1 Tepidisphaeraceae bacterium
GGCATAGATGCTGCACGCGTCGTGAGATGGGCTGGGAGAATTCATCAGGTATTTCACCAGCACGGAGCGGCACCCCGCCGGAATCTGGACGGTCTCATAGTGGATGACATCCCAGGGTTGGGCGGTGTCGGTGAGGAACCAGGATTTGGTCCAGGTCTGGCCGTTGTCGAGGGAGTGGAGCAGGTCAATGTGGCTTTTGGGGGCGCGATTGTAGAAGCGGCCGCCGTAGGTGAGACGGGTGAGATCGCGCGGCGCGTCGATGCGGTAGACGATGTAGCCGTCTTCTTTAGCTTTTGTCGGATAGAGCGTGCCCTGGTAGCCGTTGTGCTTCTTTGTGGAGCCTACGTTCCTCTCTTCGACAATCATCTGCTTGTATTTGTCGCCGTGGAGCTCGGGCCAGAGGACGATGGAATCGGTCTGCTCGCCAGCGCCGACATAGATGGTGTTTCTGCCGAGGTTGAGGCGGGGAAGGGTTTTGGAGTTGAGGGCGGTGGTGCCGAAGAATGCCACATTTTTCAGCACCACATCTCTATTTAGTTCGAGCTTTATCAGCGCTTCGTAAGAGCCGGTAACCGCGGGGATAAAAATATTCGGGTCTGCAAAAGGAGTGGGATCGGGTTTGAACTGTGTCCAGGTGTGTCCGTTGTCGGTGCTGCAAAAACAGTTGACGGAGCGAACAGCGATCTCGGGGAAAATGACCATCCGCATCGAGGTCATCACGTTGGGAGTGGCGACTTTGAAGATAACGGTTCCGCGTGGAGCATCACCGAGAACTCCCAATCCACCATCGGGACCTGGAGAGATTGCCACGTTGTCGGCGGCGTGGACAATGCGTTTGAATTCCTTCTCATCTTTGAGATTGGGCGTGAAGTTGAAGGAACCGTTGCCGCGGAGGTGGTAGCGGGGGTTTACTTCTTCGGGATCTTTGCCGTTGGAATTCGGGATGAAGTCCTCGGGCTGCTCCCCCGAGGTGAAGAGGCGAGTGTATTGGTCGCCGGGGCGGAGATTATGGATGTAGCGATGCCCGTAATCCCAGTCGTAGAAGTAAGTGCGAAGTTTCAGGCCATTGGGGTTGAAGCAGCGGTATTCTTCGTCGAGGGAGCGAATGGTGTCCGCGCCGGTGAGGAAGCCGTTGGGGCTTGTTGAAGTGAGGCAGTGGTATTTGGCGATGTGGCCGGGCTCTTTTTTGTTGGCGGATTTTTCGCAGGCGCCTTCTTTGCCGATGTCTTCGACGCCGGCGAGAGTTTTTCCATCGCAGAGGGTGTAGAGGGCGCTGAGGGAGTTGTCGTACATGTGCCAGCGGCCGTCGTAGAAGACTTCGCTCACCGTGTGATTGGAGATGTCCCAGTAGCGGTGCTTGAGGCCCATCTGCTCCCAGATGGATTGATTGATGCCCGAGATCGTCGAGCACATGGTGTAGCCGTAATCATTGAACTGGCGGATGGGATCGGTGAGGGCCATGCCGTGAAGCTCGATGGGATTGGTTTGGCGGCGGGCGATGTGGTTCCAGTAGAAGATGGCCCAGCATTTCTCTTCTGGAGTGTTCCATTTGGAGGTGGCGCTATGGACCAGGGAGGGGAGATCGGAGTAGTCAGGGGAGGCGTCGGTGACGGTTTTGAGGTTGTAGACGGAGGCGAGGCAGAGCGACGAACAAAGACAAACACAGCAGAAAGCCACGAGACGCATTGAACCTCCTGCGGAAATAGTCGCATCACACGCACGGGCATCGAGTACGCTGCCCATGCCACCCGATACCACGTCATTTCATTTCGTTACCCAGCAGGCGGCAACGTGCCCGGGCTCGGCTTGTTTTTGCTCGAGCGGCGGGGCTTCCATCTGGCACTTTCGCAGGACGCGGAAACGTTCGCCGGCGGATTCGATTTCCACAGTGTCGGCGGCATTGGCCTCGGAGGCGGCCTGTCGCGTCAGGGGGCAGCGCGGATGGAATGCACATCCCGTCGGCGGTTTGGATGGACTGGGGACCTCACCCTTCAGGACAATGCGCGTGTCTTTGGGCCGTGGGTCGGGCTCGGGAATGGCCGATAGCAGTGACATGGTGTAAGGGTGTTTGGGATTTTGATACAGCTCCTCGGCCGATGCCTTCTCGACGATTCGCCCCAGGTACATCACGGCCACTTCATCGGAAAAATGTTTCACGACGGCCAGATTGTGGGCGATGAACAGATAGGCGATCTTCCGCTCCTCCTGCAAATCGTTGAGCAGATTCAGAATCTGCGACTGAATCGAAACATCCAAAGCGGAAACCGGCTCATCACAAACAATGAAATCAGGATTGAGGGCCAGTGCCCGGGCGATGCCGATGCGCTGCCGCTGGCCTCCGGAAAATTCATGGGGATAGCGCGTGGCGTAGGATCGATCGAGCCCCACTCGCTGGAGCAATGATGCCACCAGCTCATTTTTCTCGGGGCCCCGCGCAATGCCATGCACCTGGATTGGCTCGCCGATGATGTTGCCGATGGTCATGCGCGGATTGAGGCTGCTGACAGGGTCCTGGAAGATGATCTGCAAATGCCGCCGCATGGCCCGCATCTCGCTGGCGGGTGTGTGGAATAAATCATGGCCGCGATAGCTGACCGCGCCGCTGGTGGCCGGGATGAGGCGCAAAATCGTGCGGCCGACAGTGGTCTTTCCGCAACCAGATTCCCCCACCAAACCAAGCGTCTTTCCCTCGTGCACCTCGAAGGTCACATCATCGACGGCCTTCACGTGCCCCACCGTCCGGCCAAAGACGCCGCGGCGAATCGGAAACCATGTCCGCAAATTCCGCACTTGCAGCAGTGGCCCATTGGGCTGAGGTTCCGCGAACGGGGTACCTCCGCGATACGGAAGCGGCCCTGGCTGCACTGGAGCGATGGGCGCGTCACTCACTGGCGAAACTCCTCCTTTGCCGTCACCAGGATCCCCTTATCGCCACCCTCCACCGTCCTGGGCACCACCTCGCGGCGATGCTGCAAAACCGGCGGCGTGATCGGCGCGGCCTTGAAATCATCAATCAAGTGGCAGGCCGCCCAATGGCCTTTTTTCACCTCGCGCAACACCGGCTCTTCCTGCGCACAAAGCCGCAGAACGTTGGCCGTCTCCCCGGCCGACTTGATCTCGACCGTTTCCGAAGGATGTTCCTTCATCGCGGCCTGGCGCGTTCGGGTGCAGCGCGGATGAAATTTGCAACCGGCCGGAAATCGGGCGGGATTGGGCACCGTTCCCGGAATCGTATCCAGCCGCTGGCCGCGATGCCCCAGTCTCGGCACAGATTTGAACAATCCCTCGGTGTAAGGATGCTGCGGGTTATCGAACAAATCCTCCACCGTCGCAAACTCGACAATTCGGCTGGCATACATCACCCCCACCACATCCGCATTCTCGGCCACGACGCCCAGATCGTGGGTGATCAGCAGAATCGACATCCCCTTCTCCCGCTGCAATTTTCGCAGCAGCTCCAGGATCTGGGCCTGGATGGTCACATCCAGCGCGGTCGTCGGCTCGTCGGCGATCAATAATTTCGGCTGGCAGGAGAGAGCCATGGCGATCATCACCCGCTGCCGCATGCCGCCGGACATTTGATGCGGATATTCATAGAGCCGCCGGCCGGGATCGGCGATGCCGACGTCGCGCAGGCTCTGCTCGGCGATCTCATACGCCTGGCGGCTGGAGACGTGCTGATGCAGCATCACCGCCTCGGCGATCTGATCGCCGATGGTGAAGACGGGATTGAGCGAGGTCATCGGCTCCTGGAAGATCATGGCGATCTCCTTGCCGCGCACCTGGCGCATCTGGCGTTCCTCGAGGCTGAGCAGATTTCTTCCTTCCAGCCACACCTCGCCATCGAGAATTCGGCCCGGGGGCTGGGGAATCAGCCGCAGGACCGAGAGCGCGGTCACCGATTTGCCGCATCCGCTCTCACCGACCAGCGCGACTGTCTGGCCCGGGAAAATCGAGATCGACAGATTGCGAACAGGGCGAATCTGCCCGCGCTCGGTGTCGAAACCGACGGTCATGTTGCGAACTTCGAGGAGGGCCTGGTCCATTTTTTCCTGTTTGTCCATCAATCAGCACCATAGGCCCGGCTGTGCCGGACATGTCCGGCACAGCCGGACCTACGAATCTCAATCAGCGCCGCGGAGACGCGGGTCCAATGCGTCTCTGAGGGCGTCTCCCAAAAGATTCAGCGCCAGACAAAGTATCCCGATTGCCGCCGTCGCCGCCACCGCCTGCCACCAGACTCCCCGCAGAAGCTCCAATTTGGCATCGTCAATCATACGCCCCCAGCTCGGCCGGCCCGTAATGCCCAGGCCCAAAAAGGTGAGCACCACTTCCGCCTGCACATACGCCACGGCGCCGAGGCTGAAGGAGATGATCACGAGATGAAACACATTGGGCAGGATGTGCCGTGACAGAATTCGCCCCGTCCCCACGCCGGCCGCCCGGGCGGCCTGCACGTAATCGCGCTCACGATGCTTCAAAACCTCGCCGCGAATCAGCCGGCAAATCCCCACCCAGTCGGTGAGGCCCAGGGCGAGAATAATCATGACGGTTGGGTCCATTTCCGCCCACGCAAAATGCGGCCGGCGGTTTTCAATGACAAACCAGGGGAACATCCGCCCTTTGAGGGCATAAACCATCGCGATCATCAGCAAGATCCACGGCACGGAGCTGACCGTCGTGAAAAGCCAGGTGATGATGTCATCGATCCAGCCGCCGAAATAGCCGGCCACGATTCCCAGCGTTACGCCGATGCCCAGACTTAAAACCGATGCGAAAATCGTGATCAGAAGGGCCACCCGCGTGCCATACAGCAGCCGCCAGATCACTGGAAAACCCTGAATGTCAGTGCCCAGCAATCGATCGAAGCTCTTGAAGCTCGGCCCCTGATAGCCATCGGCCACCGCCTGCTCGATCTTCCGGTCAAACACGGGCAGGAAGCTGGCCAATCCCACCAGCAGATAGACCGCCACGATCCCCATGCAGATCATGGCGCTGGGCCGGCGCGACAATCTCTTCCACGCATCACCCCACAGCGAGCGAGAAATCTCCGCGACATCAGAATCGGGCACAACCGAGATGCTCGGAGCCATCATGCTCATCGCAAGCTCACTCGCGGATCGACCACGGAGTAAAGAATATCGCTCAGCAGCAGCGCGATACAGTAGGCGATGCTGGTCAGGTAAACGAGCCCCATCACCACCGAGCGATCCTCGTTGAATATCGATTGCACGATCAGTTCGCCCATGCCGGGAATCTGAAACAGGTGCTCCAACACCAGCGCCCCCAGCAGCAGAAACGGCAGAGCGGCCACCGTATTGGTCACCACGGGGATCATCACGTTCCGCAGCACGTGCGTGAGCATCACCTCGCGCTGTGGCAATCCCTTGGCACGGGCCGTCCTCACGTAATCAGATCCCAGCTCATCGAGCACCACGGTTCGATAAAACCGCGCGCCCCAGCCGAGCTGCGAAAAAATCACGCACAGAATCGGCAGCGCTGCGAACTGAATCGCATAGAACCCCCCTTCCCATCCGGCCACGGGAAAAATCTGAAGCTGCGCGCCGAAAAACCATTGCGCGGCGAGATAGATACTCAACGCGGGGATGCTCATTCCCAGAATGGAGATGGTCGTCACCAGCACGTCGGCCGTCTTGCCCCGATGGTTGGCGACATAAAGCGCGATCGCCAGCTCCAATCCCAGCAGAATCAGAAACGCGGGCACCTGGATCGCCAGCGAAACCGGGCCCTTGGTCTTCAGCAGATGCCAGACCGAATCCTCGTAGCGCATCGACTGCGGAAAGCGGAAAAACAGCAGGTCGAAGAACTGCGTGTCAAAAAACGCCTTGATGCTGTGCTTCTCCCTCGCCCCCTCCAGATCAAAAAACGGTTTCTTATCCAGCCCCATCTTGTGCCGGATGGCGCGCAGCGTCGTCTCATTGGCCTGTTTTCCGGCGTAGGCCCGCGCCGGGTCCTTGGAGACCAGCGTGAAGAGCACGAACGTCAGCAGCACGATGCCCAGCACCGTGGGGATGGTCAGGAGGATTCGGCGGACGATGTAGGCCCACATGACATATGGAAATCAGCGATGACTCATCTTCTCCTGCCGCTTTTTGACATCGAGCGTTAAAAACTGCCGATATCCGCCCCCGTAATCCATGAACACATAGTCGCTCAGCCAGTCATACTGCAAATCAAAGCGCACCGGGCAATAGCTGTGAATCCAGAAGCAATCCTCATTGATGATGGCGATCATCTCGCGATACAGCTTCAATCGCTCGGGCCCCGGCTCCATCACCGATGCTTTCTCATACAGCTCGTCGTATTTGGGGTTCACGTAAGCACACGAATTGACTCCTCCCACCGGCGCATATTTTCCATAGAAAAGCATCAGATAGGTCTGCTCATCCGGATAATCCGCCGCCCAGCCCAACTGATAGATCTGCGTCTCCCGCGCATCCACCAGTTCCTGAAACCGCGCCCAGGTGTTGTATTCCGGCCTGATGTTCAGCCCAATCTCCTTCCACTCTGACACCAGATATTCCGCCCACTGCCGCGTATCACTGTCCGTATCCCCCATGAGCATCGTCATCGGCGGAATCGGCCCACCATTGATGCGAATCGCCTGCTCCATCAGCGCCCTGGCCGCGGGCAGATTAAAAGTGGTATACGGATTCTTGTAGTTCGCATCATAGGTCTCAAACCCCGGCGGAATCGGCCCATTCATCGCGATCCCCCGCCCGTTGCGATACACCTTGATATACCGCTCCCGATTGTGCGCCATCGACATCGCCTGTCGCAGCGGCTTGTTCTTTCCCACTATCTTGTCGTTGAAGTTAAACCCAATGTAATACATCGACGCCTCGGGCGTCTTCACCAGCTTGATCCCCTTCGCCTTCATCTCCGGCCACAATTCCTGCGTATCGGGATTGAATGCCTGATTGAAAGACTCCTTGGGCACATTGGCCAGCAGGTCATAATACTTTTGCTGAAAAAGCAGCCACGCCGGGATCTGTTCCCGGAAATAGTCAAACTGCACCCGCTTGATCTGCGGCAGCCGATCTTCCGGCTTTAATTTTGCAAACCCATCCACATCCGGCCTGCCCCGATAGGCCGGATTCGCCTCAAAGATAATCCGCTGGTCCTCCAGATACTGGGTCATCACATAAGGCCCCGTCCCCACAGGATGCTTGTTGAGCCCTTCACCATAAAGATCAGAAGCCTTCCGCGACACCACCGACGATCCCCCATGCGCCAGTTGAAAGCGAAGTTGTGGCGCGGGCCGGACCAGCTTGATTTCCACGGTGTAATCATCCAGCGCCTTCAGCCCTTCCACCGGCCGGTCATAGTCCACCTTCTCCTTGGGGGCTTTTTCCGTATACGCATAAAAATCATCCAGCCCCACGATCTTGTCCTGAAAGATCGTCGAGTAATTCGGACTTGCCAGATGGAAATTGGCCACCCGCTTCCACGAATGAATTACATCCGATGCCTTCATCTCCGGGCCGATCCCATCCGGAAATGCCCTCTTCTGCGGATCATAAAACCGCACCCCTTTCTTCAGTTTAATCGTATAGGTCAGGCCATCTTCCGACACCTTCGGCATCTCCGCCGCCAATTGCGGAATGAGCTTGTAAGGCTTGGTTGGATACTCGTATCCGTAGAGGCACTCATAAATATTGGCGATGATCGCACTCCCCACCGTGTCATTGCAGACCGCCGGATCGAGCGACTTCAAATTGGCCAGGTAAACGCTGTAAAGCGTCTGTGGATCGCGCGGCTGGCTGATCGAGAGCGAAACCCCCAGCCCCACCGTCAGGATGGCCACGATCCCGACATAGACGAAGAAAATCCATTTCACTTTTCGCATCGGCGTATCAGATGTTAGCTGCCCCACTGCGCCTGGGGAAGAAGATCATGTCTTATGCATCCGCGGATCGACCGCATCGCGCAGGCCGTCGCCGACGAGATTGAAGGCAATTACCGCCAGGAAAATAAACACACCCGGCCAGAGCACCCAGGGATGCTGATTGAGCTCGACGATGTTCATGGCCTTATTGAGCATGTTTCCCCACGAGGGCGTGGGTTCCATGATTCCCAAACCGAGAACGGAAAGGGCGGACTCGCCCAGAATATATCCGGGAATCCGCAGCGTCGTGGCGACTACGACGTATCCGAGCGTATTGGGCAGGACGTGCCGGCCGATGATCCGGCCGTTGTGCAGGCCGATGGCGCGGGCGGCCTGGACGAAATCCATGCCGCGGATCGATTTGACCATTCCGCGAATGACGATAGCAAATCCCGGCCAACCGACCAGGGACAAAATCAGGATGACGGCGAAGTAGACGCTGACGGAATTCATGTCGGCCGGAAACATGAAGCGAAGCATAAGCAGGAGGTAAAAGCCCGGCAGGAGCATCACCATCTGACTAAAGTTGTAGAGGACATCATCGACGCGGCCGCCGAAATATCCCATGCTCCCGCCCATGGCCAGACCGATGATGAGCACGAAGAGGGAGCCGACGAGGCCGATGGTCATGGAAATGCGTGCGCCATAGCAGACGCGGGAGAAGACATCGCGGCCGGAGATGTCAGCGCCCATCAGATAGATGCGGGAATAGGATGGCTGGTCGGATGTGCTCTGCACCGGATCGACGCCGAAGAGGCGGACTCTGGCGGGAATGATGCCCAGCAATTGATACGGATCGCCCTTGACGAAGAATCGCACGTAGCAGCGCCGGGTCACATCTTCCTTTCGCACCACGTTGAGATTTTCGTCAAACTCCATCGTGAAGGGATGAATGAACGGCCGCCAGGAAAAGCCGTTGCCATCGCTGAAATGCAGCCGTGTCGGGGGCGCCCAGAGAAGGTCGCGGACTTCGTTTTCATAGTCGTAGGGAGCAATGAACCCGGCGAAGACGGCCATCAATCCGAGAAGAATGATCACGGCCAGGCCGACCATGCCCGGTTTGTGGCGCTTGAAGCGGCGCCAGGCGAGGCGGGCCGGGCTTTCGATGATTTCGCGCACCTCGTCTTGCGCGCCCGGCGGCGCTTTGGTTGGATCGAGTGCGATGATGGTTTCCACCGGATCATTCATGAGTAGAGTTCACGTGTGGCTGATTCGCGGGTCGAGCCAGGCCAGCAGAATCTCGGCCAGCAGGTTGCCCAACACCAGCAAGACGCTTCCAATCAGAAAGAGAGACATCACCAGAAACTGATCTTTGGAGCGCAGCGACTCCAGGAGCAACTGGCCCATTCCCGGGTAATTCAGGACGATCTCCAGCAGTGCTGATCCGCTGAAGAGCGCGGCGAATTCAAATCCCAGCAGCGTGACCAGGGGGTTGATCGCGTTGCGGAGGGCGTGTTTGTAAACCACTTTCCTCTCGCTGAGCCCTTTGGCGCGGGCGGTGGTGACGTACTGGAGCCGCAACGTCTCCAGCAGATTTCCGCGGGTGATGCGCTGAAGGCCGGCCAATGCGCCGAACGTGAGCACCACCACTGGAATCACCAGATGCCGCGAATAATCGGCCAGCTTCTGGGCGATGTTCATCTGCTCGTGGTGAAGTTGATCGGTGAGTCCTCCCGGCGGAAGCCAGTTGGACCGGCTGGCGAAGAGCCAGAGGAGAACCAGCGCCAGAAAAAATCCCGGCAGACTCATTCCCACGAAGCTGAGGACGGATATGAGCTTGTCTGACAATTTATACTGATGGACGGCCGCCCAGGTCCCCAGTGGGATGGCCACGGCCCAGGTAAAAATCAGCGTGATGATGTTGAGCACCAGCGTAGCGCCCAGGCGGCTCCCGACCAGTTTCGAAACTGGCTGCTTGAACTGGATGCTCATTCCCAGATCGCCGTGGACCACACCGCCCAGCCAGCTTAGATATTGTTTCCACGCGGGGCGATCGAGGCCGAAGATGCGCTTGTATTCATCGAGGTATTGCTGGCTGAGGCGCGGGTCGAGCTCCATGGCTCCTGGTTCACCCGGCGAGAGGCGCAGGATCGTGAAGGAGACGATCGACGCGAGAAAAATCAGGATGACGCCGAAGAGCAGGCGGCGAATGACATACTGGGTCATTGTCGGGCCGGATCGAGGACAAAAATTTCTTCCTCATTGTGCCAGGCGGCAAAGCGAGTG
>DASYUA010000159.1:0-2570 GCA_036001665.1 Tepidisphaeraceae bacterium
GCCCAACAGGGTCACTTTCAATGGCGGTGTTAACATTCAGGGCGTCGTCGCCACCGACAACCTGGGCATCGGCACCCTCCTCACCAACGTGCTGACCTTCACCGGCAGCGGCAACTCCACCAGCGGCCTGGAAACCCTTCCTGATCTGCCCCAGTTCCACGAGCTCCGCCAGATGGGCGGCTCCTTCGTGATCGCCCCCGGCTTTGACGTCAAATTCACCGGCAACTTCAATGCGATTTCCGGCAACGTCGTCGGCGACCGCATCAACGTCCAAGGCAGCTCCGACCTGAATATGTACGGCTCGATGATCTCCCTCAAAAATACGCTGACCCTTGGCACCAACGGCATCATCAACTTCCACCCCGGCACCAGCGGCTTCCACACCGGTCTTCGCTTCTCCGATCGCTGGGTCCCCGTCCCCGCCAGCTATGACGAAGTAAAACCGTAATCCCACAGCCACCGCAAATGAATGGGTGTGCCATGGCCACGCGACTTCGCGTGGCCATGCTGTTTCCGCTAGGCGATGATCCCCCGAATCGGCTCGGCCGGAATCACTCCCGTCAGCCTCTGATTCAATCCCCCATAGAAGTAAGTCAGTTTGTGGTGATCCAACCCCATTAGATGCAAAATCGTCGCGTGCAAATCCCGGATATGGTGCCGGTTCGCCACCGCCTCATGCCCCAATTCGTCCGTCTCCCCATAGCTCGTCCCGCCCCTCACTCCCCCTCCCGCCAGCCAATAAGTAAACCCTTTCGGATTATGATCCCGCCCCAGGCTCCCTTGTGAAACCGGCTGCCGGCCAAACTCCCCACCCCACACCACCAGCGTCTCCTCCAGCAATCCCCTCTGCTGCAAATCCGCCAGCAGCGCTGCGATCGGCTTGTCGATCTCCGGACAATGGATCTTCAAATTCTCCTCGATGCCATTGTGCGCATCCCAATTCTGCTGCTGATGCCCGCCGCCCGAATAAATCTGCACGAATCGCACACCGCGTTCGACCAGCCTTCGGGCGATCAAACATTGCCTGCCAAACGGCGCTGGCCCCAATGACAGCGCATGCCCCGCCGCCGCGTCATTCAATCCATACATCTCCCGCGTCCGTTCATCCTCCTGCGAAATATCCAGCGCCTCCGGCGCTGAGGTTTGAAGCTGAAACGCCAGCTCATACGAGGCAATTCGCGCCTGCAATTCCGAATATCCCGGCCGATCCGCCAGGTGCTCCGCATCGAGCTGCCCGACCACATCAATCTGCTCCCGCTGCATCTTCGCCGTCATTCCACCGCCGGGCGCGAGGTTCAAAATCGGCTGCCCCGCCGACCTGAAAACCGTCCCCTGATACGCGGCCGGCATATACCCGCTCGACCAGTTGGCCGCGCCGCTGATCGGCCCGCCCCGCGGATCCAGCATCACCACAAAGCCTGGCAAATTCTCGTTTCTCGTCCCCAGCCCATATCCCATCCACGCCCCCAGCGCTGGATGTCCCTGCAAAATCCGGCCGCTGTTCATCTGGATCATGGCCGACCCGTGCGCGAACGAATCCGCGTACAGCGACTTGACCACCGCCAGTTTGTCGGCGTGCTGGTACAGATGGGGCAGCGCATCCGATATCCACAGCCCCGATTCCCCATGCTGCGAAAATTTCCGCTTCGACCCCAGTATTGTCTGCTTCTGAATCGACCCGCGGCGAATCTCGATATCGATCGACTTGCCATCGCTCTCCTGCAACTTCGTCTTGTAATCAAACAAATCCATCTGCGAAGGCCCGCCGTACATGAACAGAAAAATGCACGCCTTCGCCTTCCCCGGGAAATGCGATTGCTTCGGCGCCAGCGGGGTCGCCTGCGCCGGTGCACCAAACGCGAATCCATCCTTCTGCAACAGCGCACTGAGCGCCACACCGGTAAATCCCGCCCCCATCTCCCACAGGAACTCCCTGCGCGTCCGTCCACAAAATTGACTGGCATTGCTCATTTTATTCTCTTCCTCTGATCTGCGCAAATCTGCGTCATCTGCGTTCAACTCTGCTTCTGAATTCTGAATTCTGATTTCTTCTTCCTAATCTACATACACAAACTCATTCAAGTTGAACAACACGACTCCAAGCGCCGCCAGCGCCTTCTCTCTCGCTCCCCAATTCCTCCCATCATAAACCGGCTCCGCATTCCCGCCACGCCAAACCGCCATCCCCTCAATCGCCATCGCCGCCCCCCAGACTCTGACGCCCGCCTCCCCTTCTCCCAGCGGCGCCGGGTCCTCCGCCACCAGCACCCGTTTCCCATCCACATACCCCACAATCCGCGGCCCTTTAACCTCCAACTTCAACCCATACCACGCTCCACTCTCAATCGGCAATCCCGCCGCCGCCAGCACCTTCACCCCCTTCTTCTCATGCCTTCTTATCATCACCGAATCGGCCTTGGGCGCAATCACCAGATCATATCCGGCACCGAGTTCCTCCCCACCCAACTTCGCCCGCGCCATCAACCCCGCCACCTCGCACCCATTCTGAATCAAAATCTTTCCCTGCACGCTCCCATCCAAAAACTTCGTCCCCTCCGCCAGCGCACACG
>DASYUA010000160.1:0-32683 GCA_036001665.1 Tepidisphaeraceae bacterium
CCCCCCGCGCAGCCGCCAGCCTCTGCTGCCCCCGTCCGCCAATCCACGGCAGCAGAATCTGGCGCGAGTATCGCTCTTGGTCTTTGGTCATTGCGTCATTCTTTGGTCATTGGGCATTGACCATTGGTCATTTCAATTGCCGCCTGTAGCTTCCATTACATAAACTTCCGCCCCCCGCTATGATCCTATCCCGACACCTTCTAAAGGAACACAATGCCCGTCGATACTCAGCAGATTATGGACGCCGCCGACAAACTCGGCCAGATGGTCGCCCAGCACCCCGCCATCGACAAATACAAACACGCCCAAAAATCCCTGGCCGAAGATCCCGACGCATCCCGCCTGCTCAACGACTTCAACCGCCAGCTCATGACTCTCGCCCGCCAGGAAGAGACCGGCATGCCCGTCTCCGACGCCCAGCGCCATCAGCTCGAAACCCTCCAGGCCCAACTCGCCTCTCACCTGAAGATCAAAGCCCTCAATATGGCCCAGGTCGAGTTCGTCGATCTCCTCCGCAAAGTCTCCGATGCCATCCGCAGCAAAATCTCCGATCAACCCAACGGCCCCGGCCCCTCCGCCGCCACCCCCGGCCCGCGCACTGTCATGTAATCCAAACCAACCATCATGGCCCAATGGCTCCTGAAGTCCGAACCCGATTGCTACTCCTGGGATGATCTCGTGCGCGACAAGAAGACCACCTGGGACGGCATCACCAACGCCTTGGCTCTCAAACACCTCCGCACCATGAAAAAAGGCGACCTCGCCCTCATCTATCACACCGGAAATCAAAAACAGGTCGTTGGCCTCGCCCAGTTGGTCTCCAACCCCTACCCCAATCCGAAAGAAGCCGATGAACGCCTCGCCGTCATCGATCTCAAACCCAAATCCAAACTAAAATCCCCCGTCACACTCGACACCATCAAATCCGACCCCGCCTTCAAAGGCTGGGACCTGATCCGCAACTCGCGCCTCAGCGTCGTCCCCGTCCCCGATCCCATGTGGCACCGAATCCAGCAATTGACCGAAACGTAACAGACCCCAACTGTGGCACGGGCGCCTCGCCCGTGATCCCGGTAGGTCGGGCACTCTTGCCCGACATCCTGCGAGGATCTTATGAGCGACCAAAGCACAACCGATCGCGAAGAACCTGAACATCCCCACAAACCCGCCGACGACCGCGAACAGATTTACTTCGAAGGTTCCCCCCTTCTCCGCGGCGATCTCGGCCGCCTCTTCATTTTCGCCATCATCGCCGCCATCCTCGTCGCCATCCCCATCCTGAATCAGAGATTCAGTTGGTTCCCCATGCGCCCCTGGGTCTGGCTCATCTTCATCGGCCTGGCCCTCATCTGCCTCCTCATCCCTTTCATCCTCATCCGCACCATCCGCTACCGCATCACCAACTACCGCATCGACTATGAGCGCGGCCTGCTTTCCAAGTCCATCGACACCCTCGAACTTTGGCACGTCGAGGACATCAAGTTCCACCAGTCCCTCATCGACCGCCTCGTCAACACCGGCGACATCACCATCCTCTCCCACGACGACACCACCCCAAAGCTCGAGCTCAACGGCGTCCCCAACCCCCGCCCCCTCTTCGAAAACCTCAAGCAGCGCGTCATCGCCGTCAAACGCCAGCGCGGCGTCATCAAAATGGACACCGGAAGTTGAAAATGCACCACGAAGCTCACGAAGCCACGCCCCGTCCTCGCGTGCAACGATTTGCAAGCTCATCTCATTCTCTTATTCTCTTAAAAAAACAAATCCCTATGCTCCCCTCCTGCAATCCGCGCACTACGAATAGTTGACCTTCGTGCCTTGGTGCCTTCGTGTTTAATCTTCGGCCCTGTGCGCGCATAAGAGAGGGCGAGGCATCCTCCGCCTCGCCCACACTTCTATTTCATCCAACCGAATTTACTTCCTCTGCCCCGGCTGAAGCGGCAATTCCCCAAACTGCTGCTCATACCGCTTGATCAACTGCCCCAGCGACATCGCCAGCCGCTTGGCATTCACATACGTCATGATCACCCGGTCCGTCACCTTGAACAACAACTGCTGTTGCTGCTGCTGGCCCTGATTATTCGGATTCGCCATGTTGAAGCCCAGATCGATCACGACTTCTTCCGGCGCTGTGTGAATCCGATACGCGTTCGTGTACGTCGTCTTCAACTCCCGCTCATCAAGCAGCACCTGCACCCCCTGTTGTTGCCCTTCCGCCTGCTGTGGAACATCTTCTGCCATGGCTGATCCTTTCTTTCTAGGTAAATGAGGCGGGCATTATGACGGAAAAATGCCATTTGTCCACGACCACGCTCGCGCAAATCGCCGCATTTC
The DNA here is from genome assembly GCA_036001665.1 of Tepidisphaeraceae bacterium. GTDB lineage: Bacteria > Planctomycetota > Phycisphaerae > Tepidisphaerales > Tepidisphaeraceae > JBGPEF01. The sequence goes on from DASYUA010000160.1 coordinate 2,335, forward strand.
TGTGCCACTGGCGGCTTGCCCGCCAGTGTCCAACAATGCTTTCCATTCCCCCCCAGCGCGCGTACCCTCTCGATAGATGAACCGCCCCGCCCTCATCTCCGATCTCATCGCCGCCACCGCCTCCGACCGCGTCATCACCGATCCCGCCGAGCTCTTCGTTTACGAATCCGACGGCTTCACCATCGCCCACGCCCGCCCCGCCGCCGTTGTCTTCGTCACCAGCACCGAAGAAATCCAGAAAGTCATCCTCATCCTCATCAAACACGATGCCCAGATCGTCCCCCGCGGCACTGGCACCGGCCTGGCCGGCGGCTGTGTCGCCTTCGACAACGGCGTCATCGTCTCCACCGTCAAGCTCAACAAGATCCTCACCATCGACCTCGAAAACCGCGTCGCCCACGTCCAGGCCGGCGTCCGCAACACCGCTCTCTCCGACGCCGCGGCCCAAATCCCCCTGGAAGTCGAAGCCTCCCTCTCCGCGCAAGACCCCCCCGCCCTGACCTCTCCCAGTTTCGACCCCGTTGACTCCATGGCCGGCCAAGCCCTCGCGACTCCCAAAAAATCCACCCCCATCGCCAACCCCTACCATTTCGCCCCCGACCCCAGTAGCCAGCGCGCCAGCTCCATCGGCGGCAACGCCTCCACCAACGCCGGCGGCATCCACACCCTCAAAGACTTCGTCACCTCCAACCACATCCTCGGCCTCGAAATGGTCCTCGCCTCCGGAGAAATCATCCAGGTCGGCGGCCACAACGGCGCATACCAGGGCGGCCCCTTCGACCTCCCCGGCCTGATCTGCGGCCACGAAGGCACCTTCGGCATCATCACCTCCCTCTGGGTCCGACTCGTCCCCAAAGCCACCTCTTTCCGCACCATCATCGCCTTCTATTCCACCACCGCCGACGCCTGCAACACCGTCTCCGACATCATCGCCGCCGGCCACCTCCCCGCCGCAATGGAAATGATGGATGGCTCCATGATCCAGATCGTCGAAGATGCCTTCCACTTCGGCTTCTCCCGCGCTGCCCAGGCCATGGTCCTCATCGAGCTCGATGGCATCGAATCCCTCCTCGACGCTCAGACCAAAGAAGTCTGCGCCATCTGCGACTCCCACAGTCCCATCTCCGGCCAAACCTCCTCCGACCCCGCCCGCCGCGCTGCTCTCTGGAAAGCCCGCAAATCCGCCTTCGGCGCCATCGGCCGGGTCTCCCACTCCTACTGCACACAGGATGCCTGCGTCCCCCGCAGCAAACTCGCCGAAGTCCTCCAGCGCATCGACGAAATCGGCAAGGAACACGGCCTGGCCATCACCAACGTCTTCCACGCCGGCGACGGCAACGTCCACCCCATTTTCATGTACGACGACCGCGACCAGGAGCAGGTGCAAAATACCCTCGCCGCCGCCGAAAAAGTGTTGAAATACTGCATCGACATCGGCGGCACCGTCACCGGCGAACACGGCGTCGGCGTCGAAAAAATCCACATCATGCCCTACCAGTTTGATGAACCCACCATGAACCAATTCCAGGCCGTCAAACACTCCTTCGACCCCGACGAACGCATCAACGCCGGCAAGCTCATGCCCAGCGAAAAAGTAAAAATCTCCCTCCTAAAACCCGGCCGCCACGTGCCGCAATAACTTACCTTCCGCTTGCGACCGTAGGGGCGGCTTCAGCCGCCGTTTCGTTGCATGCCAATTGGACAATTGTCAATCCTCCCCCGCCCTTCCACAATACTCTCCCATGGACCCCTACTACCCCCCTCCCGATCTCGCCCCCCGCCGCAATTTCTCCCCCCTCATCACCCTCCTCCTCATCGGCATCGCCGCTCTCCTCGTCTGGCGCTTCTTCTTCAACCACGGCACCCCCGCCGTCGATCCCCGCCCGATCGCTCCGCGCGGCGATCTGGCCGCCGATGAACAGGCCACCATCGACCTCTTCAAGGAAGCCAGCCCCTCCGTCGTCTTCATCACCACCGCCGCCCGCGTCGATTTCTGGACCCGCAACGCCCAGGAAATTCCCCAGGGCACCGGCTCTGGTTTCATCTGGGATGATGCCGGCCACATCGTCACCAATTTCCACGTCGTCCTCCCCGTCGTCCAGGCCAACGCCTCCGCCACCGTCACCCTCTCCGACCACAGCACCTATCGCGCTGACCTCGTCGGCGTCTCTCCCGACAACGACCTGGCGGTCATCCGCATCCGCGCTCCCAAGGAAAAACTCCCCCCCATCCGCGTGGGCGCCAGCAACGATCTCCAGGTCGGCCAGAAAGTCTTCGCCATCGGCGATCCCTTCGGCCTCGACCAGACCCTCACCACCGGCATCGTCTCCGCACTCGGCCGAACCATCCGCTCCGTCACCGATCGCCCCATCGAGGATGTCATCCAGACCGACGCCGCCATCAACCCCGGCAATTCCGGCGGCCCCCTCCTCGACTCCTGGCGTCGCCTCATCGGCGTCAACACCGCCATTTACTCCCCCAGCGGCGCCTATGCCGGCATCGGCTTCGCCATCCCCGTCGATACCGTCCAGCGCGTCGTTCCCCAGATCATCCGCACCGGCCGCGTCGCCTCCATGACCATCGGCGTCATCGTCAACGACCGCGTCGGCCTGCGCATCACCCGCCAATTGGGCGTCGAAGGCGTGCTCATCCTCGACATCCTCCCCAACAGCCCCGCCGCCTCGGCCGGCCTCCGCCGCACCGAACGCACCCGCGACGGCATCGTCCCCGGTGACATCATCCAGAAGGTCGACACCAAAATCGTCAAAAGCGCCGCCGAATTCGAAGCCACCCTCCAGCGCTACCACCCCGGCGACACCCTCACCCTCACCATCCGCCGCGGCAACCAAACCCTCCAGGTCCCCGTCAAAGTCCAGGCCGCCACGGAATGAGAATCTTCCGCCTCGTCCCGCACTCCCCTGCTTCCCCTCGCGTCGGTACTGACCTCTTTCCCCTCGCCCCCGTACTCGGGGGAGAGGGCCAGGGTGAGGGGGCTTTCGTCATTCGTCATTCGACATTCCTTCGTCATTGGTCTTTCGTCATTCGTCATTTCTGCTCCTGCGTAACCCTTTTGTAACACCCGGAAACCTTTCCCCCCCTCCGCCATCTAACTGCAAAAACGGAGATTCTTATGAAGCTGATTTCTCAATCCATCGCCGCCCTCATCATCCTTCTCTCCCCAATTCTCGCCCACGCCCAGGGAATAATGATCCCCGAGGAGCGAGTGCGGGTTTCCGGCTCCTATAACATCAAAAACGTCACCATCGACGCCACCATCAAGGATCAGGTGGCCGAAGTCCAGCTCTCCCAGGTCTTCCACAACCCCTCCAGCGCCCAATTAAATGTCTCCTACCTCTTCCCCATCCCTCCCGACGCCATCATCAGCCAATTCACCCTCCTCGTTGATGGCAAGGAATTCCCCGCCAAGCTCTATCCCAAAGACGAAGCCGACCACATCTACGAAAGCATCGTCCGCAGCAAGAAAGATCCCGCCCTCCTCGAATACGTCGGCTACGGCGCGCTCCAAACGCAAGTCTTCCCCCTCCCTCCCGGCGCAGAGCGCAAAGTCACCCTCCGTTACACCATGCTCTGCCGCCGCGATCACGATCTGACCGAATTCCTCTTCCCCCTCGCCCCCGGCAAGCTCTCCGGCAAGCCCATCGAAAAACTCGAGCTCACCATGCGCCTCGAAAGCCCCGGCCGCATCAAATCCGTCTTCAGCCCCAACTATTCCGCCGCCATCGACCGCCCCACCGACAACTCGGCCATCGTCCGCTTCTCCCAGGACAACATCGAACCCGCCGACGACTTCCGCATCCTCTGGACCCTCTCCGAAAAACCCGTCGGCGCATCCGTCCTCAGCTACAAGCCCAACGAAAAGGAAGATGGCTACTTCCTCCTCCTCGCCGCCCCCGAAGTCAAAGCCTCCACCGACAAAATCACCCCCAAAACCGTCATCTTCTGCATCGACAAATCCGGCAGCATGGCCGGCAAGAAGATCGAGCAGGCCCGCAACGCCCTCAAGTTCGTCCTCAACAATCTCCGCGACGGCGACACCTTCAACATCATCGCCTACGACGACAAAGTCGATACCTTCAAACCCGAGCTTCAGAAATGCGACGACCAAACCCGCGCCCAAGCCCTCCGCTACATCGACTCCATCCACGACGGCGGCTCCACCAACATCGATGGCGCTCTCAAGCGCGCCATGAGCCTGATCGGCGAAACCGGCCGCCCCTCCTACCTCATCTTCCTCACCGACGGCCTCCCCACCGCCGGCGAAAAACGCGAGGCCGCCATCGCCGAAAACGCCCGCGCTGCCAACAAGTCCCACCTCCGCCTCTTCGCCTTCGGCGTCGGCTTCGACGTCAACGCCCGCCTCCTCGATCGCCTCTCCACCGAAAACTCCGGCACCAGCGAATACGTCAAACCCAACCAGGACATCGAAGCTTCCGTCGCCAAGTTCTACGGCCGAATGACCGCCCCCGTCATGACCGACATTCACCTCGCACTCGCCAACATCGACGTCAATCGCCTCTACCCCCAGATCCTCCCCGACCTCTTCGCCGGCGGCCAGATCATCGCCGTCGGCCGCTATCGCACCGCCGGCCCCACCACCATCCACCTCAGCGGTCGGATCGGCGACCAGGCTCAGACCTTCGAATTCCCCGCCACCCTCGCCGCCCCCAACTCCGATGAGACCTACGCCTTCGTCGAAAAACTCTGGGCCACCCGCCGCGTCGGCGACATCATCAACGAGCTGGACCTCAAGGGTAAGAATCAGGAACTTCTCGACGAGTTGGTCCGCCTCAGCACCAAGCACGGCATTCTCACTCCCTACACCGCCTTCCTCGCCGATGAGCGCACCAATCTCAATGCCCCCGCCGCCAACGCCGTGCGCCTGCGCGAAGAGGTCTTCGAGAAGGAAGAGGGCCTGGCACGAGCCACGAGTGGCGAGGCCGGGGTTGAGCTTCGCCTGGCCAAGAAGCAATTGCAGGAGCAGCGCTTCGCCCTCGGTGGCACTCAGGGCTGGAACGATGCCAAAGGCGTCTACCACGTCGAGTACGGCTGCCAGGTCGTCGGCAACAAAGCACTGTTCAAGCGGAGCGGCCGCTGGACTGATCCGACGGTGACTCCTGACGATGAGAAAAAGGCCGAGCAGGTGGAGCAGTTCAGCGATAAGTACTTTGAGTTGGCCAAGACCAACCAGAATCTCCGCCGCTACCTGGCGCTGCCCGAAGGGTGCATGGTCCGCGACGGGGCAAAGGTCTACCAGATCAATGTGCCCCAAGCCCCTCGTGGCTGACGCGTGTGTCGGGCACTCCTACCCGACATCCCACCGGGCACTCTGCCCGACAATCAAGCCTGTGGGGGCGAGGCCTACCTCGCCCCTTTATCTTTTCCCCTCCACCCTCTCCACCTTCTTCCACTTCTTCTTCCCATGCAATTGCTCCCTCACAATCGCCTCATAATCCAATCCCGCCCGCTTCACCGCCCCAATGTACGAATCGAAATAGTACCGCGCTGCAAAAAACAGCGACGATTCCTTCTTCTTTATCGACGCATAGCGCAAATCCTCGCCCGCCTCGTGCAGCTCACGCAGCATCTCCAAAACTCGCGACTTCGCCCAGCCCGCCAGCGGCTTCTTCGGCGGATAAACCACCCCCGCCGCGTTCAGCGCCAGCGCGTACGAGCCAAAGTGCTTATATGCCGCCTGATGAAGATTCGCATGCCCGGCCCTGAGCGCGCCCGATCGCAAATCCACATCCTTCTCATCCAACGCCGCCAGCTCCTTCGCAATCGTCTCCCGCGTCCATGCCCGCGCCAGGCGGATTTCATCATAGTTCAATCCCGCCGCTTGCACGGCTTCCGCGAACGAGCCGAAATGATGCGTTGCCGCATCCAGCAGCGCTGGATGGTTCCGACTCATGTGCGACACCGCCAAGTTTTCACCATCGCTGTGGAGTTTCTCAAGCTCTTTCACGATCTTTTCCCGGTCCCAACGCGTCAGCGGCGCCGGACCTACCCCCGCCGCCACCCGCGCATCCGGATACCTCCCAAAGACCCGCTTGGCTCCTTCGAGCAGACGCGGATGGCTCGCCTTTAATGCCATGTAACTCATATCCACCCCCTCCTCTGCCAGCGCCCGCAACTTCCCAAGAACCGTCTCCCTGTCCCAGCGGAATGCCTGGGAAATCTCCGCGTAATCCAGCCCCGCGTGCTCGACCGCCTTCTGATACGACCCAAATTCCCGCCAACAGGCCATCATCAGCCCACCATGTTTCTCATGCATGCTTTTGGCCGATAAATCCTCACCCTGCTCGTGTAACTCCATCAGCTTCTTGGGAATCGATCCCCTGTCCCACAAGCGCCGTTGGCATATCAAATCATAATTCACCCCCGCCGCCTCGACCGCTTTCCGGTAACTTCCAAAATGCCACCGGGCTGCATCTTTCAGGTGGACCGGAACCTTGCCGCGTCCCAGCCCCTCCCCTTTCTTTTGCCTCTCAAGCAGCGCTGCCACGATCGATTCCTTGCACCAGCCCCCATTCCGCATCCGCTCGGTCCGCGCCACCTCTGCGGGATCGATTCCCGCCTTCTTCAGCGCCTTGGAATATGAACCAAAGAACTTCTTCGCCGCCGCGTACAGCCCGCCCTGCTGTCGTTTCAGCGCTGCGGCCCACAAATCCTCTCCTGCCCTGTGCAATTCCCGCAGTCGCTTCACCACCAGCTTGCGGGTCCACAGCGGCCGCGGCTGATATCCAATGTCCGCGGCCTTGATCGCCTTCACGAACGTTCCAAACTGTTTCACCGCCGCCCCCACCAACCGTGGCGCATGTTTCATGAACTCACTCACCCGCGGCCGCATCCCCTCCTTCGCCAGCCTTCGGAATTCCGCGATAACGCTCGCCTTGTCCCATGTTGTCCGCTTACTGACCTGCCGGTAATCCAAACCCAACACTTCAATCGCACGCTGATAACTCCCAAACGCCGCTCGCGCCGACTCATACAACCTGCTATCACGCTGCCTCAACGAGCTGGCCGACAAATCCTCCCCACGCTGGTGCAATTTTAACAACTTGTCGAACACCTCAATCTTTCCCCACGACTTCGGCCCTTCATACGGAACTCCCGCCTCCTCCATCGCTTCCGCCATCGATCCAAAATGCGCGCGAATCGCCCCCAGCAGCGGAATTGAATTATCCCGAATCCCCTTCGTGCTCATCTCCACCCCCGCGGCATACAGCCTCCTGATCTCCGCGGCCACGGACTCCCTGTCCCACTTCCGATAAAGGCGAACCGAGTCATAATTCAGCCCCGCCGCCTCAATCGCCTTGCTGTATCCCCCGAATCGATTTGCCGCCGACTGCACCAGTCCCCCAGGCATGTCAACCCACGCCAGGCTCTCCTTCCTCTCATGCCGCGCGCGCAGCGCCTCCAGAATTGCTTCCTTCGACCATCGCTGCACGCTGCGCATGCTCTGTGCCTTTGAAGTGATCCCTCTTTATACCTGAATGTTCACTACAATTGCACACCGCCCTCCCAACTCCGCAACCCCATCGCCACCCCCTATAACCGTCACCTCAGGCGTGCCCGCTGCAAGTTTGGCACCGACACACCACATTTTTCTGTGGCCTTGTAACTTTGCCCCGTCCCTGACGTAAGATATGGTACAATCCCCGTTGAAGGTCACTGTAACCACCGTGGGATGCGTCGTTTCAGTAGAGACAACCTATGAAGATCAAGCGACTTAGCACTCTCATTCTTCTTCTCTCCATCGCCACCTCCTCTTTTATCGGCACCCGCCTCTTCGCCGATGCCCCGGCCGCGCAAAACGCGTCGGCCGTCCAGCCGCTTCCCGAAAAACTGGCCGAGGCCGACCAGCTCAAGAGCAAAGCCTTCCAGGCCCTCAAGGCCGGCAAGTTCGAGCTCACCAACGACTACCTCGCCCAGGCGGCCGAGATCACCAAAGACCCGGTCACCATGAAGATGGCCGATTGGACCCGCCAGTTCGAGCAACAGCGTCAGGTCTTCAAAACCGAGCGCCACAAGGAATATGACAAGGCCGTCAAGGATGTCCATCTCCTTCAGGACAAGAGCAAGCTGCCCTACGCCATGGAAGTCGCCGCAGGCGCTTACCTGCTCGCCGACGACAAGGAAGCCTTCCGCAAGGAGCCCTGGGCCGAGAAGCTGCTGACCGATGCCAAGCGAGTGGCCGGCGAATATGAGCAAAACGAGCAGTGGCTCAAAGCCCTGCGGCTCTATTCGCAGCTCTCCACCATCGAGTCCGACAGCGTCGAGTGGAAGGAGCACCTCAAAACCTGCACTCGCCGCATTCGCCTGCTTGCCCTCTATGTTCCGGCCGAGTTAAAGAAGATTCAGGATGTCGATGGCAAGGAGCGCGAGGAAGTTGAACAACTCCTCAAGCCCACCACCCAGCCGACCACCAAGCCCGCCCTCGATGAAGAGGCCGAGAACGCCAACCGCATCGACTGGCGCGAAACCCTCCGCGATGTCCACATGGACATGCTCGAGAACGCCCTCTTCAACGCCCGCGCCAATTACTTTCGTGATGTGAACTACCAGAAGACCATGCTCGGCGGCCTCGGCGGCCTGCGCATTGTCCTCACCACCCCCGCACTCGAAAAAGCCTTCGCCGGTCTCAAAGACACCAACAAGCGCAGCCAGATGCTCGGCTACATCGATGGCAAAATCGCCAAGGCTGAAAAGGGCGACGCCTTCAAGGATGAGGGCGATGTCCGCGACCTCCTCCGTGAGCTCCGCGACCTCAATGAAAAGACCATCGACCTTCCCGAAGAAGTCCTGGTCAGTGAATTCGCCGACGGCGCCTTCGCCGCCCTCGACCCGTTCTCCAACATCATCTGGCCCAGCGACTGGGAGGAATTCCAGAAGACCACCAAGGGCGAGTTCTCCGGCGTCGGCATTCAGATTCAGACCGATGACGGCGGCAATCTCAAGGTTGTCAGCCCGCTCGAAGACAGCCCCGCCTACAAGGCCGGCATCAAGCCCGAGTGGATCATCACCCACATCGAAGGCAAAGCCGCCAAGTGGATCAGCCTCAACCAGGCCGTCAAACAGATCACCGGCCCCCCGGGCACGCCCGTGAAGCTGACCATCAAGGACACCAAGGGCGTCGTCAAGGATTACACGCTCATTCGCGACACCATCAAGGTCGCCAGCATCAAGGGCTGGATCCATCGCCCCGGCGGCGGCTGGGATTACTTCATCGATCCCGACAACAAGATCGGCTACATCCGCCTCACCAACTTCACCAAGACCACCAGCGATGACCTGGCCCGCGCCATCAGCGACATGACTCGCTCCGGCGCACGCGGCATCCTCCTGGATCTGCGCTACAACCCCGGCGGCCTGCTCAACAGCGCCACCGACGTCGTGGACAAGTTCATCACCGACGGCACCATCGTCAGCACCCGTCCCGATCGCCCCGATTCGCCCAATCAGCCCACCGAGACCAGGGCCCATCGCAACCGCGAAGAGGTCAGCACGCCGATCATCGTGCTGGTCAACCAGTATTCCGCCAGCGCCAGCGAGATCGTCTCCGGCGCCCTCAAGGACCACAAGCGCGCCCTGATCGTCGGCGAGCGCACCTTCGGCAAGGGCAGCGTGCAGATGCTCTATCCCCTCGGCCAGGGCCAGCAGCAGGCCGTGCTCAAGCTGACCACCAGCCACTATTACCTCCCCAACGGCAAGTGCATTCACCGCGAGGAAAACTCCAGGGAATGGGGCGTCGATCCCGACGTTCAGGTCGAGATGACTCCCGACCAGATGCGCGCCGCCATGGGCGCCCGCCAGGAGTTCGACATCCTCCGCGACGCCGCCCCGGCCCCCGCCAAGGGCGAAACGCTTCCCGAGAAGACTGAAAAGGTCGAGGCAGCCGTCGCCGTCACCAAAAAGAACAAAGACCCCCTCTCCGTCGACGCCCAGCTTTCCGCCGCCCTGCTCCTGATGCGCCTCGAACTGGCCGGGGCGCAGCTCTAACCCGGAACCATCGTCATGATTCAAAGAGGTCCGCACCAGCGGACCTCTTTTTTTGGATACCCTCCTTTAGCGACTCCTCACCAACTCCACATCCGCAATCCCCAGCTCCACCCGCTTCGCCTCCACATCCCTCAAAAACCGCATCCCATCCGTGTGATACCCGGCCGTCGGCGCAACTTCCGGCATCACCGTCCTCCACCACGCATTGAACCGCCGCATCAGCGCCTCGCGCACATATTTGCTGATCATCGACGCCACCGCCACCGACATGCACTGCGCCTCGGCCTTCTCCTTGAAGATCAGCCTCACCACGTGCCTGCAACGGTGCAGCAGATATTCGCTGTGCCCTTCGCTCTCCCGGATCACCTCCAGTGACCATTGCTCGAACATCAGCCGCAGCAGGTGCCCGTAATGCTCCCGGCCGCCCTGGCGATCGCAAAAAATCACCAACCCGCGCTGGCCGAAATTCCGCAGCAGAAAATCCAGGTGCTCGGCCGACACCGAAAACAAAACACTGCTCTTATTTCGCGTCTGCTCCAGCATCTCATTGAGCCGCCGCTCCAGGATCACCCGCGCCCCCATGTGTACGCACCGCGTCTCGGTCCGCTCCATCTCCTCCCGCAGCACATTGGCCAGCAGCTTCACCGACATCCCCTCCTGCTCGATCGGAAACCGCTCCTCGTCCGCCCGCCCATACCAGCGGTATTTCTCGACCTCCACTTTTCCGGCCAGCCGCGCCAGCATCGCCGGCAAATCGTCACACCACGCCCCACTGGCCGCCAGAAGCGCCAGCACCGACTTCTCCAGTTCCTTCAGCCCAGTCCCCGGCGAATAGACCATCTTGCTGTCGTTGATATGAATCCGTTTGCCGCGTTTATCGCGATTTTTCCCCGCCACCCGCCGCAGCCGCTTCCACAGGCACGGCAGCTTATCCACCTCCTCGCACTCCAGCTCAAATACACAACATCCCACCACCAGCGGCCCCAGCACCGGCCCATACCCTGCCTCATCAATCCCTGCCAGAATCATGGGGGCGATTATATCGACCCACCCCCCAACTTCCGGCTCTTCCTCGGCGGCCGCGCCAGCCACGCCCGGCCTCACCTTGACATCCCCGCCGACCCGCGTAAATTTACGCCAGAAGCGACGGGGGCGTAGCTCAATTGGTTAGAGCATCGGACTGTCGATCCGAAGGTTGTGGGTTCGAGCCCCATCGCCCTCGCTTTATTCATCTTCTCAAAAAAAGAACCCCTGGCCATCGTCAGGGGTTCTCTTTCTTTCATCGTTAAACTCCGACGCATGGGACAGCCAGTTGTTATCGTGCTGCGGCCAGCTTGACGCAAATAGCGGCCATCATTGAACCTCCACGTCTTTTCGCCTATAATGATCTGTCCGAAAGCAACGGCCTCGCACGTTCCCGCTGGTTCTCCTCTTGTCGCCCCTTCGCAACAAGCCGCGAACAGTGCCGGGGCTGCGGATCGGCCGGCTGAAGGATGTCCGCCGCCCGCGCGAGCTTTTGCCAAGAAAGACGAAGTCACTATGCCCGAACGAACCGTCGCCAGCGTACCCGCAAAGCCCACCGAAAATGCCAAACTGGTTAAGCCCGATTTTGAGTCCTTCCTCGCCGCCCTCAGCGCCCGTGATCGCCTCAACATCGAGCGTCACCTTGCCACCTGTGACGCCGAGCCGACCGCCGACCATGCCAAGGTCTTCAAAAAACTGGCCACCACTCTCGCCGGCCTGGCGCCCCAGGCCGTCCGCACCACCGGCCAGCGGGCCATCCAGTTCTTCAACGCCGACGGCAAATATCGCGTCCAGGTCTTCGCCCTCGAGGATCTTTGCGATGGAAATGTGACGGTCTATCTCACCGACGCCCTCGACGCGGCCATCACCGCCGGCATCTTCCGCCGCCGGGCCAAGACCGACGGCGAGGCCAGCCTCTATGAACTCGCCGAACAAGCCGGCACTTTCCTCCGCATCGAACGGCTGACCTCCGCCAACACCGTCGAAGCCCCCGATTATTTCCGCCACATGCTCGGCTGGAACCGCAAGGCCCTGAAGCTCACGCTTCCCACCAATTCCACCGCCGCCCAGCTTCGAGCTGCCGAATCACTATTTGTTTTGGCCGCCCGCAAGACTTCCGCCTGATTCTGCCGATTTTCAGCATTGCGTGATGGCCCATGGCGATGGCAAAATCGTATTACTGATGGGCGGGCACCGGTTATAGACCTAACCTCCGTATTTATGAGGTGTTGCACCGGTTTACAGCCGATGAAGTAATTTATGGGGGCCGAAAATTCTGAATTGACTTCTCAACCTCGTGGCCCAACCCCCGATGGCTGAGATAGGAGATAAAAAAGTGGCATTCACCGCCGATTCGATCGACCAACTTCCGCCCGCCACTCCGGCCGCGCCCGCCACCGATCCAGCCGCCGTCGCCACACCCACGGCCGATCCCCATGAACTCCCCAAGCTCAAATTCAGCAAGAGCGACCGCTTCATCCGCGAGCTGCGCCATCGCGTCGACGCCTATTTCGAGCAAACCGGCCGCAAACGCCGCGACAATCCGTCGATGTATTTCAAAACCGCCAGCATCCTGGCCTGGTTCGTCGGCGCATACGTCATGCTCATGTTCTTCGTCCACAGTTGGTGGCTGATCGTTCCCCTCGCCATCGTCCTGGGTATCGCCATCGCCGCCATCGGCTTCAATATTCAGCACGACGGCGGCCACAAGGCCTACTCCGAGCGCAAGTGGGTCAACAAGATGATGTCCCTCACGCTCGACCTCATGGGCGGCAGCTCCTACCTCTGGGATTGGAAGCACAACTCAATCCACCACACCTATACCAACATCAACGGCCACGACGACGACATCGCCGTTGGATTCCTCGGCCGCCTCGCCCCCGGCCAGAAGCGCTACTGGTTTCATCGCGTCCAGGGAATTTATCTCTGGATCCTCTACGGCTTCCTCGCCATTAAGTGGCACTTCTTTGATGACTTCTACAACATCGCCACCGGCCACATCGGTGGCCACAAAATCCCCCGCCCCAAGGGCCGCGATCTGGCGGTCTTCATCGGCGGCAAAGTCTGCTTCTTCTCCATGGCCTTCGTCATCCCCATGCTCTTCCATCCCGTTCTGGCCGTCCTGGCCGTCTACGCCATCGCCGCCTTCGTCAGCGGCGTGGTCCTCAGCGTCGTCTTCCAGCTCGCCCACTGCGTCGAAGAGGCCGACTTCCCCACGCCCGTTCCCGTTCCCCCCAATGGCGAGAAAATCGACAACGAATGGGCCATCCACCAGGTGCAAACCACCGTCGACTTCTCCCGCGCCAACCCCGTCCTCCGCTGGTTCCTCGGCGGCCTCAATTTCCAGATCGAACACCACCTCTTCAGCCGCATCTGCCACGTCCATTACGCCCAGCTCTCCAAGGTCGTCGAAGAAGTCTGCCGCGAATTCGGCGTCCGCTACGCCACCCACAAGACCTTCTGGGGCGCACTCGCTTCCCACTACCGCTTCCTGGTGGAAATGGGCCGCCCCATCCGCCCCGCGGCATGATCACTGGAACCCCGGATGCATACCCGGGGCTTTTTTTGGCCGCCCCGTCAAAATCACTGTAGCCCCCGGATGCACATCCGGGGGCTTTTTCTTCTCCGATACCTTTCAGTTTCGCGCCGCGCAGAATCGGCGGGCTCGAGACAGAGTACGGTTGACCCACTTCGTCCTTCAGTGGGCTCGATATCACGCGCGATGGCGAGGCTGGTGATTGAACGGAACGTTGCAGCAAGATTTTCTTGACGCTCGGCCGCTCGTCTCGTACAAGCAGGAGGATAGGAGGCACCTAAGGGAGTGGCACGTCCATAGATTCACCGGCAGGCTGCCTTGAATCCCGCTTTAGGTAAAACACCATCATGTTGAACGCGCGTCGCCCGGGTCGTCATCGAGTCGGGGGTTCCTCGGTTCGCCAGCGCATATGGGCCAGGGGTTGCGAGCCGCTGGAAGCACGCATGCTGCTATGTGCCGCACACCAGATGTTCTTCCAGGAAGACTCGACGCTGTTGCTCGAGCCGCAGGTCTTTACCGAGGAGCAGTTGGCCGCGGCCGCGACGCTCGACGCCGAGCACGCCGCCGAAGTCGATGCCTATCTCGCCGCCAAGGCCGGCGGCAAGCTCCAGGCCGAGGGCGGGATCGGGGCGCAGACGCTGGGGAACATCGTATGGACCAACCGCAACGACTCGGGGAACGGCTTTGCCGATGCCTTTGGCGGGAACGCCTCGATGGCCAAGCTGGTGGTGGATGCCGCGGTCGATGCGTGGGACAAAGTGATCGCGGATTTCAACTGGCCGAGCAGGGACAACAATCTGGCGTTCGAAGTCCACATCGACGCCAACGATGATGTGAGTTGCGGCGGGTATGCCGACACCGGCAACGATAACGGGGGGATTCCCTATGACGGGGACTTTGTCATCAAGAAGGGAAGCAATTGTTCGGGCGGCCTCGGATGGTGGCTGGACTCAACGCCTACGGAGAACAGCGAATTCCTGGGGAATATTACACAGGCGTTTTCCATGGATGCGCCCAATGGCTCGCCGGCGCGGGGGCGGGCGGATCTGTTTACTGTCGTCGTCGCCGAGATGGCCCATCTTCTGGGGATGTCGGACGATCAGGATTTTCCGTTCGACGACGCCGCCGACCAGGCCGGGGTGAACCCACCGTTCGTCGACACCGGTGTCATTGATGCGGCGTTCAATATCGGGACGCTATGGACTTATCATTACACCTCCAGCAGCGTCGCCATCCTTTTCACTTCCAACAACGGCGGCGTCACCGGTAGCGACTTCAATGGGCCCATCCACACCGCCGAACCAGTTTTGGGCAACAAGCTCACCCGCGGCGGCGTCACCCATTACGGCGTTGACGACGCGGGGAACGCCATCTTCGAATTAGGCCGGCGCTATCTGCCATCCCTGCTGCTGGCGCGTATGTTCGACGAGGTGTTCCCATACAGCATCGTGCAGCCGCAGCACAATGGCAGCGCGTATGCCGACCTGTCCGCCACCGGGAACCTGCTGATTCGCGGTGGAACGACGACCGGCAATGTGTATGGGAGCCTGGCAGATTCATCAGACTACATCGCGCTGTCGCTGAGCGGTAGCCAGTTGAAAGTGGACGTGGCCATCGGAAACCCGGTGCCCGGGTCGGGCGCCGACATGACGCTGAGCCATTACTTTAACATCGCGGACATCTCGTCAATCCATATCGAGGCTGGCGATGGCGCGGACCTGGTGTTCATCAATTACGTGCCGGCAGACGTAACCATGAACGTGGAGCTCGGGGACGGCAACGACACGATCGTCGTCGGCGGAGGGGATTTTGACACGAATATCTTCGAAAACGTGAATATCGACGGCGGGAATGGATTCGATTCCGTGCAGATGGATGATTCCGATGACACGGGCGCGGATGGATACCACCTGAGTTATCTGGGGATCAGTAAAACGTCGACAGTCCCCTACGCCAGAACAAACCTGGGCGTCGAGGCGCTGTATCTGACCGCGAATGGCGCCAACAACGTCATCACTGTGGCCGGCACTGCGAGTTACCAGGTCGACATTCACGCCGGAGCGGGCAATGACACAATTACCAACGATGGCGCCACCCTGAATTCGACGTTCGACAATACGACGATCTACGGCGAAGAGGGCACGGATACGATTCACCTGAATGACTCATCGGACCTCACCACGCGTGTCT
Organism: Tepidisphaeraceae bacterium; assembly: GCA_036001665.1. Taxonomy (GTDB): domain Bacteria; phylum Planctomycetota; class Phycisphaerae; order Tepidisphaerales; family Tepidisphaeraceae; genus JBGPEF01. The sequence continues at coordinate 18,104 of DASYUA010000160.1, forward strand.
GGACCATCGGCAGCCTCTCCATCAGCCGTACCGGCTTCGGCCCCTGGCTCTACTTCACCACCGAGGCGCTGGTGATCGACGGCAATGATGCGGTCAACACCTACGACATCGTTGCGCTGAATTCCTCTACAACGCTGACAATCAACGCCGGCGATGGTGACGATCAATTCAACGTCGGCGCGACCAATCGTGACCTGACCATCATCGATGGTAATATCACGCTCGCGGGCGGATTGGGTACCGATTCCCTGCACGTGGATGATCGCGATGGTCCGGGAGGCGGCCTCGTCGGGGCCATCTATAACATCACCAGTACCACCTTCCAGAGCGTCGGCAACGGGCTGGTCACCTTCAGCTCCATGGCCGAGCTCACCGTCGATGGCAACGCCTTTGGCGATCTCTTCAACGTCGATGGCACTTCGTCCCTCACCGCCGTCACCCTCAACGGAAATGGCGACAACGATCTCTTTGACATCACTAGCGGCGACGTGGACAACGCCATTGACGGCGTGCCTACCCTCAACGGCGGGGCCGGCGATGATGTGATCAACTACAACGACCAGAACGACACCGGGGATGATGTATACAACATCAGCAGCACCAACATCACCAAGCGGTCGGGCCGGACGATCATTGCCGACCTGGTTTACTCGTCGATCCAGATGATCGATGTCGACGCCAGCGCCGGCAACAGCACGATCAGCGTCGATAGCCTGGGCAAGTTCAACTTCCCCGGCTTCAATCTCCCCACCGACCTGGATATCAACGCCGGCGCTGGTGATGACGATATCCTGATCGGCGATGGAACGATGCTCAACATGTATGGCGATGTCACCGTCGCCGGGGGAGACGGCGTCGACAATCTGATCGTGGACGACTCGGCCAATACGGGCAGTCATGACTGGATCGTTACCAACACCTATGTCGATCGCAATCCGGGCACGTTGACCACCTACGGCACGGTTGAAACGCTCCTGGTCATGTCGGGCGAGGCGGCCGATGACATTCAAGTGCTGTCAGACGCCGTGCCCACCAGCATCAACGGCGGCGATGGAGATGACACTTTCACCATCGGGGCGGGAAACCTGGCGACCGTGCTCTTCCCGATCACGATCAATGGTGAGGCGGGCATTGATGCCATCACGCTCAATGACAGCATTTACAACTTCAGCACTTTCCATGTGCTTACCCCTACGCTGGTGACGCGCAGCTTCTTCGGGGGGATGACGTACGCGACGGCCGAATTACTGACGCTGTTGGCGCCTAATACCGCCGGGACGGTCGATGTGAACGGGACGGCCCCGGAGACGCCGGTCATTATTTATCCGAACAATGGGACCGACGCGATTCATGTCAACGAAACCGCGCCGACCGCGCCGGTGACGGTCAAGAACTCGTTGGGCAACGACAACGTCGAGGTGAACAATGACGGCGGCGGGTTTGCCATGGCGCTGTTTGATGAAACAATCTCGCTGAATTCGCTGACCCTGGCGAATAATGGCGTGGCCCAGGTTGTCGCCGGCGGCGGCAGGGTGTTGCGCCTGATGTCGCTTTCCATGAGCAAGGCCATCCTCGATTTGACTGACAACGACCTGATCATCCAGAGCACATCGGCCAACGAGGCGGCGGTGCTGACGATGGTGAATGGTCTGATCGGCACTGGCCGCGCCGCCGGGGCGTGGACGGGCAATGGCATTGTCAGCACCGCCGCCCAGGCCAATCCCTCCCGCACGACCGGCCTGGCCGCCATCAGCAACGACGACGGCAGGGGCGGAACGATCAAGAGCACCTTCGATGGTCAGACCGTCGATGGCGATACCATCCTGGTGAAATACACCTACGATGGTGATTCCAACCTGGATGGCGACGTGGATGCCGACGACTATGCCCGCATGGATGCGGGATTTGCTTCGCGCGGCAATCCCGGGTTCCAGAGCATCTATCGCAATGGCAATCTGAACTACATTGGTTCGGTGAACAGCGATGACTACTTCCTGATCGATCGCGCCTTCAGCGGACAGGGAGCGCCCCTGGCGACGGCCGCGGTTGCGGAAGCTCCGACGAACGCCCTGGCGGCTTCGGCCAATGCTCCGGCCACCAGCAGTGCGGCCGTTGCTCCGGCCCAGGCGCCTGCCGCATCCTCGCTGACCATCACGGCCCAGCAGGATGGGCTCGAAACCACCGCGAAGAAAACCCGGCGGAAACGTCATCACTCCCGCCATGGAGTGCCTGACCTCAAGCTCGGGGCATGAAACCGGGGGAATCGGTACAGTCTCAAAAAATCCGGATTTGTCCCCAAACAAACGCCAATCTAAAACGTATACAACCTGCGAGGAACCGTAGGGTGGGGCTCGCCCCACCGCATTTCGCCCCCACGCTCATACGCTCACCCCCCCACCCTCCCCGCCACAAACTCCCAATCCCCTCCGCTCGCCTTCGGGATCACCACCATCCGCCCCATCAGCCGCCGCTCCCGCCCACCCATCGCCGGATGCGCGGCCAATGCCATGGCGAATCCGCTCAGGTCCCCCACCAGCATCTGGAAAATCGTCCCCATCAGCTCCAGCGGAACGCCCAGTCTCAACGCGTTCTCGGCCACCAACTGCCCATACGCGATCGTCGCCACGCACTGCCCAATCGGAATTGCCGCCTCATCCCCGCTGGCCGGCTTCTCGCGCCGCTTCAGAAACATCGCGAACACCTTCGCCTGCCGCGCGAAAATCCTCACATTCCCCACCCCCACCAGCGGCCGGTACGCATTCAAAAAATGCCCGAAGGAAATCGTGTTCGTCGCCCCCGTTTTCGCCTCCATCAGATACGGATTCTCCCCCCCCGCCGCCTCGCCAGCCACGAGCGACCCCGGCGCCTTCAACTCCGACGCCTCGCGGGCGAAATATTTGGCCGCAAACTGGGTCGTCATTCCCAGGTTTATGTGTGTGCTCCCCTCCAGCCCCGGCACCAGTTGCGCATCGCGCAAGGCCATCTCAAAAAACGTGTCCGACTCCAGCCCCCGCGCCCCCATGCACTCCGACAGCAGCCCAATCACCTTCACACCCTCCGTGCTCACCTTGGCCTTCTGCACCGCGTTGTACAGCAGGTACCGCCGGTCCTGCTCACTGGCCGCCCGCACATAATCTAATGCCCGATACGCATACAACTTCATCGCCGTCAGCCGCACATAGGCCTGCGACGCCAGCGCCCGAATGTGCGGCATCGCCATCACCGGCTTGCCATAGAGAATGCGGCCGCGCAGGTGCGCCAGCGCCTCCTCCATCGCCCGCTCACAGATCCCGATCGACGCAAAGCCCAGGAAGAATTTCCCCAGCGTCACCGTTCCAAAACTCGCATCCCACGCCCCCCGTCCGTCGGCCACGATATCGCTCGCTGGCAGCTCGTGATTCACGACCTCCAATTCCCCCACAAACGCCGCCCGCACCCCCAGCGTGCGAATCTTCCCGACACATCGGTACGCCTTCGCCACACCCGGCCGGATCGCAAACGATACAAACGGCACCCGCTTCACCCGCCCCTGCTCATCCTCCTTGCGGGCCAGGATCGAAATCATCGCCGCCACGTTGGCATTGCCGATGTAATACTTCCGGCCATTGGCCAGGAACTTTCCCTCCCCCGCCGGCCGGATCGCAAACTCATTGCCAAACAGATCCGACCCGTGTCCCTTCTCGGAAATTCCAAATCCCATCAACCCCCCCGCCTCCAGCGCGGCCACGGCCTCACGCTTCAGCGCCTCATTCTCCCCCATCAAAATCGAGAACAGCCCCAGAAATGTCACCTGGAGGCTATACCCATGCCCCGGGCTGTAATAAGCGAACACCTCCAACAACCGCACCAGCCGGAGCAGATCAAACGCCCCGCCGAGTTTGGCGAATTGCTTCGGCGCCAGCACCGTCGCATAAATCCGATGCCTCGCCTGATATTCGATCCAGTCCGCATACCACTCTTCGCGCTGGTCCTCCTCCTTCAGCCGCGCCAATCCCTTGGCCTCGAAAAATTCCGCCAGCCTGGCGATCACCGGCTCGCGGAAGTAGATCCCGGCTGCCTTCGATCGATCGGCCGCCGCGAATCTCTGCGGATAAATCACCTCGGCCACGCCAGCAGAAGTTTCCCCGGCTTTTTGCTGATTATTGCTCTTATCCATGCCATACCAGCCGCAGCACACCCCCGACCCTGTTAAATCGGCCGGAATTGCTACGGTCTTGCGATCTCCAGGCCAAAGCCGCCCCACCGCCGGCCCTGCATCCACCTGGCAAACCGGCCCAGGGCCACGCCGAAAATGAGGTGCGCGGCCAGCGTCACCGCAATAAACAGGGCCGTCATGCGGATCGCAAAGAAGCTGGTATAGGGCGTCAGCAACATCACCACCTCAAGCCCCGCGGCCATGGCGATGGCCCACAGCCAGCTTCGCCGCACCGCATCGCCAGCCAGCGCCATGTACATGACGCCGAAGGTCATGCCATTGGAAAAGTGATAGCTCCACCCCACCACATGGGCGGCCAAAGAGAACTCGCCCTGGGCCTGCCGGGAGGTGAAGGACTCGCCGATGATCATGGCGCCGAACTGGGGGAAGACCTTGAACAGCGGCAGCCGCAGCCATCCCGGCCCGGTCTGCTGCATGGCCCCGATCACCCACGGCAGGCGGAAGATGTCGTAGGCGCAGGCCGCCACGAAGCCGGCGATGGTTCCGATGACGACGGCGCGCCACAGCCTGCGATCGCCGCGAGCCCGATCGATGAAGGCCATCGCCGCAAGCAACAGCATTGCCGGGAGCAGGATCCAGAACGTAAACGTGCGCATGGAGTAGAGGCCGTAGAACTCGCTGAGAAGGCACCAGATGGACATGGCCGAGAGGGCGAAGACCACCGCCCGCCCCGAAGGCGTCCACCTCAAGAACGGCGGCAACTGCCATGACCCCGCGCTATCCATGCCTCCAATCATAACCCTTCCGACGCCGATACGCAGGCATGGTTGGTCCATCGCCCAACATTCGCACGCTACTCCTGCACAAACATCAGCACGCTCCACTTTGGCAGGTTGATGTAGAGCCGGCCGTCGGCCTGGACCCAGAGGGTTTGGCCGGGGTTGCCGCAGTCGTAGCCGCCGAAGTATGGGGCCTGCGAGTTGAAGATTTCGCGCCAGCCGCCGGTGTCGCCGCCCATGGTGATGCCGTAATCACTGAAGCGCCATTCGCCTTCGCCGGCGTTGACCACGACCAGGACGATATTGCCATTGTTGCTCCAGCGCTTGAAGGCGAGGACGGCGTTGGCGGGGTCCTCGTGCTTGGGTTCGAGGGAATCGGAGCGAAGGGCGGGGTTTTGCCAGCGGACGGCGTTGGCCGCGCCGACGAGGCGCATCATCTCCTCGCCTTCGGAGGTTCGCAGGAGGTTCCAGTCGAAGCGATGGTCGCGGTGAGTGGGATTGGCATCTTCGTTGGCGGTCCAGTAGCCCCATTGGTTGGTTTCGGTGCCCATGAACATCATGGGCGTGCCGGGGATGGCGGCGGCCAGGGCCCAGCCGAGGCGGGCCTTGGCGCGGGCGTGCCAGTCGCCGCGGCCGCCGGCCAGTTCAACGTAATAGCGGTGATCGGGTTTGCCGCCCGCTTCGCCGTCGGCGATGTTGTCGTGGGAGCCGAGGGGATAGCGGATGAAATTCCAGGCGTGCGGGTAGCCGGAGAATCCGATGAAGGTTTTCAGCCGGCCGAGACGCCAGGCGGTGTCGCCACTTTTCAGGTTGTCCATGGCGTCGCGGAAGGCGAAGGGATCGTTCATGCCCCAGATGGCGTCGAAACCGAGATTGTTGATGACGTGCCACCAGCGATCGGTCTGGCCACTATCCCACTCGGCGATGAGATATTTGTTCCACCAGGCAGGTTCAGCGCGAATGCCACGGATGATGTAATCGAGGCACTCCCATTGAATTTCGTGGGCGGCATCGAAGCGCAGGCCGTCAGCGCGATAGTCGCGGAGGAGCATGCGGGCGTGGTCGAGGAAAAAGTTGCGGACTTCCTGCTTCCAATGTGCGGGGCGCGGGCCCCAAGGGGTGCGATCGGTGCCTTCGAAGTAAATGCCGCCGCTGGGCTTCTTGTTGCCGTCCAGTTCCCAGAGCGAATTGTCCACATCGGCGGCGTGGTTGTAGACGACATCGAAGATGACGGCCAATCCCTTGTCGTGCGCGGCTTTGACCATTTTGCGGAGCGATTCGGGGGAGCCGTAGGCGCTTTCGGGGGCGAAAAAATCGGCCGGGCCGTAGCCGGCGCCGACATCGCCGGGATTTTCGACATCTGGGAGAAGCGCGATGGCGTTGAAGCCCAGGCCGCGGATGTAATCAAGTTTGTCGGAGAATTGAGAGAATTCGGCGACGCGATCGTCACCAACCTGAACGTTGTCGTTGTAGCCGGCAAAGGAGCCGACGTGGACCTGGTAGATGATCAGGTCGGCGGGGGAGGGCGTGGCGAAGGGGTCTTTGTCGAGGCCGCTGGAGGCCATTTCGGCCGCGAGATCGATGATGATGCTGTTGCTGTTGGCGCTGGAATCGGGGACATCATAGGAATAGGGATCGGTGCGCCACTGCTCGCCGCCGGGATTGTCTCCGCCGTCAGCTCGGTTCTGGATGACGAATTTGTATTCGTCGCCGGCTTTGGGGCCCTGAACATCGACGGACCAGAAGCCGCGGCCCTCGTGAAAGAGCCATATCTGGTCCTTGGTCCAATTGTTGAAATTGCCGGCGAGGCTGACTTGTTTGGCGTTGGGGGCCCAGGTGCGAAATGAGCATGCGCCGCCTTGCATGATAGCGCCCATGCCGGGAAGTTGCGAAGGCATTGTGGATGTTGCGGGCATAAGTTTCCCTTTTTAAATGATCGCGATGCGGCGGCAGCGCGGCGATTGTTAATTTGAACCCACAAGCGGCTTGCGGACAAGATGGCGGGATGGCCGATAGAATTGCTGCTGCCTAATGTTGAGATGTCTATCAAGGAAGGACCCATGACCACAGACGCCGCCGTTGCGATGAATCCGATTCCGCGTGCCGCCACAGGGCGAAAGCCGCGCATCTGGCTGCCGATTACGCTGGTGGTGATTTATTGGGCTTACGTCGTCATCACCAACTCCATGGAGATGCCGATGTTTCCGCGCTTTCTGTCGCAGACGGGGGTGCTGATGGTCGTGGGGCTGGTGTTTCTCGTCTGGTGGCTGTTTAACCGGCGCGTCAAACTTGGTGATAAGTTCATCATCCTGGGGGCGGCGATTGCTTCGCTTGTCGTTGCCAAGGTTCTTTCGGACAAAACACTGGGGCCGTTTCCAATCATGAGCGGGCTGCCGCTGGTGTTCACGGCGTGGGCGCTGTGGATGCTGCTGGCACAGAAGGCGAGCCAGGGCGTGTGGAAAGGTGGGTTGATCGTGGCGCTGTTTCTTTCCACGGCGATTTTTCCGATGCTGCGCATGGAAGGGCTTGGGGGCGCGGGCATGCCGGAATTCCGATGGCGCTGGAGCCATGCGGCGGAAGATGAATATCTGGCGCGGCGTGTTCCGTCCACTTTGCCTGCGCAGACGCAGGCGGTGGCGCTGACGCTTCGCAACGGCGACTGGCCGGGTTTTCGCGGGGCGAATCGGGATGGGGTGGTGCGGGGTCTGACGATCAATACGGCGTGGGACAAGTCGCCGCCAAGGCAGGTGTGGCGGCACCCGATTGGGCCGGGGTGGTCGTCGATGAGCATCGTGGATGGAAGGCTTTTCACGCAGGAGCAGCGCGGCGAGCATGACGTGGTGGTTTGCATGGATGCGGCGAGCGGGAGCGAGATCTGGTCGCACGCGGAGAGCGGGCGATTCTGGGATCCGCTCAGCAGCGCTGGGCCGCGGGCGACGCCGACGTTTGATAAGGGGCGGATTTATGCGCAGGGCGCGACGGGAACGCTGCTGTGTCTGGATGCGGCCAGCGGGCAGAAAATCTGGTCGCGGGATATTCTGTTGGACGCGGGGGCGAAGGTGCCGGATTGGGGCGTCTCCAGCTCGCCGCTGGTGAGCCATGGGGTCGTGGTGGTCTACGCGGCGGGGCACGGCGGCAAGGGGTTGATGGGGTATCGCTCCGAGAATGGCGAGCTGGCGTGGACGGTCAATGCGGGGATGTACAGCTATAGCTCGGCGCACGCGGCCAACATCGCGGGGCAGGATCAGGTGCTGTTTATCAGCGACAAGGGGATGGTTTCGGTGGAGCCGGTGGGTGGGAAGGTGTTGTGGGAATATGCCGCACCGGGGCAGCCGCCGCGGTCGCTTCAGCCGCTGATGGTGGGTGATTCAAAAATTCTCGTTCACAATGGGCTGGAGACGGCCACCGATTTGATCGAGGTGGCGCACAATGGAAATGCGTATTCGGCGACGAAGGTGTGGAGCACTAAAAATCTGAAACCGTCGTTCAATGATTACGTGCTGCACGATGGCTACATCTACGGCTTTGATACCACCGTCTTTTCCTGCATCGATGCGAAGACGGGGGAGCGCAAATGGCGCAAGGGGCATTACGGGACGGGACAGGCGCTGTTGTTGGCGGATCAGTCGGTGCTGCTGGTGCTGTCGGACAGAGGGAAGGTGGTTTTGGTGGCCGCCAAGCCGGAGAGTTTTGAAGAGCTGGGGCAGTTTTCGGCCATCGAGGGGAAGACGTGGAACCATCCGGCGATTGCACAGGGGCGGCTGTATGTGAGGAACTCACAGGAGATTGCGTGTTATGAATTGAAGTGATTTTCGAGTCGTGTGCTGGAGAACCGAGGGTCTCATGAAAAACTCTGTGGCTGTTTTGATGGTGTGCATAATGTGGGTCGGGCTCGTGGGGTGCGCGAGCAAGGCGGCATATAGCGGTCCAGAACCGGCGAGTACGGTTGTCATGCACTTGCACAGCTTTGAGCCTGCTACGGCGACGATCCGTACCGGCCAGACGGTGCGCTGGGACAACACGTCGATCATCTGGCACACGGTCACGGCTGATCCCGCGGCGGCGAAAGATCCGAAGCATGTCGCGCTGCCTGCCGGGGCGCAGCCGTTTGATTCGGGGAAAGTGGAGTCGGGCGGAAACTATTGGCATACCTTTACCGCGCCGGGCACTTATCGCTACATCTGCAAGCCGCATGAGAGCAAGGGGATGCTGGGGACAATTAAGGTCGAGCCTTGAATCGGGGCTGGCAGCAGGCATATAAGTAGCCTTGTGCGTGCTGATATGTCCAAAGTGATCGTCGAGCGGCCGCGGCTCGGCAGCCGCGCGAACAACGACGACAAAGGGGAGATGAAGCTCCGACAGAAGGCCCGTGAAAATGAGGACCTTTTGCCGGGACGCCAGAGCAGTGCGCGCGGTCGGCGGACGAACTATAAGCACCTCAACGAGCACCTTGCACCGCTCCGGCGGTTCCTCAATTCGCGCGTGGGGCGGCACTGGAGCAAGGTGTATGCGGAGATTCGGGAGAATATCAGCCCGAATAATATGGTGCAGATGCACATCATGCAGCATCTTCTGGGGAGCTTTGGATATGTGAGGACGAACGTGAAAGCGTGGCCTGACGGGACTTTCACCGACAGCGAAGGCAAAGAACTCCATGGGGGCTGGTTTGTGAATCCGAAGACGGGGTGCTTGCAGAAGAACGAGGAGAGCTGGATTCACAGGAGGAAACACCGGCGAGTTCTGGATGAGCCGAAATATGTGAATGTGGATGGGAAGTATTTCCGGGAGATTGAGGGGATCTGGTATGAATTTGAGTTCAGGACGGTTCCGCTGCCGGCGAAGGATGGCCGAAGGGCGAAATTGACGAGGAGTATCTGAAGTCCGGAATGGCCCATCACGGACTGCGAAATGTCAGGCCCGAGCCTCCGGTGTATGACGCGTATCTGCGATGCCATCCCACATTTGCTGAGCTGGCGGATGCGCATGGCCATGCGGCCGATGGCGGGTTTCTCTACGCGGCGTCGAAGCGGCAGACCGGGAGCAGCGAGATCAAGCGGTATAGGCTTCGGCCCGTGGAGGTTGCAATTCCCGCGTCAAACACACGTCGATAAGCTGCGATTTATACCGTTGTTTGCGCCTCACGTCTGTGGGCCGGTTGATAGGTGCCTGGGACGGTCCGGGAAGCGATGCTTAGACGATTCCAGGAATTGATGGCGGCGATTGCGAAGGTCAGGTCGGCCAATTCTTTTTCACTGAAATGGGGGCGCACTTCTTCATAAACCGAATCGCTCACGTGGCCATCGGTGATCAGTGTGACGGCGTCGGTCCAGGCCAGGGCAGCGCGTTCGCGGTCGGTGTAATAGGGGCATTCACGCCAGGCATCAAGAGAATAAAGGCGCTGCTCATTCTCGCCGATGGAACGCAGATCCTTCCAGTGCATGTCGATGCAGTAGGCGCAGCCGTTGATCTGGGATGCGCGCAGCTTGATCAAATGCAGCAGCGGCTCTTCAAGTCCGCATTGATGGAGATATTGCTCCAGGCCGAGCATGGCTTTGTATGTGCCGGGAGCAGATTTAACGTAGTTGAAACGAGATTCCATAAGTGCTCCTTTTAATACGAATTACTCAGTGTAGTTTTTTCCCCGAGGCGAGCATTTCAAGAATTGCTTTCATGCGCTTCTCGCGAGTCTGGGGGCGTATTGCCGTTTGAAGTCTCCAGGCGATCGCGTAGGTGTTGATTTTGTTCAGCGTTGCGAAGAAGGCTTTTGCCCGGGCATTCCTGGAAAGTTCTTTGAGGAAGTCCTTCGGGATGGCCATTTTGCTGGGAGAATCGTAGGCGGCCTGCCAGTGGCCGTCGCGTTTTGCGGCCTGGATTGCTTTCAGGCCGGCGGGTTGCATGCGCTTTGTCTTGATGAGCCGGGCCGCGTGCTGGCGATTTCGTTTGGACCAGAGGCTTTTGGGCCGGCGCGGAGTGAAGCGCTGGAGATAGGAATGGTCATGGTAACTTTTGACCAGGCCGTCGATCCAGCCGTAGCAGAGCGCTGCGTCGAGCGCTTCGGAGTAAGTGACGGTCTTGCGGCCGGAGGCTTTCTTGAAGAAACGCAGCCAGATGCCGGTGGATTTGGAACGGTTTTTGGCGAGCCAGGTCTGAAATGCCCCAGCAGACGCGAAAGCGAGGATGTTCAGCTCATCCTTGTGCATCGCCCGCACGTTCCGCGCGGTTGCTCAAACGCCGCAAAGTTGTTCACTCTCATCGGATGGCGGGACGAAGTTTTCGTCGGCGATTGCGTATCCCGCGCCGCCGGGACATTCCCTGGGGACGGTCACTTCGAAGCAGCTTCCCTGCTCGCTGGTGCTGACGAGACGAACGCTCCCGCCGAGCTGGTCGGCCAGGCATTTGCAGATGGCCAGGCCCATCCCGAATCCTTTGCTGCGGTCGCGCTCGGTATTGTTCACCTGGTAGAACTCGTCGAAGAGATAGGGCACGTTCTCTTTGGGGACGCCAATACCGGTGTCGGTGACCCAGACGGAGAACGATTCGCCGGCGGGGATCAGGTCCAGACTTACGCCGCCGGCACGAGTGTATTTCAGGGCATTGTCGATGAGGTTCCCGACCAGGCGCTCCAGTTTCTGCCGATCTGTCCGGGCCTGGATGTCAACGTCACGGGCGATGCGGACGTAAAGGCCTTTCTGCTCGGCGATGGGGTGAAAGCGCCTTACAACCTGGTGGAGCGTGCTCAGAACCGATAGCTGTTCGATGGTGTTGTGCTCTTCGCCTCCGGTGCGGGCGAAGTCGAGCAGTTTGGTGACGTAATCGCCGGCGGATTTTGCACTTTCCACGATGGTATTGGCGCACTTTGGGACTTCATCGGGCGGGACCACTCGCAGCAATTCGGCGTTCAACACGACGCTGTGGAGCGGCGAGCGCAGGTCGTGACTGAGGGCATTGAGGAAGAACGCCCTGCGCTTGGCCTGCAACTCCCTTGCCGCCGCGAGCAACTTCTGGGCTTCGATGTCGGCGCAGGCGCCAAGCCACTTCACGCAGCCATGATTGATGATCGGGGTGGCGCTGACCAGGAACGCGCGATATCCGGCCAGCCCTCCCAATCGGGCTTCGATCGTGGTTGCCTTGCGGGATCGCAATGCCCTGGCCCACCAGGCTTCGACGCGATGACGGTCTTCAGGATGAATCGCATCCAGCCAGGTTTTCCCATCACCGACATATTCGACCCAGCGCTGATTGGAGAAATCGATCTGGCCGTTGTCGGTGGCCGTCCAGACCATCTGTGGAAGAAGCTCGGCGATCTCGCGGTAGCGTTTGGCGGATTCCTCCAGCGCCTGCAACTGCGAAAGCCGCTCATTGACCAGACCGATGCCGCGCATCCTGATGGCGTAAGACCAGGTGGAGTAGAGCAGGAAGACCAGCGCGCAGTCATACAGCCGCCAGATGGGCCAGGGCATGTCGTACAGGAAAAACACCGCCCCGCAGATGATCGAACAGAGCGTAATGATCTGCAATCGCCTGGCCGCCGCCGCACATTCGGCGGTGCGCGCGAGCTTGGATTGGAAATAGCGGTTATAGGCGATGGCCGCATAACCGGCGGCGACGAAGAGGCTGAGGCCAATCGTCAGATACGACCAATAGATGTCGGACGCAGAGCCCGGCATATGGTCACTACCGCTCAACCATTTGAGGAGATCGTCCATGTTCACCTCAGTTACTTTGCGGGGAGGTTCAAACGATACTTGATCCAGCAGTTCCGCCAGGACATCTGGTACACCTCTTCGAGCGGCACCCATTTTGCGCTGCCATCCGCGAAGACGACATTGATGCCCCTGCCATGGCGGGCAATCAGAAAGCGGAAATGTTGCGGTGAGGAGAGGGTGATTGCGCCCAGGAGATTGCCCGGCATTTCCACTGGGTCGGTTTCCGTGCCGTTGGTCGGCGCGGCGTCAACGTAAGCACAGTCGAAGAACACTGGAACTTCGGAGATATGCCTGACGTTGGTAAGCTGGGTGACCAAACCGTCCGGGCTGAAGTTGCCGTAGGTCAGGTACACATTGAAGCCATAGCTTCCATCTCGAAAAGTGACTGAGTTGAGCCTGATGGCAGTTCCGAGAGGGGCGTACCGGCCCGTCCAGGCGGTATTGGCACTGCCATAGCCGCGGTTGACGGGATCAATTGAAATCTCGGACGCGCGCGGGCACAGGAGAACATTCCCGCGGACGCCGTTGGCCGAGAGAATGCCCGGCCAATATCCGTCCCAGGAAGAACGTGGGGCAGGTGGTGTGCTCCACACATGGTCCATCAAACGTCCGCGAGCCTCGGTGGTGTAGACCAACCAACCGGTGCCCATCTGCCGAAGGTTGGACAGGCAGGCTGTGGACTGCGCCGCCGCCCTCACCCTGGCGACCACGGGCAGCAACAGGGAGATGAGAATCGCGATCAGACCGATGACCGTCAGCAACTCCGCGAGGGTGAAACCGCGCCTGATTGATGAATGTTTCATATAGCCATCCCTGGCCGAATCAACCGTAGAAGACGTATTCGAAGCCACTCACGCTGTCCGCCAGATGGTCGAGGTCCTGGTAGCCATCGCAATAGCAAACGTCGGTGCCGCCGCCGCCGTCAATGCAGTCGTACGAGCCGTTGCGGACGAAAATCTCATCGTTGCCGCCCATGCCATAGATAACGTTATTCCCGCCGTCACCGAAAATCTGATCGTCGTACTCTGAGCCGATGAGGGTATCGCTTCCCTCGCCACCGTGAATGAATACCCTGAAATTATTGCTCGAGGCGTCGATATAGTCGTCGCCATCGCCGCCGTCGATGTAGGCATCGACGTTATTCCCATTGATCCACACATAGTCGTCGCTCGACCCGCCATACGCCTCGCCCCGGAAGGCATCCGAGAGGTAGATGCGATCGCTGCCATCGCCTCCGCGCACCGCTCCATCAAAGTTGAGGGCGAGCTGGTCATCCCCGTCGCCGCCGTCGATGACGGCCGAGATATACGCAGCGCGGCCGGCGGAAACCATGATCATGTCATTGCCGCCAAGCCCGTAGACGGTCAACTGCTGCAAGCCGTCGTAGGTCTGGCCGTCGAGGGAGAATGTTTCGTCATCCATCGAAACGGTGATGGAGATTTCGTTGTCGCCCTCGTCGCCGTAGATCTCGTAGAACCCCGGATAGCCCTGACTGACCGTGACACTGCACAATCGTCGAACTTCCAAGGTTTCGAAGTGCATGATGCCATACCTTTCTGCGAGCTGGTTACACCGACTCTCGATGTGCAGGAGCAAGTCGTGCATTGCATCAGAGATTAATTCGGATGCTGAATCTTAAATGCCCATTGCGGACGCGAAATGCATCAATGAACTTTTTGTCGAACGTCCGCATATCACCTAGCACCGCTCGCGGAGCTGAACACTGAAAGCATTCCCACTGCCTTGAGTTTCATCCCGCCGTGCACGAGCGCCCGCAAGCTCCAGACATGACAAGGATAACCCGGTGATCAACAAAAATCGATGAAAACGTCCAGAATTTAGCTCAACTTTGTCGGAAAGTCCGGTCTGATGGGTATGGAGCGGTTTTCGATTGGTCCTCGGGCGTGTGTTCTTTGCCGGGGTGGGTGGTGGGTCGATT
>DASYUA010000161.1:0-14874 GCA_036001665.1 Tepidisphaeraceae bacterium
AATCTTCCGCTGCCGTTCCCCTGACCCCCCTACACCCGGTTCTGAATTCTGCTTTCTCTTCTGGAGTGTCTCTGCGCCCTCTGCGGTTAATTTCCCCTTCACGCCGACTTCTTCACCGCCCGCATTGGATCGGGCCGGCCCGCCTGAATGAAGGCCTGCTCGCGGCCGCGGCATCCCCGGCACGCCCCGCACGGCTCGGCTGCCTCCTCCGAGCAACTCCATGCCTTCTCCATCGGCGCTGTGACCTGGAACCCCAGGTCCACCACCTGCCACGGCTCCAGCTCCAGCAGCGGCGTGATCACCTCCAGGTCCACCTGCCCGCAGGGCACCTGGATCAGCTCGTTGATGATCTGCACGTACTCCGTCGCCCGCGACAGATCTTCGCCGCTGGGCCCGATGCGCAGGCCCAGATAGAGCGCTGCCGCCTGGTAAAAGGCGGCGAAGGTTGATGCCGCCGCGACGATGGGGAGGAGCGAGAGGAGCTGCGGCGCCAGCAGCCCCGTCTGCCGCGGATCCACCGAGTGGGTGTCGAGCGGCGCGTGCAGGATCGACAGGTAGGGCATCGGCAGGGTGTGCTCGCGATACGGCTTGAAGTGGGCCACCTGCTGGTCATACGCCGCCCGCGAGCGCGCCCCCCCTCCGCCGGCCGCCATGTCGGCATAAACCAGGATGGTGCGAAACCGCTGCGCCGCCAGGGCAGTCGTGACCGCGGAGTTCAGCGAGCCGTTGTTCAGAACAAGTGCAAGGTCCTTGGCCATATTTCCTCGTAGGGTTCGCTCTGCGAACCATCACTCCATGGATAGCATCACCTTAAGCACTCCCGGCCGTCCCGCAAGCTGCATCGCCTCCACTCCCTGCTCCAGCCGCATCCGCCGGTGAATGAGCGAGACCACATCCACCTGCTTCTGCGCCAGCGCCCGAATCGCCTCCTTAAATGGCCCACACCGCGACCCGACGATGGTCACCTCATCGATGACAACCGGCGCCAGACTGAGCGGCTTGCCGGCGGCGAAGGTTGACTTGAGCACCAGCACCCCCCGCGGCCGGACGATCTGCAATGCCAGCTCGAACCCCGCGGCCGATCCGGTGCAATCGATCACCACATCCTGATCGTGCCGGGGCACGATGTCATCCAGCAGCCGCGAGCGAATCCCCCACTTCTCACAGAGGCCCAGTTTCGCAGCGTGCTTGCCGATCACCCGCACCGGCACGCCGGCCGTCTGGAGGACTTGGGCCACCAACAAGCCAAGGCGGCCATCGCCCAGAACCGTCACCCATCGTCGCCCATCCAGCTTGATCTGCTTGAGCACCTGGAACGCGGCGGCCAGCGGCTCGACGAAAATGGCCTGATCATTGTCGATGGAATCCGGCAGGGCGTGGAGGTTCTCGGCCGGCAGACGGACGTAATCGGCGAACGCGCCGTTGTGTTCGAGGATTCCCAGCACGCTGCGATTGCGGCAATGCGAGGAGAGGCCGGCCAGGCACAGGTCGCAGCGGCCGCAGACGACGTTGATCTCCCCCACCACGCGCTGCTTGATCAGGTCCTTCTTCGGCGAGTCCACCACTTCGGCGACGAACTCATGGCCGAGGATTCCCTTGAATCCCATATAGCCTTTGACGATCTCCAGGTCTGTCGAGCAAATTCCCGCCTGGCGGACGCGGAGAAGTGTGTCTCCCTCGTTCACCGGCGGCTCGGCGTGGCTTGGCGCAAACGAGAGGGAGTTGGAGAAGACGAGCGCGCGCATGGATCATCCAAACGGCTTGGCCGTTCCGCTGAGAAATGTGAGCCACGCCGCGGTGTCGTAGCGGAAATCCTGGCCGGTCATGAGCTGAAGGCTCTTGCGCGCCTGCCAGGAGACGCCGAAATTCCGTTCGCGCATGGCCCGCACCAGGGCCTGGGCCACCTCGCTGGTGCGATAGAGGCGAAGAGCATCAGCGCAGGCGATCCGCACATCCACGTTCTCGTCGGGGCTGTCCAGATGACGAATCAGTGGCGAGGCGGCCGATGGATCGGGGATATTCGCCAGCCCCTTGGCGGCCTCGAGGCGAATGGCATCGTTTTTCTCCTCAAGGGCGGCCAGAAAAATGGGGATCGCGCGCTTGTCGCGGGCGCGATTGAGGGCCCGGATGGCCATGGCGCGCACCGATGGATCGAGATCGGTGCGGGCCATGTTCATGTATTGCTTGAGATACGGATCCCGCCGTCCCGGCGATTGATCGGACAGATAAATGATTCCCGAGCGCCGATGGTCCGGCGATGAATCCACCAGCTTTCGGGCTTCCTGAAAGAAATTGTGCCCTGTGGCCAGATCGTGGATTCTGGAGATTCCCTCGGCGATCACGCCGATGAACAGGCGGATGGGATTGGTCAGCGCCTTTGACGGCCGCTGCTCCTCGGGTTTCAGGCGATACTCATTTTCGCGGATCATTTCCCGCCAGCGGCCGGTCGTGAAAGGCTTGTAGTCCTCGTCATCGATGGAACTGAAACAACCGGCGGTGAGCAGGAGAAGCGGGAGCACGCAGAGCGCGAGTCGATTCATATTTGGCCTGAATACCGCAACAAACGGTTCGCCGCTAGACCGCCGCACGCAGTTCCATGGGCTCGGAAGCATTCGCCAGGGCGTGCAGCTCGTCGGTGCACACCAGGGTCGGCGGCTGGATCTGAAGACCCAGGAAGCGGGCCGCCAGCGATGCGAAGCGCGGCGAATTGTCGGTGACAAAACAACGCAAGCCGCCCGGGCCTCCCGCGTCGCGGTGCAATTTCGCGCTGTGCAGGCGGCGCAGGACATCTTGGGCACACTGGTCGGCCGAGTCAATCACGGCCACATCGGCCCCGACCATTTCGCTGATCGCGTTGCGATAGATCGGATAGTGGGTGCATCCCAGGACGAGCACATTGATTCCCCTGGCGATGAGCGGTTGTAGATATTGCTTGAGCGCTACCTGCACGAGCGGATCATCAGCGGCCCGACCATCCTCGATGATGGGCGCCAGCAGGGGCGCGGCCTGGGAGATGACCCGCGCGAGTTGTCGGCGGCGGATGATCGCCTGTTCGTAGGCCTTTGAGCGGATGGTTGCCTCGGTGCCGATGATTCCGATGACGGGGCGCTGGCGTTGTCCGGCGGCCAGGGCGGCGGCGCGGGCGCCGGGTTCGATGACTCCGCTGATGCTCAAATCCGGGAACTCGGAGCGGATGGCCGACATCGAAAGGGCTGTGGCGGTGTTGCAGGCGATGACGACGTGCTTGGGGTCGTGTGGATAGAGATAGGTGATGATCTGGCGGACGAAGTTGGTGACGGTGGCGGCGCTTTTTGATCCATAGGGCAGGCGCGCGGTGTCGCCGAAATAGACGATGTGCTCCATGGGCAGCGCGCGATGCAAGGCCCGCACGACGGTG
Source organism: Tepidisphaeraceae bacterium (assembly GCA_036001665.1). GTDB lineage: Bacteria > Planctomycetota > Phycisphaerae > Tepidisphaerales > Tepidisphaeraceae > JBGPEF01. The sequence continues at coordinate 3,398 of DASYUA010000161.1, forward strand.
AGTCCGCCGAGGCCGGAATCGAGGACGACAATCGGGGAATGAGCGCTGGGCATGGCCAGAGGACTTATCGGACCTGCCCGATATTTTCTTGACATTTGGCGGTGAGAGGCCGACACTGCAATTCACACCATTGGAGGTCTGCGATGAGCCAAGCCCTTGAAGGAAAAAGAGTTCTGCTGGTCGATGACGACAATGACATCCTGATCAGCATGCAGGCGGCGTTCGAGCCGACCGGGGCGATCGTCGACACGGCGCACGATGGGAATCGCGCCGTGGAACTGGCCGAAAAGAATCACCCGGACCTGGTGGTGCTGGACATGATGCTGCCCAAGCGCAGCGGATTTTTGGTGCTGGAGAAGATCAAGGCCAAAAAACCCCGCGGCACCAAGCCGTTCGTGGTGATGATCACGGGGAATCCGGGGAAGCGGCACCAGATGTATGCGGAGAGTTTGGGGGTGAGCGAGTATCTCAATAAGCCGGTGAAGCTGGATAAGTTGATTGCGACGGCGGAAAGATTGCTGGCGGCGCCGCCGGCCGGGGCGCCGGCCATGTGAGACATTGTTTAAAAGCTTTCAAATGCCTCCCTTGTGGAAATCACGCGCCGAGTTTGACCTGACGCCTCCAGGTCGCTAAATGTTAAGTAGCAGGGAAGCAATTTGGATTTGGACAAGCTTTACAACGAAGACTGCATCGCGGGCATGGCGCGGATTCCTTCGGGGACGGTCGATCTGGCGTTCGCCGATCCACCATTTAATATCGGTTACAAGTACGACGTATACGAAGACCGTCGCGCGGCAGATGAATATCTCGACTGGACCCGAAAATGGGGCCAGGCGCTGGTGTCGACCCTCAAGCCCACTGGCACCTTTTGGCTGGCCATTGGCGACGATTTTGCGGCCGAGATGAAGCTCATTTTCCAGCGCGACTTGGGACTCTCCTGCCGCAGTTGGGTCATCTGGTACTACACGTTTGGCGTCAACTGCAAGTACAAGTTCAGCCGCAGCCACACGCATCTGTTTCACTTCGTAAGGGATCCAAAGAACTGCACGTTTAACACGGGTGCCATTCGCGTGCCCTCAGCACGGCAGCTCGTCTACGCCGATGGGAGGGCTCATCCCGCCGGCCGCCTTCCTGATGACACCTGGATTCTTCGCCCCCAGGACGCCTGCAACAGTTTCACGCCCGAAGAAGATGTCTGGTATTTCCCCCGCGTCTGCGGCACGTTTAAGGAGCGGGCCGGCTGGCACGGCTGCCAGATGCCCGAGCAATTGCTCGGCCGCATCATCACCGTCAGCTCAAATCCCGGCGACATCGTCCTCGAGCCTTTTGGCGGCAGCGGCACGACGCTGGTCGTCGCCAAAAAACTCGAGCGGCGATTTATCGGTTTTGAACTGTCTAAGAATTACGCGAGGAAGATTCAGGCGAGGCTGGATAAAGTGAAGGCTGGCGATCCGCTATACGCCCCCAACAACCCCCGCACGCTTGCACCGCCGACTCACGCGGGCAAGCAGCGGAAAAATGGGCATTCGCCCGCACTGAAGGACCGCCGCGGGCGTCCCAAGATTGACATCAGACCAACGTCCATCGCGCCCGCAGATCCACCCCGCACTGCTGAGCCGATCAGCGCCGAGTAAAAAGCTCAACCGGCGCTCACCAGCACCGCTCGTGCTTCAACCGCCTTCTCAAATCCGTCGACCACCATCTTCTTCCCCTTCGCCACCACGCGATGTCCCTCCTCCTTCAACTTCCGCGCCGCCGCGGCTGCGCCACCAGGGAATTTTTCGTTCAGCTCCCCTTTATCCGTGACTACGCGCCAATAGGGCGTTACCCGCGCCTTTCCGGCCGCTCGATCTTCTTCGGATGTCTCGGCCGAGATCCGTACGAAAATGCCGGTGCACAGTGGGCAGGTCACATTCGCTCGCATCTTCTCCGCCAGGATTTTTCGAATAGCGCCGGTGGTGATTAACTTTCCGCTTCGAACCCCGCGGATCACTTCATCCACCATCATCGGCGTGGGGATCAGCATCTTGCCCGGCCCAAATCGCTGGGCCGTCTTTCCCGTCATCTCAAAGACGCTCGGCTCCTGGGCCTTTTGGAGTTTTGATCGCCAGGATGTTTTCGACGTGAATTTGGCTCCCATAGCTTCTCCTGATCTCAGTGCCCGCTTGCGAGGTTTTACCGGCCGCGTTTGCGAGAAATCTCAACCACCTCTTTTTGACTCCGAGAGTGCCGCAACCTTGCCGACATATCCGGTAGCGCCTTGCTGGAGTCATTAGATGTTGAGCCGAAGCAAAATACTAACAGCCGTCTTTCTTTTGGCCATAACAATCTGCACCGGCCGTGCCCGTGCCCAGACATTCCCCTCAACCACCATCGAGCAGCTCATTCTTCAATACTTCGGCATCAGCAACACCCAGACACCCATCGGCGTGACCGACGGCAATCCCCAGGCCACCACGGCGGTGCTGGCCAACGATGCGTTCAACATCTACGGCCTGTATCCGCTGCTGGATAAGGAACCCAAGCGCCCGCTGAACCATTACGCCTTTCGCGCTGATTTCTCCTATGGCGACCTTCACACCGACGTCATCGATGGCGAGTTCTACACGCTGAATCTGGCCCAGGGCTGGCGATTTACCAATCACGTCGGGCTGGTTTACTCGGTGCCATTGGAATATCGCGATACCGAAGGCGCCCACGTCTACATCGCCGGCCTCAACGCCGGCCTGCCGATCAATCTCCTGCTGGAGCACGGAAAAGGTCTCTCCTGGAGCGTCACGCCCTGGGTCGTCGGTGGCGTCGGCGTCTCGGATGAGCTGGACCAGGGCGCCCTCGTGTACGGCGGCGGGGGCACCAGCAGTCTCGTATTAACCGGCCACTTCCTGAAGCTCACCATGGCCAATCAGATCAGCTATGAAGATGGCGATCCGTTCCATTACAGCAGCTTCTTCAACAACGAGCAGCCGATCCACCAGACGATTCTAAAAAACGGCCTGATCGCCAGCCTCAAAGTCGGCCCCGCGTTTGTTGACGCCGGCGCGAGCTACACCAATCTCCTCGATGGTGGCTTTGTGGACGAATACTGGTCACCGGACGCTGGTATTGGCGTAAAGCTGGGCAATGGCTTCCTCCGGGCTGGCTATCATGGCGACATCGGCAATAATTACAGGGCAACATCCCTCAGGCTGGTTTTTCAGATCGCTTTGTAACGAATCCTGCTGAATCCATCCGCTTGCAAACGTGTTGTTCTTCCCCTATCCTTTCTCGATTCATCCGATTGCCGCATGGAGCGGCACGGAAACCTAATATGACCGGCCCGCCGGCCATTGGAATAACGCTGGCGACCAGGTGTCTAGGTGGAGCAAGCTCACGATGTCGATCAACGCAGATCAGAAGTCTCAAATCGTCAAAGATTACCAGACTCACGAAAAAGATACCGGCTCCCCGGAAGTGCAGATCGCGATCATCACGACGCGGATCAATCAGCTCCGGGAGCACTTCGATAAGCACAAGAAGGACCATTCGTCGCGGCGCGGCCTCCTGAAGCTCGTCAGCCGCCGCAATCAGCTCCTGAAGTATTTGACGCGCGAAGACCGGACCCGGTATCAGCAGGTCATCGGAAGACTCGGCCTGCGCAAATAGTCTGAGGTCTTTGTCCATCTTTTCGCAGGAAACTCAAAGCATGCACGGGCCGTACAACCCGTGCGACAACCACCTCAACCTTTCCCTTCTCTTCGACAACCGGCCTCTGGTTGAATCGAGCGATGGACAGGCAACTGAGGTTGCCACAGATGCACACACCCGCGTATTGATCCCCATTCCGTACCCGGATCTGTCCATCTGTGGCCAATTGACGTGATTTCATTCCCAGAGGCCACGGAGATACTACATGCAAGCAATTCGAGTGGAACGGCAGATCGGCGGCAAGACGCTGTCGATCGAGACCGGAACCTATGCCAAGCTGGCCAACGGCGCAGTCACCGTCCAGTATGGCGACACCGTCGTTTTTGGCGCTGTCGTTCGCGCTGATCCGCGCGAGGGCATCGACTTTTTCCCGCTTCAGGTGGATTACCGCGAAAGGCGGGCGGCCGCAGGCAAATTCCCCGGCGGGTTCATGAAGCGCGAAGGCCGCCCGACGACCAAGGAAATCCTTACGGCGCGCCTGATCGATCGGCCACTTCGGCCATTGTTCCCCAAGGGATTCATGGATGAGGTGCAGATTCACCTCAACGTCCTGGCCGCCGATCAGCAGAATGATCCGGATATTCTGGCCGGTATTGCCGCCAGCGCGGCGGTGGCGATAAGCGACATTCCATTTCTCCATCCCACGGCCCATGCCCGTGTCGGCAGGGTGGATGGGAACCTGATCATCAACCCGACGACGACGGATCTGGAAACCAGCGACATGGATGTGGTGGTCGCGGGGACCAAGCACTTTGTGAACATGATCGAAGTGGGCTCGCGCGAGGTGACGGAGGACGAAATGGCCGATGCCATTGAATTCGGCCATCGCGCGGTTGTCGAGATCGTCGGCATGATCGAGGAGCTTCAGCAGAAGGCCGGCAAGGAGAAGGTCGGGGAGGCCCGCGGGCAGAACCCCGAGCTGATCCAGCAGGTCCAGGACAAGGTGATCGACCGGATTCGCGCTGTCAAAGGCAAGCCCGGCAAGCACGAACGCGGCGATGAGATCAAGGAAATTCTCAACCAGACGATCCTCGAGCTGGCGCCGCCGGTCACCGATCCGAATGCCTCTTACCAGTTGATCATGGCCGCCCGCGACAAGGCCCGTCACATTCGCGCCATCTTTACCGAGGTGGAGGAGGAAGTGACGCGGCAGGCGATTCTCAACGGAGTGCGTCCGGATGGCCGCTCCTTTACAGACATCCGCCAGATTTCGGCTGAGGTTGGCATCCTGCCGCGCGTACACGGCTCGGCCGTCTTCACCCGCGGCGAGACGCAGGCCATGTGCACCGTCACCCTCGGCACCAGCTCGGACGAGCAATTGGTCGATGGGCTGATCGATGAATACAAACAGAAATTCATGCTCCACTACAACTTCCCCAGCTACAGCGTGGGTGAAGTGCGTCCCATTCGCGGTCCCGGCCGGCGCGAGATCGGGCACGGCGCTCTCGCCGAGCGCAGCCTGCTGGCGGTGCTGCCGGACATCGAGCGATTCCCCTATACCGTCCGCATTATTTCCGACATTCTCGAATCCAACGGCTCATCTTCGATGGCCAGCTCCTGCGGCGGCACACTGGCGCTCATGGATGCGGGCGTGCCGATCACCAAGCCGGTGGCGGGGATTTCCATCGGCCTGGTCCAGGAAGGCAACAAGCGGGTTTTGCTCACCGACATCATCGGCGAGGAGGATCATTTCGGCGACATGGATTTCAAGGTCTGCGGCACGCGCGATGGCATCACCGCCATTCAGCTCGACATCAAGATCGAAGGGCTCAGCTACGACATCATTCGCGAGACATTGCATCGCGCGAAGGATGCCCGTTTGATCATCCTCGAGAAGATGCGCGAAGTCATGCCACAGCCAAGGCTGGAAATCAGCAAGTGGGCCCCGCGCCTGCTCACCGTCAAGATCGACCCGGAGAAGATTGGTAAGCTGATCGGCCCGGGTGGCAAGAACATCAAGAAACTCCAGGAAGACACCCAGACCCAGATCGACATCGAGGAGGATGGCACGGTTTACATCAGCTCCGTCGATGGCGCGGCCGCCGAGCGATGCCGCGACCTGGTCGAGGCGATGATGGCCGAGGTGAAGGTCGGCAAGATCTACGCCGGCAAGGTGGTCAGCATCCGCGAATTTGGCGCGTTCATCGAGATCGCCCCCGAGACCGATGGGCTGTGCCACGTCAGCGAGCTTTCGGACCGGTATGTCGAGAACGTCAACGACGTGATCGAATTGGGCCAGGAAGTGCGCGTGAAGGTGATCCTCATCGACGACCAGGGCCGAATTAAGCTCAGCCGCAAGGCCGCCATGAAGGAAGAAGGCAACAGCGATCCTGAGCCGGCGGCCGTTCCCAGCGGCGGCGGCGAAGGTGAAGGCCAAGGTGGCGAAGGCGGCCATCGCGATGACCGCGGAGCGCGGGGCGGTGGCGGACACGGCGGAGGCGGCGGCCATCGTCAAGGCGGTGGTGGTGGTGGCGGACGCGGCGGCGACCGCGGCGGCCGGGGTGGAGATCGTGGCCGAGGCGGAGGCGGGGGACGCGGGCCGCGATAAGTCTGGATCTGATTTGGCTGCTGAAAAGCATTCAACGACCCCGTGGCCGAGGCTGCGGGGTCTTTTTATTGCGCCTTCCAGCGATGCAGTCCGTGAAATCTGGATTTGAAAGCAAGAAACGGAGTGTCGAGCTGGAGTTGCAACGGCTAGGGTTACGCGTGTGAGATTGATGACGGGATGTGAGCGGGTCAACCACGAGGAACTCTGAGATGACTACCATGACAATGGAGCGCAACCCTGTTAAGGCGTTTAGGCGTGCGGGCGATCGCTGGCAGGCGGTGGCGCATCGCGACAAGAGGGCGGATGGGCGTTTTGTCTATTCGGTGAAAACCACCGGCGTCTATTGCCGGCCGACGTGCGCGGCGAGGCTTGCCCGGCGGGAGAATGTGGAATTCCATGCGACGGCGGCGGAGGCCGAAAAGGCCGGGTTTCGGGCGTGCAGGCGATGCCGGCCGAGCGAGCTGGTGAACGGTCAGGAGCACGCGGAGGCGGTGGCGCGGGCATGTAAAGCGATCGTGGAAGAACAGCAGGCGCCTGACCTGCAATCGCTGGCCAATGCCGTTGGCATGAGCCCGACACACTTTCACCGTGTATTCAAATCGTTGACCGGACTGACGCCCAAGGCTTACGCGACCGCGCACCGCTCGCGGCGGATGCGCGAGGAGTTGGCGCAGAGCGATAGCGTGACGTCGGCGATTTACAACGCCGGATTCAATTCCAATGGGCGTTTTTACGCCTCGTCATCCAAGGTGCTGGGGATGAAACCGGCGGCGTTTCGGGCGGGAGGCGAAAGGGCCACGATTCGCTTTGCGGTGGGCAAATGCTCCCTGGGATCGATTCTGGTGGCCGCTTCAGAGCGAGGCATCTGCTCGATTTCGCTCGGCGATGATCCCGCGGAATTGACGCGCATTCTTCAACATCGTTTTCGCAAAGCCCGGTTCATCACAGGCGACAAGGATTTCGAGCAATTGGTGGCAACGGTCATCGCCTTCGTTGAGCGCCCGGCGGCGGGATTGGGTCTGCCGCTGGAGGTGCAGGGGACGGCGTTTCAACACCGCGTCTGGCGGGCGCTGTGCGAGATACCCTGCGGCAAGACGCAAAGCTACTCGCAGATCGCCAGACGCTTGGGCAAACCGAAAGCGATCCGGGCTGTGGGGCAGGCGTGCGCGGTTAATCCCGTCGCTGTCGCCATCCCCTGCCATCGGGTGTTGCGCACGGATGGATCTCTGTCGGGTTACCGATGGGGCATCGAGCGCAAGGCGAAATTGTTGGAAATTGAGCGTAAGGCGAGATGAGTGGGTCAATACTGCTTCAACCGCACATCCTTGAATTCCACAAGCATCGGCGCGCCGGCGTGAAGCTGTAGCGCCAGGATCCCCTCCATCATCCGATTCTTTGGATCGTTGTCAGTGACATCGATCATCAGGTAGCCGTTGATGTAGTGCTGAATGTGGTTGCCCTTGGCGATAATGATGTAGTCGTTCCAATCCGATTTTTTGTAGAGACGGCCGAGTTCGGCGTTGTCGCCGAGCGTGCCGGTCGATTTGGACTTGCCATCTTCGCCAATGGTGGTCTTGTCGCCGACGCGGCAGAGATAATTGCCCTTGTCGGGATAGCCGCGGCCGGGGCCGCGCTCGTGGTAGAGGAAGCCGATCTTGCCCGGCGTGTTCTCCACCTCGGCCTGATATCCGCCGACAACCCACTTGTTCTCGGGGTTTTTGCTGTCGACCTGCTTGCTGCGATATTGGATGCCGGAATTGCCGTGATCGATGCGGAAGGTACAGCGAAGCTCGAAATCGCCGACGGCGCCGCCCTTCCAGATCAAGAAGGTGTTCCCCTTGGCGGCGTTCTCCTTGGTCGTCTCGCCGCGGACGACGCCATCTTTCACTGACCAAAGCCGCGGATCGCCATCCCAGCCGGTCAAATCTTTGCCATTGAAGAGCGGCTTCATGTCGGCCGGCTCGGCCGGGGCCCTTTGGGAAACGTCCTCGGCCAGAGCCACCGACGCGATGAACAACGCCGACGCCACGAGCGCGATGAATCTCATCAGACTCCTCCATTTTTTATTGCTGGCCGACTTCGATCCTCACGTACTGCTCGAGGTTCACGCCCTTGTTCTTCAGGTATTGAGAAATGGTCCCTTTGAACTTCTGGGAATTGAAGAATTCCTGGTCGAGGAGCGTGCGCTCGGCATAGAAGGCGGCCATCTTTCCTTCGGCGATTTTCTCGGCGATCTGCTGGGGCTTGCCCAGTGCCTTGGCCTGCTCGACGGCGATTTCTTTTTCCTTGGCGACGAGGGCGGCCGGAAGCGATTCGCGATTGAGCGCCAATGGCTTTGAAAAGGCGATGTGCCCGCCGATGTCGGTGATCAGTTCATCGCTGGCGTTGGCGACATTGCCCGAGAAGGAGAGGAGCACGCCGATTTTGCCGCTGATACTGTAAATGTAGAGGCCGACTTTCCCGCCCGAATTCGACAGCACGGCCGTCTTGCCGAGGCGAACATTTTCGCCGGTCTTTTGCGCCACTGAAGTCAGGTCGGCGGTGAGGCCATCGGCCAAACTGCCTTTGGGATTCTGAAGGAGGAGATTCGCGCCCTTATTGCCCACCTGTTGCACCGGCTCGCTCCTGGCGGTGAAATCGGTGTTGCAATTGATCTCCACCAGAGATGCCAACTGGCCATCAGCGCTCCTGGCTCCGAACACTCGGCCTTCGCTGGCCGCGCGCTCGGCCAATGATGCCTTGACGCCTTTTTTGCGGAACAGGTCAACCGCTTTATCGAGGTCGCCGCCGGCCTCGGTGAGCATCTTCTTGCATTCCATCATGCCCTGGCCGGTTTTGGCCCGGAGGTCATTGACTAGTTTTGCGGTGATCTCGGCCATGTGAAACTCCAGAGGATAGAGGATGGAGAGTAGAGGATAGCGGAATCAAATCCCCCGCGCACGAAGTGTCTCAACCGGCCGCGACGGGTTCGCTGGGGGCGGCCTCCTGCGGAGGCGAGGGCTCGTCGGGCTTGCCGGTTCCGCCTTCATCAGCACGGAAGGCCGCACGGCTGGAGCGGCGCCGCGGCTGTGCGCCGGGATCCTCGGCCTTCTCCGGCCGCGAGGCCTTGGCCTCGATGATCGCATCGGCCAGCTCGCGAACGATAATCTCAATCGCCCGCATCGCATCGTCGTTCCCCGGGATCGGCAGGTCGATCAGATCGGGATCGCTGTCGGTGTCGATCATGGCAACAGTGGTAACCCCCAGCTTGCGGGCCTCTTTCACAGCGATGTGCTCGCGGCGAGTGTCGATCAGGAACATGATTCCGGGCATGCGTTCCATGCGGCGGATGCCTTCGAGGTTGGCCTTGATCTTCTCCATCTCGCGCTGGAGGGTTGATTTCATCTTCTTGGAATAGGTTTCGATCTGTCCGGTTTCCCACAGCTTTTCCAGCTCCTCCAGGCGAAGCAGGCGGGCGCGGATGGTGCGGAAATTGGTCAGCGTGCCGCCGAGCCAGCGCTCGGAGACATAGTGCATTCCGCAGCGCTTGGATTCCTCCTCGATGGCATGGCGGGCCTGCCGCTTGGTGCCGACGAAGAGAATGTCCTTGCCCTGTTGGACAATCTGGGTGATGAGCTTCTTGGCGCGAAGAAGGCCTTTGATAGTCTCCTTCACGTCAATGATGTGGATCATGTTGCGCTTGCCGTGGATGTAGGGTTCCATCTTCGGGTTCCACCGGCTGACGCGGTGCCCGAAATGGACTCCGGCATCCACGAGCTGTTTCACTAAATCTGACTGAGACGTTGCCATACCAAATACTCCGTTTTCAACGATTCCGATCCCATCGGAATCGGCAGCCCAATGGACAAGCTGAGGCGGCCAAGACGCCGGCGGCCGGGGGCGACCACAAAGGTCGCCTCTGAAGGGCTTAAAAGCGGTCCGAAAATGTAAAAACAAGTCCCAAAGGCGTTGTGGCGCAAAATCGGCTAACGCCGGCCGATGCGCAGCGCCCTGGGTGGCCCTTGGCGGGCCAAAGAGACAAAGATAGTCAGGTGGAGCAATTGTTTCAAGGGGCAGCATGAGATTGCTCCTGTCTGACGCCTTGATTAGATCGGATTTTTTGGATGATCGGCGGTAACGGCGGGCGGGGGCGTGGAGGGGGGTAATTGAGTTGGGCGGAGATTGGGGCCATGGAGAGTAGGGCTCGGGCAGCGCGGAGGGCAGTGAGGGGGTGTGGGTCTTTGAGCTGGCGTTTAAAGGTGGTGAGGGAGGAATTGACGAGATGGAGAAAGCGGTCGGTGGAGGAGTCGGCGAGGTGGGCGAGGAGATCGGCGAGGGCATGGCGGAAGGCAGGATCCTGGCGCCAGCGGAAGAGGGTTTTGCGATCGATGCCCAGATGATGGGAGACGGCGCTGTTGTTGAGGCCGTGGGCGAGGAGATGGATGGCGGCGGATTGACGGGGGGAGAGGTCGGTGGGAGGGGTGGGGTGAGGGTGAGTGGAAAGTATTTTTTCGGGCGCGGGGCATTGTGGGGCATTGTGGGGCATGTCGGGCGGGGGCGCGGAAGGAGCCAGGGAGGTCGGAGGCGGATCGGTGCGAGAGGCGGACATAGTTCCCCCTTTCTTTAAGTAGACACGGCGGCAAATCCGGCCCTGGTACGAGAGGGCGCAGGATAGACCGCGATGGCATTATAACCTATGTTAGGGTGTTGTTCAATTAGGGAGAGACGGAAAATTGGAGTTTTTTTGGGGGGTAGGGAAAGCTCGTGAAGTGTATGGATTTCTTCATCGGACAGCAACGACAAGGGCAGTGCCGGGCGCACAGTGTTCGGCGGCTGAAGCCGCCCCTACAAAGGGAGGTCATTCGGTTGCGGGAGAGGGTTTTGTGGGTGGGGCGGGAAGAGCGCGAGAGGTGGCGGAGGAGGGATGTGGCGAGGCAGAAGAGAAAGAGGATGTTGGCGATGAAGCCCAGGGCGCAGATTAGGCCGAAACGTTCGAAGAAGAAAAAGCGGATGCCTGTGGCGCTGTAGTAGGCCGCGCCCCAGCGAGAACAGGGATGCTTCCGGCGCCAATGTTCACGGCGGGGAGAAAGCAGGCGATGGTCATGAGGGTTATAGCGGCGGCGAGGGCGATGGAGGATTTTTGGGGGAAGTTCATATGCGGCTGGCGCATTTCACCCTCGTCCGCGGGGGAATTCCAGAGTATTCTGGAGAGTATGCCTGAGATCACCCCCTCGCTCATCAACGACCTGCGCGGCCGGACCGGGCA
>DASYUA010000162.1:0-22230 GCA_036001665.1 Tepidisphaeraceae bacterium
TCTTTGGCCTGCGCGAGGTCGATCTGCGGCAGTTGCAGGCGCATAATTCATTCATTTGCCTGTTCACTGATGCAAATGAGCCAGTCTTTGTACCCTATGCCGATTTTGAGGCACTTTTCGACCAAGGCGCGGTCGCTCAGGATGGACAGTACAAAGTCCAATTGCTCCGACAAGAGGGTAACACGTCGCTTTACATACCGCGCAAAGGTCGATTCAACGTTGATGCGTTTGTGGGTTTTCAAACACTAGCTGACGCAGTTGTAGCATCGCGGCTTCGGCCAAGGATAAGTTTGACTCATTGCCAGGTTCAGACGCTTATCGCGAGCATTGGGCATATCAAAGGCTACGACATCTGGGTGCCGTCGAACAACGTCTGCGCTTTGGATTGGACAATTGCGGACGAGTTCGAATTGCGCCCCGCGTTACCCACGGGCTTTGATCGAGTAGGAGGCATCCTTGAGGAGGTCGATATTATCTGGGTAGCGCCTGGTCGCAACAAGCTCGAAGGCCTTTTTGAAGTGGAGCACTCCACTCCGATCTACTCAGGCCTTTTGCGATTCAACGACGTACTCCTAACCGAGCCGAAGGTGAGAAACTTTTTCGTCGTTTCCAATGATGTGCGGCGTGATTTGTTTTCTCGACAAGTGAATCGGCCCACGTTTCGGCAAAGTGGGCTAGCCGAGGTAACGAGCTTTCTCGAATACGCAAATGTTTGGGACTGGCATGAACGATTGAAAGGATTCCATGAAAAACCAACCTAAGGCTCAGGTGTACGCGGTGGTCGAGGTTTGGCGCGGGCTAGCAGTCAATGCCATCACATTTCAAAAGCGGGCAGACGCGATGAGATGCGCAGGAAAACTTCGCTCAGGGCGTAATCTCGAAGAAGACGATGTACAAGTTTTTAAGATGCGGGTCCGCGCGCGGTTCAGGGATAACGTAGCAGCAAATTCTTAGCTGCTTGGAGCTGGTTCGGCGGATTTGTCACCGAGCTGAGGGATGAGGGTCCAGTGGCGGGAGCGGGCGGCGTCGGAGAGGAGGGATTGGAAGGCGGTGGAGACAGCGCCTTCGTGGAGGGCGTATTGGTGGGTGAATTCCTTGAGGGTGGCGTAGTAGTTGTCGAGGAATTTTTTGAAGGGATTTTTGGGGGGCTTGGGGGTGCGCGGGGGTTTGGTGGGGGATTGGCTCATTTGGCCCTCAAGGCGGTGCGTTGAAACGCATCCTACAGGAGAAGACGGCGGCTGAAGCCGCCCCTACGTGCGCTGTGTTGAAGCACACCACACAGGAACACTGGCGGACAAGCCGCCAGTGGCACAAACGACGACAGCGGTGTGCTGAAGCACACCCTACGTTTGGTTACATGCGATTGATTGTGCGGGAGGAGAGGGGGAAGGTAAAGCGGAGGCAGGGCCGAAGGCGGACAAGAATGTCCGCCCCACCATTAACGGCCAGATGCGATTGCCCCGGTCAAACGATAATAGAAATGCCCGCACTTGCCGACTGGGACTTGGCCGCTATACTGCTTCGCTCGACTGAATTTGGAGAAGACCCATGGCCAAGACATCGGCATCAAAGAAGAAAACCACCCACGCCAAGGCCCCGGCCGCAACCGCCGCCCATCAGCCCGGCCAGCCCCTCCGCGTGACCATCACCAAGCTCATCACCCGCGCCGCCGCCCGCAAAACCATCGAGCGCATCTTCATCAAGGACCGCACCCACACCGATCCCCTCGACGCCCGCTCCGTCAACTTCATTCCCCTCCCCAAGCGCCGCGGCGGCCAGATCTGGACCAAACGCCCCAACAAAGTTCACCCGCCCCTCAACGCCGGCGACTCGGCCACCATCAAGGCCACCCCGCAAACCCTTCGCGACCTCAACAGCGTCAGGGATTTCGTCGAAGTCGGCGCGGCGTAATCGTTGTGTTCATGGGCGAGGCGCCCATGCCACGGTTCACTCAATACGCCTGCCCGAATATCACCTCCACATCCGTCTCCGCCCCGCTATATACGCACTTCCCCGTTCCCCCCGGCTGGTCAAACGGAATACACCGCACCGTCGCCTTCGTCTCTCCCTTGATCTTCATCTCCGCCTCCCGGCCCGGCGCAAACCACGCCCTCACCAATCCTCCCTGCTCGCTCAAAATCTTCTTCATCTCCTCATATGAAGAAGCCCGCCGCGTGTTCTCGGCCGTGAACTTCCGCGCCTTCTCCAGCATGGCCGATTGCACCTCATCCAGCTTCCGCCTCAGCCACGACGCCGACGCCGTCCCCAGCGGCACCACTTCCTTGCCCCGATCCAGCCGCCGCTTGAGCACAAAGCCGCCGCTGTCCACATCGCGCGGCCCAACTTCAATCCGAAACGGCACCCCGCGCTGCTCCCAGTGGTATTGCTTGTCCCCCGGCCGCGCATCCCGCCAATCCACCAGGACCCGCTGGTGCGTGATCGGATCGAAAAAGTACGTCTCGATCTCATCCCGCGCCTGCCGCTTCGCCGACGCGGCCACTTCTTCAGCGCCGACCAGCGCCGTCACCAGCCGATCGATGAACTCCCTCACCTTCGCCTTCTCGCCGTCTCCCTTGAAGATCGGCACCACCACCAGCACATTGGGCGCGGCCTTCGGCGGAATCACCAACCCCTCATCATCCGAATGCGCCATCACCATCGCCCCGATCAGCCGCGTGCTCGCCCCCCAGCTCGTCGTCCACGCATATTCCTGCTGCTGGTTGCGCCCCAGGAACTTGATCTCAAACGCCCTGGCGAAGTTCTGCCCCAGATTGTGGCTCGTCCCGCACTGGAGCGCCTTGCCATCCTGCATCAGCGCCTCGATGGTGTACGTCGTATCCGCCCCGGGGAACTTCTCGCCTTCGGTCTTCCTCCCCTTGATCACCGGCAGCGCCAGGATCGACTCGGTAAACGCCGCATACACATCCAGCATCCGCAGCGTCTCCTCCTGCGCCTGCGCAGCCGTCTCGTGCGCGGTGTGCCCCTCCTGCCATAAAAACTCCGCCGTCCGCAAAAACAGCCGCGTCCGCATCTCCCAGCGCATCACGTTGCACCACTGGTTGATCAGCACCGGCAGGTCACGATACGACTGGATCCACTGCGAGTACATGTACCCAATGACCGTCTCGCTGGTCGGCCGGATGATCAGCGGCTCCTCGAGGTCCCCCGCCGGCCTCAGCTTGCCATCCGGGCCCTTCTCCAGCTTGGAGTGCGTCACCACCGCGCACTCCAGCGCGAAGCCCTCCACGTGCTGCGCCTCCTTGGCCAGAAAACTCTGCGGAATCAGCAGCGGAAAGTACGCATTCACGTGCCCCGTCTCCTTGAACCGCCGGTCCAGGTCCCTCTGGATCGCCTCCCAGATGGCATATCCTTCGGGCCGAATCACCATGCACCCCCGCACCGGCGAATGGTCCGCCAGCTGCGCCGCCTTGATCACGTCCACGTACCACTGGGCATAGTCTTCCGAGCGAGGTTTGATATTTTTGGCCATAAGTGGACGGGTAGTTTAGCCAATCTCCGGAGGTTGGCGAGCGACGTCGGTTGGATAGAATTCAACCCCACCAGCAAGGGAGCGGCCATGTTCGGATGGAGAGACCGAAGCGTCGAGTGCAGTGGGATCGTCCTGTTCCGCGGCCTGCCGCCGCGGCTGGAGAACTTCAGCCAGTTCGCCCGCGAAAAGATGCGGGTGACTCCCATCACCGCCGGCCCCGATGAGCTTTGGGCCGCCACGCTGGAGCACGGGAGCTGGGGCAAGGCGACGATCCGCTGTGCCCGGAATTTCCAGCCCGTGCCGCGCATGGTGCTGGAGTTTGATGCCCGGCTGGATGATGAGGATCGCCAGGCCGCGCGCAGCGCCAAGTCGGCCGTCCTGGTGACGCTGAAGACCACCAGGAAGAACATCCTGGGCGACCGCAAGCTGCTGCTGCGGTTCATGCGCTCGATCATGGACAACGACGGCCTGATCGCCATGGATATGCCGGCCCACAAGTTCTGGCCGCGGGATGCTATGGAGGATGAGCTGGCTCACGATGCCGATCTGGACATCGAGTCGCTCTTCGTCACGCACCTCATTCACGAGCCGGCGCCGGAGGGATCGGATGCCGAGCCGCGGGCCTATTGGGCCCATACGCACGGCCTGGCCGAGCTGGGAGCGCTTGACTTTGACATCCTCCGTCCATCGCCGCTGCTGACGGGCGCGGGATATGACACATTCCGCTCGGTCGCGTTCCTCATCCTCGAAGGTGAAGTGGGGCCGGGAACCAACCGGCATCCGGTGATTCTGCCGCGCGGCGAGTGCAGCTTCGTGAGCATCGAGGAGTTCAACCGCAATGCGCCGGCCGAGGACATCGCCCTGCGCGACGGCACGGCCGACCCCGATCACAACCGCAATCGCCTGGTCCTCTGCGACCCCAGGCGCACCGGGCTCCTCGGATGGCTGGGCTTGGGGCGCGTGCGGCCATCCCGGCTGCTCTCGACCATCGATGATGAGCACATGATGTGCATCTTCACCACCAGCGCCACCGAGTTGATGGCCGACCGCGCCCGCAGGACGTTTGAGCTCTTCCAGAAATTCACCGAGGAGTTCCGCGAATTCGAAGTCCAGCCGCTGGTGAAACTCGGCCATGTCGTTGACGGCGGCGATCCGACCGAACGCGAGCACATGTGGTTTGAGGTGAACGGCTTCGCAAAGGACAAGGTGGATGCCACCCTCCTCAACCAGCCCTTCAACATCGCCCGCATGAAAGCCGGCGACCGCGCCCAGCACGGGCTGGAGGTATTAACCGACTGGCAAATCCTCACGCCAGTGGGATCGATCACGCCGCGGGAGATGATCGCCGCAAGAAGAATGCGGGCGAATCGCGAGAAGCTGCGCGAGGTGCTTGCGCAGCACCGAAAAGGTTGATGATCAAATTGAGGGGGGATTGATGAGAACAACGGGGGGAAGCAATCACTTGAAGAACCGTCTGTAGTCACGCGCGCCGTGAATGACTCGCAGAATGCTTACTCCAGACTTGGTCGCTTTGAAGAAGATCAGGTAGTTGCCAAAAGCGTAGCTGCGCACTCCCCGGCGGAGGCTGTTGCGGTCGGTGCCGATGCCGGGGGTTCGTGCAATAACGGAAAATTTCTCATCCAATTCACCAAGCCACTTGTGGGCCGCGCTTTCACTGCCTCGGGCGATCCAGTCGGCGATTTGATCGATATCTCGTTCAGCCCGGTCGGTCTTGAGCACCCGGCCGGTCATGAAGCCTTCCTTCGCTTGAGTCTTTGGCGAAGTCGCTGCTTCATCTCCTCCACGTTCCACTCTGATACGCGACCGGCCTCAAGATCATCAATGCCGATTTGGATTTCTCGGCGCAGGTCATCCTCGGCGGATGGCAGCCACTTCTCCACATTTCGGAAAACCCGAACCGCGTGCGCGAGAAAATCGTTCAGCGACGCATATTCTCCGCTGTCGAGCTTCTTCTTGACGTATCGCGCCAACTCGGGTGGGAGGTCGATCTTCATGGATTCAATTGTAACACGACACCACTCAATGCGGCATCGGGAAGCGTTTGCAGAACTCGGCGACTTCGGCCTTGATTTTGGAGAGGGCAGCGGGGTCGTCCTTGGCGTGCAGGCCGTGGTCGATGAAGTCGCAGACGGTGTCCATGTCGGATTCCTTCAGGCCGCGGGTGGTGATGGCCGGGGTGCCGAGTCGCAGGCCGCTGGTGACCTTTGGGGGACGCGGGTCATTGAGGATGGCGTTTTTGTTGGTGATGATGCCGGCCGATTCCAGGGCTTTCTCGGCCTCTGCGCCGGTGAAGTTGGCGTTGCGGGCGCGGAGGTCAACCAGCATCAGGTGATTGTCGGTGCCGCCGGATTGCAGGCGATAGCCTTTCTTCTGGAGGGCGGCGGCCAGGGCGCGGGCGTTCTTGACGATCTGCTGGGCGTAGGTTTTGAATTCGGGGCGGAGCGCCTCGCCGAAAGCGACGGCCTTGGCGGCGACGATGTGCATCAACGGGCCGCCCTGGCTGCCGGGGAAGACGGAGCGGTTGATGGCTTTGTTGAGCTCTTCGTCGTTGGTGAGGATCAATCCGCCGCGCGGGCCGCGCAGAGTCTTGTGGGTAGTAGTGGTGACGACGTGGGAATGGGGGAAGGGAGAGGGATGAACGCCGGTGACGCACAGGCCGGCGATGTGGGCGACGTCGGCGAAGAGCAGCGCCCCGACTTCATCGGCGATGGCTCGAAACTGGGCGAAGTCGATGGTGCGGGGATAGGCGCTGTAGCCGCAGAGGATCATCTTTGGCTTGATCTCGCGAGCCTTGGCGCGGACGGAGTTGAAGTCGATGGTTTCAGTCTTGGGATCGAGCTCGTAGTGGTCGGGTTTGTAGAAAATGGCCGACGTGTTGAGCTTCATGCCGTGCGAGAGATGGCCGCCGGAGGAGAGGTTGATGCTGAGGAACCGGTCGCCGGGCTGCATCATGGCCATGAATGCGGCCAGATTCGCGTTGGCGCCGCTATGGGGCTGGACGTTGGCGAAACGGCAATTGAAAAGTTGCTTGGCGCGATCTATGGCGAGAGTCTCGATCTCGTCGTAGTAGGCGCAGCCGCCGTAGTAGCGCGCGCCGGGATAGCCCTCGGCGTATTTGTTGGTGAGGACCGTTCCCGCAGCCTCCTGCACAGCGCGGGAGACGTGGTTTTCGCTGGCGATCAGCTCCAGGGTCGATTCCTGGCGCTTCTCTTCCAGCCTGATGAGCTCGGCGATTTTCGGGTCGGTCTTTTCAAGATTCATACAGCGGATTCTAGCGGCCGGAATGAGCGGAAGGTAGAAGCGGCTATAATCCGCCACTGCGATGCACGAAAGCAAACCGGTTATCGCGGTCGTGGGGGCAGGCGCGGTCGGAGCGTATTACGGCGGCCGGCTGGCGCAGCATGGACAGGATGTTCACTTCCTGTTGCGCAGCGATTATGCGGCCGTGGCCAAGAACGGCTGGACGATTCGAAGCTGCCACGGCGATTTCACCCTGCCACCCGGTTCGATGCACGTTTATGAAAAGCCCGGGCGAATGCCCAGGGCGGATTTGGTGATCGTGACGCTGAAGGCGACGGCCAACGATCAGTATCAATCGCTCATTGCCCCGCTGCTCAAGGAGAGCACACAGATTCTCACGCTGCAAAATGGATTGGGCAACGAGGACCGCCTGGCCGAGCTTTTTGGCCCGCAGCGAATTCTCGGCGGGCTGGCCTTCACCTGCATCTACCGCATCGCGCCGGGAGTGATCGATCACATCGATCACGGTTACATCCGCCTCGGAGAGTTTGTGGAGAGCGGCACCAAGAGGGCAAAAGCGATCGCGATGATGTTCAACAGTTCCAAGGTCAGGTGTGATGTGCTGAGCAGCCTGCGCGCCGGCCGATGGGAGAAGCTGGTGTGGAACATCCCCTTCAATGGTCTGGGCGCTGCGCTCGATCTGGCCACCGATGAATTGATCGGCAACCCAACCGGCGAAGCGCACGTTCGCGCGGTGATGAAGGAAGTGGTCAGCGCGGCCAAAGCATTCGGCGTCGAGCTTGCGGCGGATGTGATCGAGCAGAAAATCGCGCAGACGCGCACCATGGGCTCATACAAAAGCAGCATGCAGCTCGACCGCCATCACGGCCGGCCGATGGAGGTGGAGGCGATCCTTGGCGAGCCGGTGCGCGCGGCTGCGGCGGCGGGGGTGGCGACTCCTTTGATGGCCGAGTTGTATCGATTGGCGGGTGTTGTGAATCTGGCGAAATGTCGCGATTGTCATTGAAGGAAAATTTGCGACTTTAGGGGACTTTTCAGCTTGAACCCGCTTGCTCATCGGATATATTACCCCGCATCAGGATTTTCGGACCTGCTCCTTCTTCAAGGCAGGTGGCTCAAAGCGAACTGGCAATTTAACAGATGAGTTTTTCCCCTCGCACGGGCGGAATTCTCTCTTCATCTACGGTGTGCGCAACTCGGATTGTTTTGCCTTTGTAGTTTGGCTTGTGCTGGATCTGAGCGGAATGGCGATGGCTGCCATGATGTGACTCGGCAGGTGGTCCATTGCGCCCGGTTCCGATGCAGATCGGCGGCGACGGGCAGCCGCACAATTTGGATCATTCACGGGAGCGGGGCACGGTCGGCGTGATTCTCAACGCGCGATGGTCGCTTCCGCAAATCGTCCGCTCGGCGGCGATCGTGGCGAATGGGCGCCGGGAGCGGAAAGTCAGGGTTGTGAGGCAGCGGAGAAAAATGCAACGGTCTGGCCAATTGACGAATCAACTCGTCAGCGGCGCAGCACCGGGCTCCAGATTCCTCTGCTGATGTTTCTCTTGGGCGGTGTTGCCCAGCGCATGAAAACTGCGCGCATCACCGTCTTGATGAAGTTGTTGTCATTGTGCGTGCGGCAAAATAATCGCCGCAAGAAAGTGTGAGGAGCAGCACATTAGTAATAATCCGAATGCGATCGCGGCATGGCCGTGGCGAAAAGCAGTGGCGGCGTGATGGCAATTCCATGAGACATTTACACAGACCTTCGGCCGGCTTGATCGGCTGGCCGAAGTGAAATCCTCGGAGGGCTCTGTGTACGGCGGGCAGCCTATGGCTGCCCTCTTTTTTTGTAGGCAACCTTCATAGAAACTGCTTTTTCACCGCGGAGACGCGGAGGCGCAGAGAAGAGATCAGCGGAGTTGATTGATGCCGTGTGAGCGTATGAATATGATCCGCAGACTCGCATGGCCATCGAATTCCGCAATCCGTACTCGCCGCTGGTTGCTCCGGGCGGGATGGAATGTTTTGCGCGCGACATGACGGTCACAATCTCGGCCGATGTGAACCTGGCAAGCGCGCAGGCGAAGCTGGCCGAGTTCAATCAGTGGCTGCCGATTGATGGGGATGTGCAGAGTGGAGTGGGGGAATTGGTCGAAATCAACTCGACGGGGCCGCTGCGGCTGGGATATGGCGGGTGGCGGGATTTGCTCCTGGGGGTGCAATTTTTGAATGGCCGGGGGGAATTGATCACCGCCGGCGGACGCACGGTCAAGAATGTGGCGGGATATGACCTGACAAAATTCATGGTGGGACAGCGGGGAATCTTCGGGCGACTGGTGACGTTGACGAGCCGGACCTATCGGCGGCCGGCGGAGGCGCTGCTGGCGCGGTTTGGGCCGGATGTGCGGTTCGTCAATACGCTCATGCCCAGCCCATTGCGGCCGCAATGGTGTTTGCTCACGCCCGATTCGCTCTTTTGTGGGTATCTGGGGGATGAGCGAACGGTGGAGTTTTATCAGCGTGGATTGCCGCAGCGGAAATTGATGGAGTTGCGAAGGCGCCCGGTGGAGGAAGATGTGGAGCATCGGGGGAAGCTGTGGACGCCGCCGGCGACGTTTGCGGCCGCGGTTGCGCCGGCCAAGATCCCGCAGTTCGTCGAGCGGGCGGGCATCCAGCGGTGGGCGGCGGATGCGGCCTTTGGATTGGTGAAGATTTTCCAGGCGGCCGATTTTGCCAAATTGCGCGAGGCGGCCGAAGCTGTCGGGGGCAAGGTTTTTGGCGAGTCGCCGCGTTTGCAACTGGACGGTGTCTACAATCCAGCGGAACGAGCACTTCTTCAACGGCTGAAGCAGGCGTTTGATCCGGATGGAAAGCTGGAACGGCTCGAATTGACATGACCAACGCCACACTGCCAATTTTGACGGCTCCGCCGGAGCACAAATATCCGCCGCTTCGGCTGGATGAGCGGACCTATGACCGCGCGCTGGCGTGCGTTCATTGCGGGCTTTGCCTGCCGGCATGTCCGACGTTTGTGGCCACGGGACATGAGGCCGATTCGCCGCGGGGGCGGATTCAGTTGATGCGCGGGCTGGCCGATGGGGCGATCGAGGCGAGCGCATCGGTGCGACATCATCTGGATTTGTGCCTGGATTGCCGGGGGTGCGAGACCGCCTGCCCCAGCGGCGTGGTCTATCACGAGCTGATCGAGGAGACGCGCTATCGGCTGCGGCAGAAGTCGATGGAGACGGTGAAGCCCAGGAAATCGGCGCGGCTCATGAATTGGATCTTCGCGAAGATCTTCGTCTATCCGCGGCGGCTGAAGCTGGCCTTGCTGCCGGTAAGAATATTGCAGCGCATCGGGATTTACGGGCTGATGCGCAAGATCGGATTCTTCAAGCTGCTGCCGGAAGGTTTTCAGAAAATGGAACAGATGCTGCCCCCGCAGGGGAAGCTCTGGCCGCGGCGGCTGCCCACGCTGACGCCGGCGCAGAATCGGATTGCGGCCAAGGCGACGGTTGGGTTTCTGGGCGGGTGCATCGGGTCGGTGATGTTTGAGAAACAGAACCGGCAGGCCGTGGAGCTGCTTTCGGCCTGTGGCGTGGATATTTTCTCGCCGTGGCGGCAGACCTGCTGCGGGGCGATTGCTCATCACAATGGGGACTGGGATCGGGCGCGGAAATTCGCGCGCAAGAACATCGACCGCTTCATGCCGGAGAACGGTGTGGAGCTGAAGTTCATCACCTGCAACATCGCCGGCTGCGGATCGATGCTGCGCGAGTACGAGCACCTGCTGCGGGATGATGCGAAATATCTGACGCGGGCGCGGGAGTTTTCCTCGCGCGTGCGGGACATCAGCGAGGTGCTGCTGGAGATGGGTTTGCCGCCGATGACCAATCGGATGGATAAGACGGTGACGTATCATGAGGCGTGTCATCTGGTGCACGCGCAGAAAGTGTCGGCCGCGCCAAAGTCGTTGCTGGCGCTGGTGCCGGGATTGAAGTTGGTCCCGCTGCCCGAGGCCGACATGTGCTGCGGGGCGGCGGGGACGTACAACCTTCAGCAACCAAAGATGGCGGGCGAGCTGGCCGACCGGAAGCTGCGGAATATCGCATCAACGGAAGCTCAGACCTGCGTGACGGGAAATGTGGGGTGCGCGATGCACATTCAGAGCCAGGCGTCAGCGCACAAGCAGAAAATCAACGTGGTGCATCCGGTGGAATTGGTGCATCAGGCGGTTTTTGGCAAGCGGGAGAGTTAGGATTCACCGCAGAGACGCGGAGACGCGGAGAAGACTATCTTTGATAGATGGGGAGGACGCGGAGGGGGACGGATAATGTCAGGACTGCCATCGCCGTCGCATAGAGCTTGGCATTTTTCTGGTCACTTCCTGGGACGTCGGGTTTGACGGGCCAGCTTCCATCTTTTTGAGCGGTTGCCAGGAGCTGCTCGCTGCTGTTTTTCCACACGGCCGACCAGGTGGGATCGCCGGCCTGAAATGCCGCCTGCGTGGTGTAATAGAGCCCGTAGTAATAATGCTGCGCGCCTTCGCGCACGGGCTTGTCCATCAGATACTTTGACGCAGCGGCGGCCATGTCCTTGTCCACCGCCTCCAGCAGATAGAGATTGAGCAAAGCAGCGCCGGTCATGGCCGGATTCGCCTCGCCTTCGCCCTGGTAGGAAAATCCGCGCTGCTCGGGACGATAGCAGCGCCGCAGATATGCGGCCGCGCGATCGACGCGCGCCTTGGGAACGGGCAACCCGGCGTTCTGGCAGGCGCGCATGGCCATCATCGCCCAGGCGGAGACGCTCAGGTCGCTGTCGGAACTTTGCGGCTGATAGCGCCAGCCGCCCTCGAAGATCGGCTTTTCTTTTTTCATGTCCTGGCCGGCGTAAATCACCTTCAACGCCTTCTCGAGAGTTGCCCGGATGCGGCGGCGCTGCGTTTCATCAACCTCGGTGCCATAAGCTTCGGCCAGCGCCAGCGTGACGATGCAGTGGCCGTACATGCGCGACTCATCGCGGCCGAAATAGCCGCCTTCGGGATTCAAATTGGCCAGGTAATCCGCGGCGGTGCGGACGGTCACGCCATAGCGGCCGACTTCGGGCGTGTGGCCGGAGGCAAGAAATGCCAGCAGCGAGAGACCAGTAAGTGCGGGCTTCAATTCCGAACCAAAGGAGCCATCATCCTTCTGCTGTTTTTGTAGAAATGTCAGGCCGGAGTTGATGGTGCGGTCGAGCGTGGGAGGGAGGATGTCGCGCGATTGCTGGGCGGCGGCAAATGTGGCGAGTGTGAGAATGACGGCGATGAATGAGATCGGAATGCCGCGCATGTGCTATTTCTTCTCTGCCTTGTCGCTCTTTTCCTGCGCCTTGTTCAGCGCCTCGAAGTACAGCTTGAGCGGCTCCTGATAGCCGGGGGCATCGATTTCATGAATCGGCGCGCCCAGCGATTCGGGCTGGCGCTTGGGAAGATAGCCCCACTGCCGCAGGCCGGGAACAACTTGTGTTGGAGTTTTCGTGCCGTCGGGAGAGTGTGATTCAATCACTGGAGGACGGAGCAGCGGGCGGAAAGTTGGAGTCAGGATCAGCCGCTCAACGCCGGCCTCGCGCATGGCGGTCTGCCAGGCGCGGCTGAGGGCGGTCGAGGCGGATTCCTGGTGCGTGCGGGCCTTGCGGAAATCGGGCGGACGCTCATCCAGCGCCGATGCCGCGGCCCTGGCGAACCATCGCGCCGCCGCGAGCGGATCACGCTCGATCAGCGTGGCCTGTGCTTCGCGCAGAGATGTTTGCGAGCGCTCCAACGCGAAGCGCACATGCTGGGCAGCGCGCTCCACCGCGCCTTTATCGCCGGCTCGCATCGACTGGCCAAACACCTGAAGGGCCGCCTGCAACTGCTCGCCGACGACAACCGATGCCTCCTCGGCCTCAGCGCCGGCTGATTGCAACTGTTTGGCGATGCGCTCCGCTTCCTCAGCGGCAAGAGGCGCGGCCGCCTTCTCCAGAAGCTCCTGCGATTCCTTCAGCGCTGCCTGCGCCTGCTCGGCCATGCGGCGGGCCATGCCGGCGCGATCGGCGGGAGCACTGGCCGCCTCGCGCGCCGCCATTTCCGCCTTGAGCATCGCCTGTCGATAGTTTTCCGCCGCCTCCATGGCGCTGGCCATCTGCTGCGGCATGTGTGCCAGCGATTCCTGAACCGAGCTGATCATCGCGGCCATGCGCGGGCGCGAATCATCCAACTGCGGCAGATCGCCGCTGCTCGCATCCAGTTTGGTGATCCGCTCGGCGACGTTTTTCTGCTGAGATGACAGCTCTTGCGCTTTCTGAGGATCCTGCATACTCGTCTCCGCCGCGATTTTCCGCTGATCGACGGAGACATTGTCGATCGCCTGCGCGTTGGACATGTCCTGGTGAAGCCGCTCATAGCCCTCGCGGTCATCCTTCGCCAGACGCCGATCCACGGCGGCCGCGGAAGAATAATCGCGGCGGGCGGCCTGAAAGCTGCCTTCGAACGCCAGCTCATCATCGTCCACGTCGGCCGGCGCGCGGAACGCGCCAGCGCCAAAATCCAGCTTCGACCACTTGCTCAGTTTTTGCCGTGCCGCCGCGGCCGCCTCGCGAGTGGTCTTCAACTCCTCCGGAGGACGAACATCGTTGGGATGGCGATTGATCTGGTGCTCCCGCTGGAGCGCCGCGACAACCTGCGGCAGCTCCGTTATCGCCAATCGCACCGGATCAGTCTCCGCCGCCTCGTGCATGGGCGCTTCGGCCAGGCGTGAGGCAGCACGCGAAGCCATTTGCAGATCGCGGGCGCGAATCGGATCGGAATCCGGACGCAGCGCCTCGACCGTCGAAGCGGATGCCAATCGTTCCGCCAATGGCAGCGCAGTCTGAACGACCGGCTTGAGCAGCGCGGCCGACCATTGCTGCGCCGGCGGTTCAAAATCGATCGGCTTGGCAGCGCGCAGCAATTCTCTCGCGGTATCCATCTTTTTCTGAAGCGCCGCATCCAGATCGGGCGCCTTCAGCGCCAATCCCAGCTCTTCCACCGCAAACGCGATATCCTGCTCAGCGCGGCGGCGGGTTTCGCGCAATCGGTCGGCCGCGGCGCGGTCGGCGGGCTGCGACGCCGGAACGGCTTTCACATTGCCGCGATCGGCCAGGATCGCCGCCGCCTGCTCGCCTTCGCTCAATATTCTCACGCAACCTTCGACATGCCGCGCCCCATCGACCAGCCGCTGGAGCGGCTGAGTCATCGCCGCCGACGCGGCGCCGCCGGCATCCATGGCCACCAGGCGCTCCACTTCGAATGTTTCAACCCGCGCCCGATCGATGCATTCGGCCAGTCCCATCGTCTGCTCGGTGGAAGCGCTCTTGGCGATGACGCGCAAGAGCGATTGGTGCAGCAGCAGCCCCGCCTCGACCGCACTGGCCAGATTGCGGCTGATGCGAAGCCGGCCGGCGACGAATTCGGACTCGGAGATGTTGGATGTCTTCAACTGGCGTGCAAAGCTCTCGGCCGCGCTCTCCAACTCCTGCCGAAGCGCCGCCGCCAGTTGCGCTGCCTGCTTCATCTCGGCGATGCGCAGGTGCGTGTTGAGATCGATCGAGCGCGGCGAGATCAGGATGTGCCGCATCCGCTCGCTCTCAATTTTCTTCCCCGCGCCATCCTGCGCCACCAGGCCAACCCGCACGACATCGCCGATCTGCACATTCAGCTTCGCCAGATCTAGCGTGAACTGCCCCTCCTGTCGCCGCGCATCCCCCACGCGCTTGATCGGAAGCTCCTGCCGGGGCTTGGAATTCACCTGCACCATCACCGACAGCGAGGAAATGCCATAGTCATCCATCGCCAGATATTGGAGCGGCAGCAGATCGCGGGCATGGAGCCGTAAATCCTCCACCGGCCGCAGTAGCCGCGCCACCGGCTCGCGATCCGGCTGGGCGCGAATGGTAATCCGCGCCGGCACCTCGGCCGACAGGCCTTCGCTGCTGGTCAGCGACAGCTCCGCATTGCCGCTTTTGCTCAGCGTGATTTCCGTCTGCACGACGTGCGGATCGGATGTCGCGGCGAGCGCGATCTTCTGATCACCGAGCTTCAGTTGAGCGCTTCGCAGTGGTTCGGTGCAGACGAGTGCCAGCGTGATTTTCGTCCCCACCACAGCCTCGATCGCGCCATCGGTATTGGAAATAGTCAGCGCATTCCGCTGCGTGTAGGCCGGATAATCGTAGCGAACCCGATATTCCGCGATGGCCGGCGGACGCAGGACACTGATCGTAAAGGTGTTCGTCGTGGCGTCGCCGCCCTGCACATAGTAACGCAAGGTGCGCTCGATGGCCGGAAGCGTGAAGATATAGTCGCTGTCGGAAACCGGCAGCATCGGAATGCGCGTCCACGACTGTCCATCCTGGCTCATGGAGATGTCCACGCCGGCGCCGCTCAGGTGTTGCACATGGGCGCGCACCACCAGCGTCTTGCCGCGCAGCAGCCGCTCATTGCCCGGCTCGATGCGAATGAGCGTGGAGGTGACGGCTGTCGTGCCGTTCAGTGGCCGGACCAGGCGCGAAAGCAGCAGCGGCCCATTCGGTGACGATATTCGCCACAGGCCGGCTGCGACAATCAACAGGCATAGTGCAATCGCCCACGGCAGCGCAATCGGCTTCCACGCAAATCGCGGCCGATGTTCCGCCGCCTGCCGCGAAACCTGCTCGACCAGATAATCCAGCATCTGCGGCGAGCCGCGATATTCCTGCTTCTCCAGCAGTTGCGAGATCACCGTTCGCAGCCGTTCGCCAAAATCCGGATTCGCCTTCTCGATTTCATCGGCCACGCCCACCCAATCGGTTCGCCGTCGCAGCAGCCGGCCAAGCGGCGGCGCAAGCACCACTGCCACGGCGATAGCGCCCATGCCCAACAGCGCCAGCCGGATCCCCGGCGACAACTGGAGCCAGCGATCCACGGCGCATGCGACAATCGCCCACGCCAGCGCAATCCCCATCGCGATCCCCATCGCCCGCAGCAGCGCATACGCCCGCTGCCGCGCGATGAATGACCGCAAATAAGTTCGAATCGGCTTGGGCAGAGATGCGCTCATCTTCGCACGGCGGGAATGTTCCAATGCAATTCTTGACCAAAAAGAAGAACGATCACCGCCACGCCAGTCGGGCCTGCGCGGCCCGGGCGGCTCATCTCGTCCCTGGACATCCTGGGGAATCGGTTGTCCGCTCTTCATTCTCAATACTCACGCCAGGCCGAGCCGTTTACGCAGCGCCCACTCGGCCGTCAGGCAACTGATCACGAACAAAAACAAGTACGCGCTGTCCCACAAATCAATCTCCGCCGTCCGTGGCTGCCGCAGCCGCGCATCGGAAACCAGCCGCGGCAGCGTGTCGATCTGATCGAGGTTGATGCACGCGCCGCCCGACGCATCGGCCAGCCGCTGGAGGAAATCGCGATCGCCGGAAAGGTCGGCCATTTCCGCCTCGCTGTTTCGCTCGATCTTTAATGGCAGCGTCAGCTCCGTCACCGACCCGTCGCCAATCGGCGCCCAGACTTTCACATCGTATTGCCCCTCCGGCAAACCGCTCAGCTCGCCCGCATATCGCCCATCCCCCTCAGCGCCGATGGCCGACAGCTTCTCGCTGCGGAATTCCTCCTCATTCTGCATGATCGACAACTGCAACTCCTTTGGGAACCCGGCCGCCGGCTTGCGCGTCGTCAGCCGCGCCCGAACGCGAATCGATTCCTCCGGTTCGGCAACGACTTTCTCCAGATCGAGCGACAGCGGCTCGCTCGCCAGCGTGTAAGGCTCATCAACCGCATGACGCACCAGTTGCAGCCAGAACCGATCCTGCTCGCGATCGCCGGCCGCGCAACGCCAGCGCCAGGTTTCGTTCATCGCCAGAAAAAACGCCCGCCCGTTCCCCACCCGCGTCTCGGTCAACAGCGGACTGTGCGACTCGCGCTCGACCAGCAGCGTTCGCACATTGCTCTTGAGCTCGGGAATCGCCAGAAAGCGGTAGAAGCCGGGCAATTCCTCCCAGCGCCGCCGGCTGACCGGTGCATTTTCATCCAGCTTCAAGAAGTCCAGATTCTCAGTATTTGGCTCGGGGACCATTCGATAGTGCGGCGTCGGCCCCGGCCAGGTGCGCCACGCCGGCCGCACTTTGGCCAACGAATAGGGCAAAAATGCCTCATCCATGTATTCCTGTTGAACGTTCGAGATGCCGGGAATGACGATGACGCTGCCGCCGCGCTCGTGAACCAGCCGGCTGATCGCCTCCCACTGCTCGACATTCAGCGCCTCGTCCGGCAGATCATTGAGAATGATCAGGTCCTGCCGGCCCAGTTCCTCGCCGCTCATCGCCAGCGCTGAGACGCCGGGAACGACGATCGGGTCGCGCAATTCCACCCACGGCGTGCGCGAGAGCAACTCGCGCAGATATCGAAAATCCCAGCCCGGCGAACCGGAGATGGCCGTCACTTTCAGTTTCTGCGACAGCACTTTCACCCACCGATCCACCTGGTTGTTCGAAGTGGCCGATTCGTTTTCCTGAATCGGCAGGTTGATGGTGATCTTCTCGACGCCGGCGCTGCGGAAAGACATGGAAAACTCGATCGGCTCGAGCTTGCTGTCGCGCAACAACGGCTTGCGGGCAATCAGCTCGCCGCCCGCGCCCGCGGTGGCCTCGCCGGTAAGGCGAGTGACATCGAGGCCCAGATTTTTCGGCTCGACGTGCACCGTCAATTGCTCATCGACAAAAACCGACGCCGGCATGTCCACCCTGGCGATGGAAAGGTCGCGCACCCGCGCTGGCGCTGCATAGACGGTGAAGATCGGAACGCCGGACGCCAAAAGCCCCGATTGAATCGGCGCGCTCGCCCCAACCTGCCGGCCATCGGAAAACAAAACCACCGCCTGCACCGGCTGCCGCCCCAGTTGTTGCAACGCCTTGCGAATGCCGCCGGTGAGGTCGCTGCTCGCGCCCGTGGGCTCGGCCGGAAATTCCAAAGTGGAATTGGCGCCCCTGTGCGCTGTCATCGGCAACACTTCATCGCCGATTCCCATCGCCGCCATCGGCGCATTGCGCGAGAGCCCGGTAAACAGCCCATCCGGCCGCCACGCCCCCTCCCAACACAGATCAAATCGCGACATCCGCGACAATTCATCACACACCAACCTCACCTGCGGA
Source organism: Tepidisphaeraceae bacterium (assembly GCA_036001665.1). Taxonomy (GTDB): domain Bacteria; phylum Planctomycetota; class Phycisphaerae; order Tepidisphaerales; family Tepidisphaeraceae; genus JBGPEF01. The sequence goes on from DASYUA010000162.1 coordinate 17,954, forward strand.
TCCGAGCGATAAAGCTCCTCCCCAATGACTTCCTGCGAACGGCTGGCCGCCGCGACCGCCTTTCGGATCGTTTCCTGCGTGGCCTTCAGCCACTTCTCCCGGTCCGCCCCCGGCCGAACCGACTGCGACAACTCCGCCAGATATCCCACCACCGTCGGCCGCGGCGAAAGCGCCTTGGCGCCGCTTTGCGCGCGGCTGATCGCCCCCTGAAAACTCCCAATCGCGGCCTCAAAGCGCTTGTGCGCCTCCTGCGGATCGCGCCCGGAAAGCCGCGCATACTCCACCTCACGATGCGTCCGCGCTACATCCTCCGCCAGCAACTCCAGCCCGCGAATATCACGGTGTACATCCGCCATCGCCCGGATTCGCGAGCTGCCCACCAGCTTCCCCAACCCATCCGCCAGCGCCACCAGTTGCCCCACCACCCGGCCGCGCTCCGGCGCATTGCTGAGCGTCCGATCCAGCGCTGACATGCTCATCGAGCGATCGAAGACCACCAGCACCGCCCCCTGCTCCTCGCTGCTCTTGACCCGAATCAGCACCGGCCGAAGAATCGAAATCGCCAACGCCAGCAGCGCGCTCACCCGCAGCGCCGGCAGCACCCATCGCCACGGCATCGCCAGCGCCCGCGCCTGCTGCCCATAAAAAAGCGCCACACCGCCGGCCGCCAGCCCCAGCCCCAGCAGCGCCACCGGCCAGTGCTCAATTCCGCCCCACGTGATGTTCGCGAGTAGCTGCATCAAATATCCGCCGTCCACACTCTCGCCAGCGCCATCTCCACCACGCCCAGCACCAGCGCGATCACGATCAGTTCCAGCCACAGCTCGCGCCCGCGCCGCTCGGCCACCAGCAGCGGCCCAAGATTCTGCCGATCCATGTCCACCCTCTTGAATCCCAGGTTGTGCTCCAGCTTCTGCCACTGCTCCGCCGTCAGCGGCGTGAGATCCGATTCCCCGCGCGGACTTTGCACCACAAAATGAATTACCTTGCCCGCCCGCCCCTTGGCCTCGATGCGATACACCCCCGGCTGCTGCGTGTCCGTCACGCGAATCTGCGACCGATCAACGCTGGCCGACGGCTTCTCATCATTCCGCCACGCCTGAATCTGCTCCATCGGCTCATCAAAGCTCACCGCAATCGCATCGCCCGGCAGTAAATTCCGCGAGCCGGCCGACACGCCGCACGCATATCGCACCATCGACTGCACGAACGGCAGATAAAACGGATACAACGGCAGCGTGTTCCAATCCCCATCCAGCGGCGATGTGACGAGTAACACCCTCCCGCGCCCGCGCGGACCCTCAATCAAAAACGGCTCGCCCGATGCATACGTCGCCAGCACGCGCGAATCACCCTGCCGCGGCGTCGCTGGAAAATATCGGCCAATCACCGCCCCGGGAAGCGGATCGCTTCCCCGGCGAAATCGAAATATCGGATGACTCAACTCCAAACCGAGCAACGCCGTGGCCCGCGAGCCATCCCCCGGCCCTGACGGCTCCAATTTTGCCGGAAGCAGTCCCAACCCCTCGCGATAAAGCAGCGAGTTGTAATTATCAACGCGGGTCAGATTGCCCGGCGCGATGATCAATCCACCGCCCTCGTAAATCCGCTGCTCCAGCGCCCGCACCGTCTCCGCGCTGATCTGCGGCGCGTTGGCCAGAACAATCACCTGATAATCGCGAAAGTTGACGCCACCCAGCTCATTGGAATTCTTGATGGTGACGACCGCCAAATCCCCCGACTTGTGCGGATCGCCCCCGCGCCTGCTCCAGTAAGGCGCCAGGGCAACGCGAAGGAAAAACGATTCCCGTCGAAGCTCATCCGTCCGCTCATCGCCGCTGATGATCAGCGTTTCAATCGGATCGGTCACATCGATGGCCGTCTGGCAGCGATTGTCCGCCTCCAGGCCCGGCGCTTTGATCTCAGCGCTCAGCACGTGCGACCCCGATTCCCGGAACGTCACCGGCACCCGCACCGTCGTCGAGCTGCGCGGCCCAACCGTCACCACCAGCGGCTCCTTGTTCAGCCGCCGCCCGGCGTCACTCGCCCTTCGCGGCGGATCAGATGGCGTAATCACCGCCAGGTTCAGCTCCATCCCCGCGCGGGTCGATCCGGCATAATTGCGGATCTTCACCTCCACCTCGGCCGACTGATTCCTCACCGCCACCGGCTCCACCAGCTCCACCGACTCGATGGAAATATTGTCCGCATCATCGCCGCCCACCGGCACGACATAAAAATGCGTCGGGTGCTGCTCGTCGGAGACCCATTGCGCAAACCCCCCGGCCGATTCCAGATTCCTCCACGTCACCGCCTGCCGATCGGTCACGACGTAAAGCTCCCGGTTGAAGCGCGATGGCTGATCGAGAATCCTTCTCGCCTCCTCCAGCGCCCGCGACATCTCCGAAGCCCCGCTGGAAACATCCATCTCCGCCACATCCCGCGCCAGCGTCTGCAAATTGGCCGTCGGCTCCGTCACCTGCACACCCTCCCCCAAAGTAACCAGCGCCACCTCATCACCCTTCTTCAACGCTGCCAGAATCTGCAACACCGCCTCGCGCGCCCGCGCAAACCGGCTCCGCCCCGCCTCCTCAAACCCCATGCTGTATGAGCGATCCAAAATGATCACCGCCGTAACCCGCCCCTCTTGCCCCGCCCATTTTTTGCTGACCACCGGCCGCGCCAGCGCCACCGCGATCAACCCCACCAGCAACATCCGCGTCGCCAGCAGCACCCACTCCTTCAACCGCGCTGCCGCCGCCTGACGCGGATCGCGCGCCTCCAGAAACATCATCGCCCCCCAATCCACACTCCGATACCGCGCCCGCGCCAGCAAGTGCAGCACCAAGGGCAGCGATACCCCGCCAATTCCCGCGAGCATGGCCGGATTCAGTAGCATCTTTCCAAGTCCCTAAGTTCAGAATTATTCGTCATTGCGTCATTGGGCATTCTTTGGACATTGGGCATTGGGCATTGGGCATTCCAGTGCGACCTGTCGCACTGGCTCTATCTCCGCATCATGAACCGCCGCAGCGCCTCAACAATCGGCCGGTCCGTCACCAACAACAACAATCCCACCCGCAGCGCCAAACACGCCCCCTCAATCGCCTTCCGATGCCTCTCAAAATTCTCCTTGTAACTCCGCCGCGCCAGCGCTGGCTCGATCATCCGCCCGCGCTCCCCCTCCAGCCCCCGGAATCTCGTCCAATTCCGAAACGGAAAATCCAGCTCGTGCCGGTCCAGCACCCGCACCGCCACCACCTCGTGCCGCTCGTGCCGCAGGTGCGCCAGCCCGCTGCGAATCTCATCCGCATCCGCAAAAAAGTCCGACAAAATGATCACCAATCCCCGCCGGTCCAGCCGCTCCGCCACATCGTGCATCGCCCGCGGCAATCCCGTCGGCCCCGTCGGCCGCGATCGCTCCAGCACATCCACCACCCGCGACAACTGCGTCGGCCCCGAATGCGGCGCCAGCCAGTCATCCCCACCCTGCCCACACGCCATCACCCCCACGCTCTCGCTCTGCCCCAACATCAAATATGAAAACGCCGCCAGCAATCTCGCCGAATAATCAAACTTGCTCCCAAAATCCCCCCCATATCCCATCGACCCGCTGGCATCGAGCATCAACACCGACCGCAGATTCGTCTCCTCGTCATATTCCTTCACATACGGCCGGTCCGTCCTCCCCAAAACCCGCCAGTCCAGCCGCCGCGGCTCATCCCCCGGCACATAAAACCGGTGCTGCCGAAACTCCACGCTCGCCCCCTTGATCGGACTCCGGTGCTGCCCAATCGTCCCCCCCTGCACCACCGACCGCGCGGAAAGCTGCATGTGGTTCAGATGCTCCACCAATTCCGGCTCGAGATATCTTCCCACCTGACTCACGAATTCTCCTCACCAGTATTGATCGTTCGCATTGTAGAGTGCGGCTTGCCGCACCATCCGCCTCTCGTGCCACTGGCAGCTTGCTGCCAGTGCTCTGTATCTCGAATTCTGAATTCTGAATTCTGAATTCTGAATTCTCTCCATCCTGCCGCCTGCTCCCGCGGCTGCCCCACCGCATTCCTCCAAATCATCCACGCCACCCCCGCCCCAATCACCGCCGCCACAATCGCCCCAATCAGCGCCCATCGCCGCAGATGCTCCCCTTCCGGCGCTGTCCCCTTCTCATCAATCTGAAATTCCTTCGGCCTGATCACCTCCAGCAACTCTTTCAACGAAACTTCCTCCCCCCCACTTTTAAACCCCATCTCCCCCAGCACCTCCCGCAGCGC
>DASYUA010000163.1:0-10300 GCA_036001665.1 Tepidisphaeraceae bacterium
CCAGATCAGCAAACAGGCCGGCCGCGGCGATGCGGGGGTGGTGATGGGGGGGAGGACGGGGCGCGATGGGATTCATGGAGCGACGTTTTCGTCGGCGGAACTGACCGATACGCACGCGGATGAGTTTTCGCATGCGGTGCAGATTGGAAATGCCATCACGGAAAAGAAAATGGCGGATGTGATCCTGGCGGCGCGGGATCGGGGATTATTCTCGGCAATTACCGATTGCGGAGCGGGTGGACTGTCATCGGCCGTGGGCGAGATGGGGGAGAAGCTGGGGGCGGTGGTGGAATTGGATGCGGTGCCGCTGAAATATGCGGGGCTGCGCTATGACGAGATTTGGATTTCGGAGGCGCAGGAGCGGATGGTTTTGACGGTGCCGCAGGAGAAGGTGAAGCAGTTGCTGGAGTTGGCGCGGTCGGAGGATGTGGAGGCGACGGTGATTGGCCGGTTTGGGACGGAGAATCAGGAGCTGATCTTGAAATATCGGGGGACGGAGGTGGGGCGGTTGTCGATGGAGTTTGTACACAAGGGGATTCCGGTGCGGCATCGTAAGGCGGTGTATGTGCAGCGCACCGCCAGACCGCAGAAACACGGGCAAGATGCCCGTGCTACGATGAAAGAGCGTCTCCTGGCAGCGCTTTCGCATCCGAACATCGCCAGCAAGCACTGGATCATTCGGCAGTATGACCACGAGGTGCAGGGGGGATCGGTGATCAAGCCGTTGATTGGTCCAGTGCAGGTTGGGCCGTCGGATGCGGCGGTGATTCGGCCGAAATTGAACAGCTATCGGGGGGTGGCGCTGGGGTGTGGGATGGCGCCGCAAATTGAGGATCCGTATCAGATGGCGATTACGGCCATTGATGAGGCGATTCGAAATGTGGTGGCGGTTGGGGCTGATCCGTCGAAGATTGCGATACTCGACAACTTCTGCTGGCCGAGCGTAGAGGATGAAAAGACGATGGGGGAATTGGTGCGCACCTGTGAGGCCTGCTACGACGCGGCTAAGGCGTATGGGATTCCGTTCATCTCCGGAAAAGACTCGCTGCACAATCAGTTCACGAACCAGGAGACGAAAGAAATCATCAAGATTCCCAATACGCTGCTGATTAGCGCGATTGGGGTGATTGAGGATGTGCGTAAGTGTGTGACGATGGATTTGAAACGAGCCGGCAGTACATTCTGCTTAATCCGGCCGAAAGAACTATCCGCGGGACTGGGTACGCTCCCCGCGGTTCATCGATTTGTGTCTGAGTGCATTAACCTCGGAATGGTGCGCAGCTGCCATGACATCAGTGATGGCGGGCTGCTGTGCGCTGCGGCGGAGATGTGCATTGCATCCGGCAAAGGCCTCGATCTCGACCTGAGCGTCATTGGCACTGATCCATTCGCCGACTATTGCGGACAATATCTGATTGAGTTTGATGCGGATGATCCGAAAGTACCCACTCTCCCGCGGTACGGTGACGATATCTCTGTGATTGTGATAGGGGGCGTCAGCGGGCGCGTCGAACTGACCGATGGTGGGCTGAACGCCGGCGATCGCTGGCGCATTTCAATTCATGAGCTCACCCAAGCCTGGCGCGGCACGCTCGACTGGTAGCTCACGCGAGCAGCATGCATGACCCTTTGCCATTTATGCCCAATCGGCCCGAGCCAGAACCCAGGCGCAGGCGCCGGCCTCTGCGGTGGCTGATTCCAATTCTGATCGTCGCGGCCGTGTTGGTTTGGGGGTATGTGCCGACGTCGACTGGGCCGGCTTCAGGGACGAATCTGCAAGGCTCGGCGATTCGCGCCACCACTCGATCGACGCTGCGGGTGGCGACGTTCAATATCCATTCCGGCCGCAACATCGGGGGGCAATTTGATCTCGATAAGACGGCAGCGGTGCTGAAGGATTTTGACCTGATTGCGCTCAACGAGGTGCGCGGCGCGGGATTGCTGGAAGAACACGACCAGGCGCGACTGCTGGGCCAAAAGCTCAACATGCAATGGCTCTTTGCTCCCACCGAGCATCAATGGTGGCATGATGCGTTCGGCAATGGGGTGCTGTCGGCCGTGTCAGTGGTTGATTGGCAGCGCACGCCGCTGCAGGGGAGTTCGGGCAGGGGGAAGCGAAATCTGGTTGGGGTGAAGGTGATGCTCCAGGGCCGGCCGCTGAATGTGCTGATTACTCATATCGATCGGGGCGCTGATCACAAGCGGCAGCTTCGGATGGTGCTTGATGAATTTCTGAAAGTGCCCCAGCCGGCGGTGCTGATGGGGGATTTCAATGGCGAGGCGACCGATCCGTATCTCATCCCATTTTTGAAGGCCCCGGGCGTGAAGGATGCGGTGGGCGGGGTGATGGGGGCGAGCGCGCCGGCCGATCGGATCGACTGGATCTTCACGCGCGGGCTGGAGACGGTTGGCGCGGGAGTAGAGAGGAACGATGCATCCGATCATCCGATGGTCTGGGCGGAGTTGAAACTGCCCTGATTATTTCTGTTCAAAGATGACGATGTCGCGCTTGCGCATGGGGATGCGGCGTTTCTCAATTCCGGGCGGGGGCAGATCAAACTTTTCCTGCTGTTCCCAGATGATCGCCAGGTTGGGCCGCCGCGAGAGAGCGTTCAGCAGCTCCACACGCGTTTCGTAATAAGGCAGCGTCCGGCCCAGGTAGAAACAAATCGGGAGGTTCTCGGCGTCGTAGAGGACCAATTCGCGATGGCCAAATTCGCCCTGAATCTGGCGGGCGACATCAGGATAGGTGATGGGCTCGAGGGATGGGCGCCAATGGCCGATGGCGATGACCATCAAAATCGATCCCACCGCGAATGCACTCAGGATCGTTCGCAGCGGAAGCATCTGCCTGCGGGAGCGCTGAATGGCGATGAACAGCAGGGAGCCGGCGATGAGGATGCTGGCAGCCAGTACAAAATCGGCCGGAATCAGGCTTTTACGAGTCTGGCGTGCATCGAAAATGGGGATGGCCGAGGCGACGATGCCTCCGATGGCGGTGGCGGCGAAAGTGATCAGGTTCCAGCGCACCATATTCGGCCGGGCGCGAAAGCCCTGATCGATGGCCCATCCGGCAACGGCCATAAACGGCGGCAAAAGCGAGAGCATGTAGTGGTCCTGTTTTTTCACCACCAGCGACATGGGAACAATGATGCAGGCGATCCACAGGAGGATAATTCGCGCGCGAAGATCGCGGCGACAGCGCCGGATGGCCTGAGTGATGCCGAGGACGACGAAGGCGCACCACGGCGCGGTCGCGAGGAGGCTGACGAGAAAATAGAACCACGGTGGGCCGGGATGATCGAGGCCCATGGTGACGGCGGTGATCTCGCGGGCGACGATCTTGAATTCGGGGAGTCGGGAAACGTAAAGCCACCAGGGCAGGGCCACTGCCACGGCGGCGAGGAACGCGCCGCTCAGCAAAAATCTACTGAGAATTTGCCAGCGCCCGAGAATCCAGGCGAAGCCGATCAGAAAAGGCACCGGAAAAATGGCCGGTGGGCCTTTGCTCATCACCACCAGTCCGATGGAGACGCCGGCGGCGAGATAACAGAGCGTTTTTACCCAGGAGCGGCCTGCCAGTGCTCCGTGGATGATCCCCGCGATGGCGGTGGTGACGAAAAGCGCGGCGAGGATGTCCGTTTCGGCGTATCGTCCGAAGCGGATGAAGAAACAGGTTCCGGCCAGTCCCGCCGAGGCCAAAAGTGCGCCGCGCTGGCCGATGATCGGGCGGCACGCGGCATAGGTCGCGGCAAGAAGAAGCCATGACGCCAGTGCGAAAGGAATTCTTCCGGTCCAATCGTGTACGCCGAAGATTTTGAACGACGCGGCCGCGGCCCAATAGGCCAGGGGAGGTTTGCGCAGCCGCACCTGGCCGTTGCAGTGGGGGATGAGCCAGTTTTCCCATCCCTGGCCGATCATTTCCCGCGCTGTTTCCAGCACGCGCGCCTCCTGCGATCGTTCCACAGCGCTTGCGAAAATCAATGAGAAGATCAGCGGCGCACTGGCGAGCCAGAGGAGAAGCGGAAGACGATTACGCGGCAAATTTGCCCTTTCGGCGGCGATGCCCGACTATTCCCCGCCCGGCAGCAAATTCTAAGCGACGGGGCCCGCACATGCTCTGGTGGTCGATTGTCATCCTCGCCATCTTCCTGATCGGCCTGACCAAATCCGGCTTTGGCAGCGGCGCAGGTTTGATGATCGCGCCGATGACGACGTTTGCGATGGCGCACATTCCAAAATATGGCACGGATGCCGCGCTGGGCCTGCTTCTGCCGCTGCTGATGGTCGGGGATTTCATCGCCATCTGGCAATATCGCCGCCTGCTGTCCATGAAAATTGTGCGGCGGCTGGTTCCGGGAACAATTATCGGCGTCGTGCTGGGAAGTTTGCTGTTGCGGTGGTTTGTGAGGCAGCAGGCGGCGGTGGCCGAGGCACTGGTGAACATCGACATCGGATTTGAGTCGGTTTTTCTGGTGCTGCTGCATTTTTATCGCGTGTGGCGAGCCAGAGGCGAGTTGCCGGCGTATATGCCGAAGATCTGGCGGAGTTTTCTGGTGGGCGCGTTCGCGGGCGTGAGCAGCACGCTGGCCCACGCGGCCGGGCCGATCATCTCGCTGCACCTGCTGCCGCAGCGGCTGGAACGAGGCATGTTTGTCGGCACCTGCGCGCTCTATTTCTTTCTGATGAACGCGCTGAAGCTGCCGGCTTATTACCAGGTGGGGCTGTTTGCGAAAATTTCGCCACAGTTGGCGATGACGTTTGCGCCGCTGGTGCTGGGTGGCGCGATATTTGGCTACTGGGTGAATCGGCGGATCAATGATCGCATTTTTACCAACACGCTTTATGTCATCACGTTCTGGCTGGGCTGGTATATTCTGGCCAAGGGTGCGATCGGGTTGCGGGGACAGATCAGAGGCGGAGCGATGAGTTCAACGAGCAAAGTTGCGCTGGTGAGCGGAGCATCGCGCGGGATCGGCCGGGCGATCACGATCGAGATGGCGCGGTGTGGATTCGATTGTGTGATCAATTACGTGCGAAATGCGGATGCGGCGAATGAGGTGAAGAAGGCTGTGGAAGCGGCGGGGCGGCGGGGGCATCTGGTGCAGGCGGATGTGGGAGAGTCGGCGGATCGGCGAAAGTTGGTGGACGAATCTATCAGCGTGTTTGGAAGGATTGATCTGCTGGTGAACAATGCCGGCATTGCGCCGGATGCGCGGGTGGATATTCTGGAGGCGGATGAGGAGTCGTTTGATCGGGTGATCAAAATTAACCTGAAGGGGCCGTATTTTCTCAGCCAGTTGGTCGCGCGAAGAATGATCGAACAGGTCAAGGCGGGTGTGGCGAGCAATCCGAAGATCGTCACCATCAGCTCCGTCAGCGCCTACGCCGCCAGCGTCAATCGCGGCGAGTATTGCATCGCCAAGGCGGGGCTTTCGATGATGACCAAACTTTATGCAGCGCGGCTGGCCGAGTTCGGCATCAATGTTTATGAGATTCGCCCCGGCATCATCAAGACGGACATGACTGGCCCGGTGAAAGCAAAATACGACAAGCTGATTCTGGAGCAGGACCTCACGCCGATTCACCGCTGGGGCAGGCCTGAGGATGTGGCCAGTGCGGTGGCGGCGATTGCGACGGATCGATTGCCCTTCAGCACCGGTGAAGTGATCAACGTGGATGGTGGTTTTCACATGAGAAGGCTGTAGAGCATGTCGCTGGACTATCGAAGCGCAACTGTAACTGGCGAATCAGCGGATGGGCCGCAGGGCCGGCCGGTGGGGAAAAATTATCGATGGGTCATTTGCGCCCTGATTTTCTTCGCGACGACGATCAACTATGTCGATCGCCAGATCATTGGTGTGCTTGCGCCTACTTTGAAGCGCGAGCTGAACTGGAATGACAAGCAGTACGGCGACATTGTCTTTTATTTTCAACTCGCCTACGCGATCGGCCTGCTCCTGAGCGGGCCAGTGATCGATCGGATCGGGACCAAGCTGGGGTATGCCCTGTCGCTGCTGATCTGGAGCCTGGCGGCGTCAGCGCACGCGCTGGTGCGGACGGTGAGCGGTTTTTCAGTGGCGCGTTTCGCGCTGGGGTTGGGAGAGGCGGGAAATTTTCCGGCCGCCATCAAGACAGTGGCGGAATGGTTTCCCAAGCGGGAGCGAGCACTGGCGACGGGGATTTTCAATGCCGGCACCAATGTCGGAGCGGTTATCGCGCCCATCGTCGTGCCATGGATCACCATCAAATGGGGCTGGCAGTGGGCGTTTCTGATCACCGGGGCGGCCGGCCTGATCTGGCTGGCGTTCTGGCTGCCAATGTACGGCCATCCGCGCGCGCACAAGCGCGTGAGCCCCTCAGAACTGGCGTGGATCGAGCGCGACCCGCCGGAGCCGATTGCGCGGCTGCGCTGGCGCGATGTGATCAAGTATCCGCAGGCGTGGGCGTTCGCGCTGGGTAAATTCATGACCGACCCGATCTGGTGGTTTTATCTCTACTGGACCGGCCTGTTCCTCGATTCGAGATTCGGCATCAAGCTCTCGCAGCTCAGCCTGCCGCTGGTGGTGATTTACGTGGTGGCGGATGTGGGGAGCGTCGGGGGCGGCTGGATATCATCGCGGCTGATCAAGCAGGGATGGTCGATCAACGCTTCACGAAAAACGGCGATGCTCATATGCGCGCTGTGCGTGCTGCCGGTCACTTTTGCGCCACTCACCAACAGCCTGTGGGTTGCGGTCGCATTAATAAGCGTGGCGACGGCCGCTCATCAGGGTTGGTCGGCGAATTTGTTCACGGTGGCATCCGATCTGTTTCCCAGGCGGGCGGTTGGTTCGGTGGTGGGACTGGGGGGCATGCTCGGATCGGTGGGGGGAATGGTGGCGGCCAAAACCATCGGCCAGACATTGGAGCGGACGAAGAATTACATGCCCATCTTCATCGTCGCCGGCACGGGGTATCTGCTGGCGTTGCTGGTGGTTCATCTGCTGGCGCCGCGAATGGAGCCGGCGCGGGTCGATTCATAAATCTCCAGCAATTTGTTGACGTGTTCCACCTGCGAAAGCTGAAGCCGAAGCGCCAGGGCGGCGTCGCTCATGTGCTGGCGGAGCTGCGGGTCGAGCAATTGTCTCATTTTCCCCGCCAAAAGGGGGACATTCCTGCTTTCGTCCAGGATAAATCCTTCGCGGCCCTCAGTCATGATTTCCGATGCGCCGTTCTGTCGAGTCGTGATGACCGGCAAACCCATGGCCAGGGCTTCAAGCACGACCAGGCTGCATGGATCGTGGCGGGTGGGAAGAATGAAAAAATCTGCCGCCGCATAAATCTCCTTTATCTTCGACGTCTCCCCTGCGTAGGTCACATCTCCTTTCGCGCCCGGAGCGTGTTCTTGACCAACGACCGTCAATCGCAGCCGTGGCTGATTCGATGACTTGGTGCTGTTCACAACCTTCGTCGCTTCAATTGCCTGCGGCACTCCCTTTCGCTCAAAATCCTGGGCGATGATCAGGGCGACAACTTCATCCGAGGCTTTTTTGGGCGCTCCTTCCCGCTGAAAAATGTTCAAATTCACGGAGTTAAACAGCTTCCGCAGCTTGTTCTCCGGAAAGGATGGATAATGTTTCGTAAAAAACTGCCTGACATAGTCCGACAGGATCAAAACCGTCGGCGGATCAGATTGTGTCAAAAGATTCCGCTCCACCTTGGCCATTTCCACGCGGCGGGGGTTGAAGAATGCCTTCAAACCCGTGGGTCCTTCCACGGCAATCCCGGCATGAGGATGATAAAGATCACACCGTCGCACCGGCAGCATCGCATGCACTATGTCGTACGAATTCGCCGCCAGATGTTCATCCAGCGAGTCTAAAAATCGCTGATATTGAGCCGCCCGGGTCAACCCATTGGCTTTCAGAAGCACGCGCTCGATCTCCGGATATTGCTCCGGAAAATCAGAGGCGAGCACGCTCACGCGATGGCCTCTGTTCCGCAGCGCGCCGGACAGATCGGCCGTATACCGCTCGGCCCCGCCTCGAGCGGGATCGGCGTGGAGAATGACGAGTGCAATTTTCAATGGTTATTGCGGAATTGAGACATTGCGGCCGGGCTGGGATTTATTCAGCTTCCGATCATGGCCGGCAATCCACCTGGACTTTCGCTCGATGGCGCGAGTCAGGGCGTCGATGCCATCGAGCTTCCGCCGCGACGCGTAGCATGTGAGCCATTCCATCAACTGCTGACGCGAAATCGATAGCTGCGTGGCGCTGTACCAGAACTGGGCCAAATCCTTGACGATCCAGCGCTGGCTCAACCAGCGGGGTAGCGGCCGCACACGAGCCGCATCGATCAGGCGCAACTCGATCTTCTCATTGTTTTCTTTCGCGAAGAAATGACAGAGATACAGATCGCGATGGTGCAGGCCCGATTCGTGAAGTCTGGCGGCCAGGTCGGCGGTGGGGGCAATCAGCCGATCAAAAAGAAATCCCGAAGCGATCAATTTGTCCGCCGGCCGAAAGCCGGCCAAATCTTCGGTGATGACGAAGCTGTGGCCATCGCCAAGCCGCCCCCAGCCGACCAGCGGAACCGTGGGGATGTCGCGCGACAGCAACGCCTGAATCCCGCGTGCTTCCTCATCGGCCGGTGTCTGGCCGCGTTGGTTGCGCGTCGGCCGGTATCGCTTGATGTGCAGCCGAATCGTCCGTGCATCCGCCAGCGTCGCATCCAGCGTGCAATTCTCCCGCTCCGGAATCGACCGCCACACCTTGATCTGCGGATGAGTGAACACGGCCTCCGCATCCAGCCCGATTTGGCGCATGATCGGCTGATAGCGCGGGTCCACCTGAAATTGATCGCGGGCGGCTTTGATCACCACCGCTAGTTTAGCAGCGCTGCCCCCTGCGGGCATAATGCCGGTTCGAATGATCGGGGCCGAAATGCTTTTCATCGATCACGAGCCACCTTCGCGGTGGAAGCTGATCGCGCGCGGATTGTTCGTGCTGTTTACGTGCGGCCTGCTCCTGTTCGTCGCGTTCGAGCAATTCAGCAAGACAAAGCATGAGAGCATGCGGCTCCCGGTGCCATGCACCATCACCGCCAGCTCGGTCGAAGTCTTGCGGCCCGATGGAATGGCGGAGAAGCCCTACAACTTTCGCGCTGATTTTGAATACGACGCCGAAAATGTTCATTACAAGGGCCGGGATTCCAGTCAGAGCAATGACGCGGCGGAAATGTGTGCGTTGGCGCGACGATATCCACCCGGCCAGAAAACCACCTGCTGGATGGATCCACGTCGGCGCCTGGATGCAATCCTTGCGGAGCCGCGGCGCGGGCAGGGTGAGTTTTGGGGCGTGGTTGGATTTGCCGCCCTGGTGTCAGTCTACGGCTTCCAGGAGCTTGGCCGATCCATCCATCCACCGACGTGGGGCACATGGAAGCACAAAGGAAAGGGCCGCGGAATCATCTGGCTGATCATCGGTATGATACTTCTGGCGAGTGCCGCATTCGCCTGGTTTTTTGGCTGGCCGATGGTGCGGGCATTCCAGGCGATGCGCTGGCCGGCGACGGAATGCGAAGTGCTGGACGCCGGACTGATCAAGGATCAGATTCACGGGCAGATTTCGCTGACGACCTACAAGCCTGATGTGCACTACCGCTATCGAATCAACGGAGAAGAGTATCATTCCAACCAATACAGCCTGACGGAAATGGCCTCGCCGTGGCTGTATGGCAAGAGGAACACCGTTCGTGAGTTTCCAATCGGGTTGCACAGGATGTGTTTTGTGAATCCGCAAAACCCGGCGGAGGCGGTGCTCAGCCGTTCGCTGGCCCCGACGGCAGGGTTTGGAATCTGGCCGCTGGTCATGCTGATTATCGGGATCCTGGCGCTTCAGGAACGCTCGCGTGAAGCCAGGTTGCCGCCGGGCGCGGCCAGCGAATGGAAGAAATCCCGTGACCGCCGCCTCCTCCGTCTTGCGCTGATGCTGGCGGCCGTTTCATTTGCCGTTATGTTTATCTTCATGGGGGAGGACCTGGTGCGGGATTTACGCCTGAATACCGCGACGGCTGTCGAGATGATTGTCGTGGGGATCGCCGGTCTGATCGCGGCAGTGCTGGCATTTGTCTCCGGCCGCTTTGGTTTGCGGCGAAACATGCTCACTCAAAAAGGAAAGGAGTTACCCATATGAAAACGAAAAACTGGCGGTTGCCTGAGACCCTGTTGGTGTTGCTAGCGCTGGCGGGCTGTCACAGCAATGCGAAAGTTGGCGACAAGCAGGCCAAGGCCTCCGATGGAAAAGGAACCAAAGCC
>DASYUA010000164.1:0-21905 GCA_036001665.1 Tepidisphaeraceae bacterium
CCCTCCCTCCACCACCGAACAACCCCCCGTCCCCGTAGAGTTCGCTTCAGCGGACGCTGCTCCGATCACCACCAGCGACGCCGTACTCACCCCCACACCTTCCGAAACCGAATCCCAGAAAAAATCCCGCCGCCACCGCCATCACCGCTCCCGCGACCGCGAATTCGCCCCCGACCAAAAATCCCCCGACCGCTGGCTCCTGCCCCTCGCCTTCTCCCGCCGCTGATCGCGCACTCGTACCACGGGCATCTTGCCCGTGCTGCAAAAACAAATTCAAATTCGCTTCGACCCCCCAAATCGCGCCATTCGTCGCGCGCGCCTTCGTGGCTTCGTGTTTAAGTATTCCCCCACATCTTCTTCATAAACTTAAACCCATCCGTATAAACCTCCTCCGGACTCGGAAACAAATCCCTCCAGATCTTCGTCGCCGCCGCCAGATCCGGCAGCAGCCGTCCGAATGACTCGATCGTCAGCCACCCGTCATACTTCATCTTCTTCAATTGCGCAAACGTCTCCGCCCACTGAATGTGCCCCGTCCCCGGCGTCCCCCGGTCGTTCTCGCTGATATGAACATGAATCACATGCTTCGCCACATCCGCCAGCGCCCGCGGCCCATCCTTCTCTTCCAGATTGGCGTGAAACGTGTCATACATCATCGCCACCGCCGGATGATCGATCGCCTTCACCAGCGCCGCCGTGTCTTTCGCCGTGTTCAATAAATAACACTCAAACCGGATCAAATACTCAATCGCGATCTTAATCTTCCCCTTGTTCCCGATATATTCCCCCGCCTGCCGCAGCACATCCGCCGACCTTTTCTTCTCTTCAGAAGTCGGCCCCGTCCCCGAAAAAATCCCCAGCGCTGAATGCACCGGCCCCGCCAATATCTCCGCCCCCAGCGCGCTCGACAGATCGATCACCCGTTTCAACCTCTCCACCGCCGCCTTCCGTATCTTCGCATCCGGCGAAATCGGATTCGTCGCCTCATTCATCACCGTCACCGTGGTCGATTTCAACCCCTGCTTATCCAGCTCCTTCTTGATGGATGCATAATGCTTCTCATCCCCCTCAAACACCGGAATCTCCACCCCGTCATATCCCACCTTCTTCAGCTTCTCAAAAAGCCCAAACTGCTTCGAAGTCACGTGCCCCGTCCACAACAAAAGATTCATTCCATATTTCATCGTCTCTCTCCCAATAATCTTTTCTGATCTGCGCAAATCTGCGTCATCCGCGTCATCTGCGTTCAACTCTGCTCTTCTCTGCGTCTCCGCGTCTCTGCGATTGTCTTCGATTCTCAACTCGCCACATTCTCCCACGAACCTGTCTTGGCCGACTTCAGCACCGCATCGCAAATCCTCTGCGTCTCCAGCGCATCCCGGAACGTCGGACTCGCCGGCCTGTTCTTCGACAACCCCTCGATGAAATCCGCCACCTGGTGTACAAACGAGTGCTCATACCCAATTTGCAGCCCCGGCACCCACCAGTGCTTCATATAGGGATGGTCCCCATCCGTCACATGAATCGACCTCCACCCCCGCAGCGGCCCTTCATCCCGATGATCGAAGTAAGACAGCCGGTGCAGATCGTGCAAATCCCACGCGATCGAGGCCTTCTCCCCATTGATCTCAAAAATGTACTGCGCCTTGTGCCCCCGCGCATACCGCGTCGATTCGAAATTCCCCATCGACCCGTTCGCGAATCTGCACATAAAAATACAAGCATCATCAATCCCCACCGGCTCCACTTTCCCAGTCAGCGTGTGCTTCCTCTCCTTCACAAACGTCTCGGTGATGGCCGAAACATTCTTGACCGACCCATTCAACCAGATCGCCGTATCGATGCAGTGCGCCAGCAAATCCCCGGTCACTCCCGACCCCGCCGCATGCACATCCAGTCTCCACAACCCCGCCCCTCCCTGCGGCAGATCCGCCGAAATCGTCCAATCCTGCAAAAACTTCGCCCTGAAATGGAAAATCTTCCCCAACCTCCCCTGATCGATCAATTGCTTCGCAAACGTCACCGCCGGCACCCGCCGATAGTTGTACCAGACCATGTTCGGCACCTTCGCCGCCTCCACCGCCCTCACCATCTCCTCCCCCTCGGCCGCGTTCATCGACAGCGGCTTCTCGCACAAAATCATCTTCCCCGCCTTCGCCGCCGCCAGCGAAATCTCCTTGTGCGTGTTGTTCGGCGTGCAAATATCCACCGCGTCAATGTCCTTCCGCTCCAGCAGCTTCCTCCAATCGGTTTCAGTTGATTCATACCCCCACTTCTCCGCAAACTCCTTCACCTTCCCCGCATCCCGCGCACAAGCCGCCTTCAAAACCGGGTGATACTCCAGATCAAAAAAATTCGACACCTTCCGATACGCATTCGAATGCGCCCTCCCCATGAACCCATACCCGATCATCCCGACATTCAGTTTCTTGGCCATGATTTGTTCCCTCTACGAATCCGCGATTCTCTCCGACACGTAGGCTGGGCGCCGCCCACCACCAATCTTTCCGTAGGGTGGGGCTCGCCCCACCATCCTCTCGTCGATTGCTTCCGCCGTTAAACCACTCCGACGCCACCCACTTTATAATTTCCCCCGCCCCCAATTGCGAGAGGCCCGACGCTTATCCCCTCCTGTCAGCCGCCTTGAGTGGATGCGCCGACGCGCTTGGTTTTCGCTTCTCGGAAAATTTATGCGCCGCAGACGCAGCTTGTTCCGCCGCTGACTTCCCAAATCACGCCGCCCCCCGCTCAAACACCTTTCCCACCTTCCTCAACCATTTTCGGTCCCCCGCCTCCACGCGCCTTTTGGCCTCATCCAGAAACTTCAGCGTCTTCGCCTCCAGCAACAGCTCTTGCGGATCCTCCAGCGCATAAATCACTGGCACCTCAACGACCACCACCATCTGTGGCGTCTCGATGTACCGCTTAATCCGGCCAACTCGGACTGAATCTATCTTTCGCTTCATAGTCTTCATTCAAAATACTCCATACCACCCATGGATGCCCTCCCTCTGGCCCTGTACCACCGACACCTCCCCCTCCCACCACCTGTTGCGCCTCACCGTTGCACATATGACTTTTCCAAAAAAAATCTTTCTCGCATTCCCCTACGAAATCTCCAATCCCGTTGCGCCACCCAGTTCAAAACCTGCCCGTTCGCGCAACAAAGGGGTGATATATAGAGGAGCTATGTTTCTGCGAGCAGTAATTGTCGGCCTCCCGTGGCATGGGCGCCTCGCCCATGGTTTCTGTTTTGGGACCCCACACCCCAGACTCCTCGAGAGGAGTGTGAATCGCCGTGAAATTCACAACTAAATATCCTACAATCACTTGCATTAATCCCTCCGTCCGAAAATTCACATTTTTCACACTCTCCAACATCCACTTTTCCCCTCCGCCCCCTCCCAATCGCAAATCTATAATCGCCAATCGCAAATCCCTCCCCCCCTCCCCCATTTCTGATATAAATCCCCCTCGAACTATCTCGCGCGGAGTTGCACCCATGAAGTCCCTCACCATCTTTCTAACCATCGCGGCCGTCCTCTCCTCCCTCTCCTGCGGCGGTTCCAATACCTCCCCCACCCAAACCAATCAAACCCAGTCCTCCCTCACCCACTCCCAAAACACCCAATCCACCCAGCGCGATACAAGAAACGACAAAATACAAAACGAACCCATTCCCAACATCCCCAAAGATGCCGAGTGGACCATCCTCTGCGCCACCGTCACCGGCCCCGACAACGCCACCCAGGCCCGCGCCCTTCGCGGCAATCTCATCAACCAGACCAAAATGCGCGACTGGTACATCCTCCACGGCGCAGGCCAGACCACCCTCTATTACGGGTTTTACCGCTCCATCAACGACCCCAAAGACACCAAAGAATCCACCCGCGCCCAGAACGACCGCAAGACCATCGCCGCCCTCACCGATCCGGCCAGCGGCGCACGCCTCTTCAACACCGTCATCCTCACCAAGCTCGACGCCCCCGATCCCACCTCCCCCCCCGAATGGGATCTCACCCGCGCCTCCGGAACCTATTCGCTCCAGGTCACTGTCTTTAAGGACAGCCCCGACCGCCGCGCCGCCGCCGTCGAGGCCGTCCGCGCCGCCCGCGCCCAGGGCTACGATGCATACTACTATCACGGCCCGGCCGCCTCCTCCGTCTGCATCGGCGCCTGGCCCGAAACCGCCGTCCGCGAAACCAATGCCTTCAACGTCAAGCAGATGCCCAACCCCAACGCCGTCCCCCTCGTCACCGCCGGCTCCATCCCCAACCTCCAGCCGGGCGAAGCCGGGCTGATGACCCCCGACGGCAAACCCATCAACGTCATCTCCGCCAAATTCGAAATCCTCGATCCCCAGCTCCTGGCCATCATGAAGCAGTTCCCCACCCATTCCGTCAACGGTGTCGAGCGCCCCGTCGTCGTCGATCCACGCACCAACCAGCGGCACTTCGCCGCCGCCCGCCCCTCCTTCCTCGTCAGAATCCCTCACACCAATACCCCACCTCCTCCCACAATCGCCACCGCGCCCGATCCAACCCGCGCCCAACCCGAGCAACCCCTAGGGCCGGCTGTAGGGGCGGCTTCAGCCGCCGGGGCCGATCAGCCGCCACCGCAAGCGCCGTCCGCCCCGCGTCCATCCACCTCCAAAGGCGGCAAACTCCGATCCCTGGAGGATCGATAACTCAAACCAAGGGGGGTCCACCAATGAAAATACTGATCGCTACCACCAATCCTGGAAAGATCCGCGAGTTCCGCGACATGCTCGGCGGCGAGAAATTCCAATGGGATGACCTCTCCCATCACCCCGGCTTCCAACCCGTCGAGGAAACCGGCGAAACTTTCCTCCAAAACGCCTGCCTCAAGGCCATGGCCTACGCCAAACAATTCAACACCCATACCCTCGCCGACGACAGCGGCCTGGAAGTCGACGCCCTCGGCGGCAGCCCCGGCGTCCACAGCGCCCGCTGGGCCGAGTTCAATAAGGCCGGCAAAGGCGACGCCGACAACAACGACCTGCTCATCCACCAGCTCGATAAGGTGCCCGACGAGAAACGCACCGCCCGATTCGTCTGCGTCCTCGCCCTCGCCTCCCCCGACGGCCAGATCGTCCTCACCTCCCGCGACACTGTCGAAGGCCGAATCCTCCGCGAAGAGCGCGGCGAAAACGGCTTCGGCTATGACCCCCTCTTCCTCATCGACACCCTCGGCAAAACCACCGCCGAGCTCGAACCCACCGAAAAACACCAAATCAGCCACCGCGGCAAAGCCCTCCGCCGCCTCCGCGACCTGATGGAAAGGAACAAACTGATCTGACGATCAGCACCAACAACCCGGCGGGGGGCGCGCACCCGCGGCAATCCCGCGCGCGGCAGCTGGTCTTGCCCATGGACACTCTGCACTCAAACGCTCTGCTCCTCTGCTCATCCGTGTTCATCCTCCTCTCTGATCTGCGCAAATCTGCGTTCATCTGCGCCATCTGCGGCCACTCTTCTTCCTGCCGTTGACTTCCCCCCCAAAATCGCGTGAATTGAACACATGAGCCGGATTTTGGTGGCCGTCTCCAGCCCCTGGGCCGCCCAAAAGGCGCTGGACCCCATGAGCGACCTGGCCAAGCGCCTCTCGGCCGAGGTTCTGGTGATTCACGTCTCCCGCCCCAGCGCCGGCCAAATGCGCGAGCAGGAACAGGCCGACGGCGAGGCCGCCATCAACATCCTCCGCGAAAAGCTCCAGGAACGCGGCATCACCGTGCAAACCCTGTTGCTCTTCTCCGACGACATCGCCCGCGCCGTCCTCAACACCGCCGTCGAGCGCCAGGCCTCGCTGATTGTCCTCGGATTGACCGGCAAAAACGTCTTCGCCCGCCTCCTGGCCGGCAACGTCCCCGTCGAGCTGATCAAGAACACCCGTATCCCCGTCCTCTTGCTCCCCCCCGACTGGTCCGGCGCGATCTAGCTGCAGAGCTAAGCCGTCTTCTTCTTCCTCATGACGCCCACCACGACGCCCACGATGATGGCGATCAGGCCATACGCCCCAATCCGCCCCAGGATTCGGTCTTTGTTGAACGGCTTCTTCCCCTGATACTCCTCCCCCGAATTCCACTGGAACGAGTTGTTGATCTGGCTGAACTGCGGCATGTACTTGGTGAAGTCATCCTCCCGCGCATAGGAGTTGATGTTGACCATGCCCCGGCTTCCAAAGTGGCTGTTCATCATCCCGGTGATCTTGCCGAAGGGCTCGACAACCTGCTGGTGAAACGCGTTGGAAGTGTGGCTGCTCGTATCCAGCTCGCTGATCGTCATCGAGTTGCTATCCAGGATCTTCTGCACCTGCGGCGTGATGTTCCCCTTGGACTTGTCCATGAATCCCGGCCCGGTCATCTGCCTGATGATCTCCTTCATCTGCGACTCGTTGGGCTGGCCGGGATACGGGATCGTCTGCACCATCACGTAGGGGTAGGAGAACCATGGCCGGCCCTGCAACTGGAAGACCGCATCAACCGTCGTGGCGTTCTTCCCATCCATGACCTTCTGCATCGTCGTCTGCACCACATCCTGCGGAATCCTCACCCAGCCGTCCGGAGGCGTGATGGCGTAGCCGCCGCCCGTAAACGACTCGGCCGCGCCCGCCGGCAGCGAGGCGATCAGAACAGCCGCAAAGACCGCCAGAATTCGTGTCATGGGGCACCCCTGTTGTGAAAGTGCGGCCAAACGCTACTCAAGATACGTGTAGCCTTCCAGGCCCTGCTCGTAAAAGCGCAGCAGGACGCGGGATTCATCCAATGTGAGCTTCTGGTCGCGCAGCGCCTTCTCCACCCGCTTGCGCATGGTGCGCATCAGCTCATCGGCCGAGAACTGGACATACTGGAGCACCTCGCGGACCGTGTCGCCCTCGACTACCTCATCGATGGAGAACCGCCCGGTCTCGTCGACACTCACGTGAACCGCGTTGGTGTCGCCCAGCAGGTTGTGCAGATCGCCTAGGATTTCCTGGTATGCGCCGACCAGAAACGCGGCCAGAAAATAGTCGCGGCCATCATAAGGATGAAGCTCGAGCACCGACTTCACATCGCGGCGGTCGATGAACCGGTCAACCTTGCCGTCCGAGTCGCAGGTGATGTCGGCCAGAATCCCCCGGCAGGTTGGCTCTTCATCCAGCCGGTGGATCGGCATGATCGGAAAGAGCTGATCGATGGCCCAGGAGTCGGGCATGGACTGAAAGATCGAGTAGTTGCAGAAGTAGGTGTCGGAGAGCATCGCTTCCAGGCCGCAGAATTCCTCCGGCACATACTCCATCTTGCGGACGATGTTCAAAACCTTGGAGCAGATGCCAAAGAACAGCCGCTCGGCCAGCGATCGGTTCTCCAGCGAGCAGTAGCCGAGGTTGAAGAGGTTGAGCACCGCATCCTTGGCCATCTGGGCATCGTGATAATACTCGGCGTAGTTGGTCTCATTGATGCCGCGGAAGGTGTCAAAAAGATTGACCACCGGCGCGGGCACCTCGGCCCGCTCCTCGGGAGTCAGCTCGGCCGGAATCTCAAAGCGGGCAAAGCCCGACCAGCCCAGCACATTGAAGACCAGCACCGAGTGATACGCCACCATGGCCCGGCCGGACTCGGAGATGATCGTCGGATGCGCCGCCCCGGCCTGGTCGCAGATTTCCTTGATGTGGAAGACCACATCGTTGGCGTATTCCTGGAGGCCGTAGTTGATGGAGGATTCGAAGTTGGTCTTGGAGCCGTCATAATCGACGCCCAGCCCGCCGCCGACATCGACATATTGGAGACCCGCCCCCAGCCGCTGAAGCTCGGTATAGACGCGGGTTAGCTCGATGATCGCGTTCTTAATGTTGCGAATGTTGTTGATCTGCGAGCCCAGGTGAAAGTGCAGCAGGTTGAGGCAGTCGCCCATGCCATGGCGTCGCAGGAACTCGAGCGCTTCCATGACCTCGGAGACGAACAGGCCAAACTTCGAGCGCACGCCGCCCGAGGATTCCCAGCGGCCAGCCCCTTTGGCCGAAAGCTTCACGCGCACGCCGATGGACGGCTTGACGTTGTGCTGCTTGGCATACTTGACGATCAGTTCCAGCTCGCTGAACTTCTCGACCACCGGGATGATGTTCTTGCCGATCTTGGTGGCCAGAATCACCGCCTCGATGAACTCGTCATCCTTAAAGCCGTTGCAGATGATCGGGGTGGAATCGTCATCGACGAGTGCCATCACGGCCAGCAACTCGGGCTTGGAGCCGGCCTCCAGGCCAAATCCGAATTCCTTGCCGAAGCCCAAAATCTCCTCGACGACGTGGCGCTGCTGATTGACCTTGATCGGATAGACGCAGCGGTAGTGGCCCTTGTAGTCGTTCTCGCGGATGGCCCGCTCGAAGACCGCGTGCATGCGGGCCACGCGGTGCTTGAGGATGTCGGTGAAGCGCACCAGCAGCGGCGGCTGAATGTCGCGCTCGCGCAGCTCATCGACCAGCTTCTTGAGGTCGATCTGCACGGCCGAATCTTGAGTCGGATGAACCGCAACGTGGCCTTCGGGATTGACCGAAAAATATCCCTGTCCCCACTCGCGAACCCGGTAGAGGGTCTCGGTGTCGCGCGGTGTCCAGGCCTTGGGGAGCTCGGTTTGAATCGGCGGCTGGCCGTTGTTGCCGGGGACTTGGATGGGCGGCGATGGAAGCGCTTCCTTTGTGTCCAACGTCATGTCTGCGTAAGTCCTTTCAGAACTTCAATAGTATAATGTGATGGGGGGCGAGGCAAAGATAAATCAAGTTGTCAACGTAGGTCCGGCTGTGCCGGACAATCTCAAACACTTCCGGCACAGCCGGACCTGCAAAGAAAACGTCCCGCACGGCCGGGCGACTTGCTATGGCGTTAAAGCGCGATAAGGTAATCTCGGTCCGGGCCGACACGGTGGTCGCGACAGGTTTCAGGGATGAACCACGGATTTCCTCTCATACGCTCGGTTCTGCTTGGGATGGCGCTGATCGCCATTACCGCCCCGGCCGGGCACGCTGATCTCCAAAAAGACATCCAATCGATCCTGGGCGATGAATTGCTCCGCAATTCCAGCGTCGGAGTCGCTGTCGCCGCCTTGCCGGATGGGCGGGTGCTGTATCGGCACAACGAGCATCACCTGCTGATGCCCGCCAGCAACATGAAGATTCTGACAACCTCGGCTGCCCTGAATCTCCTGGGGGCCGATTTCAAGTTCCGGACGATGCTGGTGCAGCGCGGGGATGACCTGGTTCTGGTTGGCGATGGCGATCCGACCTTTGGCGATGCCGAGCTGCTAAGGAAATCCGGTATGTCGGCCACGGCCGCCTTTGAGCAGTGGGCGGGACAGCTCAAAGGGCGAACTTTCCGGCATGTGCTGGTGGATGACAGCATCTTCGAGCAGGCGATGATGCACCCGCGCTGGGATGCGAAGCAGTTTCAGAACAAGTTCTCGGCCGAAGTCAGTGGGATGACTTTCAACCTGGGGTGCGTCGATCTGGCGGTGAAGAGCGCGCCGGGCGGCGATGCGGTGTATCGGATGACGCCGCCGACGCGGTATGCGCCGATTCGGAACACGTGCGTCACCGGCGGCCGCGGGGGAGTGATTGTCACGCGGCAGCCCAATAGCAATGAGATTTCGCTTCGAGGCGGATGTACCGCCACGGAAGTGACGGTGTCGATCACGGTGCACGATCCCGGTTTATTGGCAGCGACGGTGTTAGCGGAAACCTTGTCCTCCGGCGGGGTGCGGTTTTCGGGATCGGTGGGGCGGGATCGGTCGGTGCGGGCGAAACTGGCGAACGGCGCGGACCGCGGCATCACCGTTCTGGCGGTCCATGAGACTGCGCTATCGACAGTGCTCGCCCGCGCCAACAAGGACAGCATCAACCTCTATGCCGAGTGCCTGGCCAAACGTGTCGGAGCGGCGGCGGGGGGCGAAGGCTCGTGGGAGAGCGGTGGGGCGGCCGTGTCGGGATTTTTGAAGCGCATCGGAATCGCCGATACGGAGTTCAAGATCGATGATGGCTGCGGGCTCTCGCGTGAGAATCGAGTCAGTGCGAATGCAATTGTGCAGATCCTCCAGACCAACTTCGCCGGGCGATATCGCGATGAATTCATGAGCAGCCTCGCCATTGGCGGCAAGGATGGAACGCTGGACAACCGATTCCGGGAGATGCGCGGGCGGGTGATCGCAAAAACGGGCTATATCGCGAACGTCAGTGCGCTCAGCGGGTATCTCAAAGGGCGCGATGGTGATTGGTATGCGTTTTCGATCCTGATGAACGCTGTCCCATCCGGGGCCAACGCCCGCGCCAAGCAGGTGCAGGAATCGATCGTCAAGGCGATTGATGCGAACCTGCCGCGCGGGGGGAAGTAGTATTTATGTGAGGTTTGCCACAGAAGCACGCGAGTTTGTGTGGGCCGCGTGATAATTTGATTGAACTGACAGGAGGTTAGGACGAGAATTTAAACTTGAAGTGCTTGCGCCGGAGGGCTTACCGGCGCAGCGCTGATCAGCCGCGGGCCATGGTGTGGAAAAGACGGATGAGACGCCCGTGCCACTGTGCAAACGTTCGCCGTGGGATCACATTCCACTGGCGCGCGGGTTTTGGAAGATGTTGTCGTGGCCCGGGATGATGATGTCGGCGATTTCATAGACCTCGCGCAGCGATTCCTGGGCCGCTTCGATGTCCCAGCATTCGGGCAGGACCTGGGCGGCCAGGAAATGATCCTGCGTCGGCACGGCATCGCTGGCCAGCACGACGGTGCTGGTCGGCATTGCGAGCAGCAGGCCGCAGGTTCCGGGCGTGTAGCCAGACAGCGGGAACAGGTCGATATTATCGGCCAGCTCGTCGGGCGCGGGCTTGAGGCTTTGGAGCAGGTCCAGCTCCGCTTTGATCTGGCCGGCGTCGATGTCCTGGAGTGGAGCTTCCTCCAGCAGCCTCTGAAGATGCTGGCCAACGGCCTGTTGCTCGAGCTCATGGATGAAGATTTTTGCCTTGCGGAAGATGGCCAGGCCAGCGCGATGATCGGGCCGGAAATTGCTGAGAAAGACGGTGTCGATGCGATCGGGACTGAGTCCGGTCCGCTCATTGAGGCGGGCCGCCAGTGCGGGCGCGGGCAAACCGGGATCGACGAGGATGTGCCGGTTGCCGGACCTGATCAGGGTCGTGGTGGAATGAGCGGTGCGCAATTCCTGCGTCTCATTCCACAAACGGTTCCGGCTGAGAGTGCCGATGCTGATGATATCGAAACGGATCGCTGGCATGTGGGCCATTGTGATCCGATGACGGGCAACGTCAATTGGGCTGTGCCACTGGCGGCTTGTCCGCCAGTGCCCAGGGTAACACTGGCAGCAAGCTGCCAGTGGCACAAACGTGGGCAGTGGCACGATTTGATGTGAGTGATCGGGAAAGAAGGGAGTTATGTTAATGCTGCGACAGCTCTTTTCGCGCCTCGGGTTCTGTGCGGGGCTGCTGATTATCGGCTGTTCCCAGCCGACGCTGGGCAAGTGGGAGGGTCCGGCCGACGCTGCGCCGACCAAGGTGCAGCAATGGGCTTTTGGCGAAGAGAAGGCCAAGCTGTTGGAATCGAAGCACTATCACGTTTACACGACGATCAAGGAGGATGAGGTCCTGGACCTGCTGCCGCAGGTGATGGAGGGCGCGTTGTCGATGTATCAACAGATCGCGCCCGGTGTGCCGCTGGGGGATCGGCCGATGGACTGCTTCATCTTCCGCTGGCGCTCGGAGTGGGATGAATATACCCAGAAATATGCGGGGAATGATGCCAAGGTTTATCTCCAGATTCGCAGCGGCGGCTACACGATCTACGACCGGTATGTGGCCTACTACATTGGGCGCGAGGGGACGTTTGCGGTGGCCGCGCACGAGGGCTGGCACCAGTTCGCGGGAAGGTATTTCAAAGGAAGAATGCCGCCGTTTCTGGAAGAAGGTTTGGCGTGCATGTTCGAGACCATCTCCTGGAAGGATCGTCTGCCGCGCTGGAATCTGTCGGTGAACACGCAGCGGGCCCAAACGCTGCGGAAGGCGATGGATGCCAAGGATACCTGGCCGCTGGAGAAGCTGATCTCGATGCACGCGGGGGACATCGTTGGCGAGTCGAACGATCGGATCGACGCCTTTTATGCGCAGTGCTGGACGTTCGCCAGATTTTTGTACGAGGGCGAGAACGGAAAGTATCGTCCCGCACTTCAGAAATGGCTGGAAGAGACCGCGGCCGGCACGGTTTATGATCCCACCAAGTCGCACGCCCGGGCGATTGCCCCCTGGAACCGCAGGGCCGTGAAGCCGATGCTGGAGCACTACCTGGGAATGGAACTGCCGGAGATTGATAAGGCGTTCCAGGCTTATATGAAGAAGGTGGCGTACGACGAGCTTTCGTCGCAGTGGCATTCGTAAGCTTGGCGGCTTGGGGTTGAGGTATAGTGATAGGATGACGATTTGGATTCCGAAATCCCGCGTGCCGCTGCTGCTAGAACAGATGTCAAGACGCGGTTACAAGGATGCGAGCGAGTACCTGTTATCGCTTTTGAAGGCAGAGCTGTCGCCCAAGGAGAGGAATGCGTTCGAGAAGATGCTGCGGCGGGTTCCCAAAGATTCCAGCACCACCACGAGCTCAAACGAGACACTCCGCGAAAGTCGTCGTCGGATCGTGCGCAAGAAATCTCGGTGAGCATTAAGTCCTGAATTCTTACGCCCCTACGGGGCTTTGTTGATCATCCCTGAGAACCCCCGGCTTGCGCCGGGGGCTATCGTCTGCCGCCCCTCACGGGGCTTCGGATTTCATCTAGAGCCTCTTTCTCCAAGATGTTAGAATTCACCCTCGCCATTCGCTCGAGGCACACATGCTCCGGCAGACGTGCTACTTTTCGGGTCGGGTACAGGGGGTGGGGTTTCGGTACACCGTTCAAAACCTGGCCCTCCAATACAACGTGCGCGGATACGTGCGAAATCTGGCTGATGGGCGGGTGGAATTGGTCATGGAGGGGCCGGATGGGGAGATGAGCGGACTGGTCGACGACATCAATCAGAAAATGAACGGCTACATCAAAAGGGTGGATCAGACGACGGCCCCGGCGACGGGAGAATTCAAGCAGTTTTACGTCAAGCACTGACGTTCGCCCATCTCGCCGCCCCCCTTTGCCGTCTGTCTCTCGCCCGTATAGGATTGCCCGCCCGCAACATGTATCGCACTCTGGTCATTCTTCGCCACACGTTCATCGAGGCCGTCGTTCAGCCGATTTATCCGCTGCTGCTGGCCATCGGCAGCGCTATCATGCTCATCTTCGGCCTGCTCCCGTTCTTCACGCTCAGTGAAGACACGGTGATGTTCAAATCCGTCTGCCTGGACATCATCCTGCTGCTGGTGCTGATCACCACCCTCTTCGCCACCAGCAAATCGATCTATGAGGAGATCGAAGACCGCACCATGCTCACGCTCATGAGCAAGCCGCTCAAAAAGTGGGAGGTGCTGCTGGGGAAGTATCTGGGGATCGTGCTGGCCGGGTTCATGGCGACGGCCATATTGGGGAGCGTGATTGTGGTGGCCACGTGGTGGCGGATTCCGGGGGATTACCTGATCAATACCAACACGCTGGATGATCGCGACCTGAAATTGCTGGCCAGCTATCGAACCATGCACATCGCCGGCCTGTTTCCAGCCCTGGTCCTGAAATGGCTCCAAATCAGCGTGCTGGCGGCCGTCAGCGTCGCCATCTCCACGCGGGTATCGCTGGTGGTGAACCTGCCGGTGGTCATATTCATTTACATAGCCGGCAACCTGACGCGGTTCTTGTTCCCGCTGGAGGGGCAGTCGCTGCCGACGAAAGTGCTGGCGTGGCTGCTCAGCACGCTGCTTCCGTATCTGGAGATTTTCGATCTGAACAGCGCGACCGTCTATCAAAAAATCGCCGTCGGGCAGTTCGCCAACGATCCGATGGCGGTGCATCTGAGCACGATCTGGGCGTATGTGGTCTTCGCGTTTGCGTATGCGGTGGTGTACGTGTTTTTTGCGCTGGTGGCCGGGTTGTTGTTGTTTGAAAATCGCGAATTGGGCGGGGCCGAGGGATAAACACGGGACAAGCGAATGCGTCTTGTGCCACTGGCGGCTTGTCCGCCAGTGTCGGCGCATCAAACACTGGCAGCAAGCTGCCAGTGGCACAGCGGTCGCAATCAGATCTGCACGCTTTTTCCAGAAGTGCTGCTTTTGTAAATCGATTCGACCATTTCCATCAGGGCAATTCCTTCGGAGCCGCCGGGAGCAGGTGTGGCCCGGCCGGCGATGCAATCTTTGAAATGACGCACGAGGGCAACGTGATGGATCGTCTTGGGCGGCTTGAGAGGGTTTTCCTTGCATTCACCTTTCTCATTGAAATCGCGATAGAGCACCGCGCCTTTGGGCGTGTAAACTTCGATCGCGCCACTGGTCCCATGCAGCCGGCAAGCAGTCCCATTCTGCTGCGGCGGTTGATTCAGCGCCCAACTGGCGGCCAATTCCAGTGACCTTCCTCCCTCAAAGCGAATGACGGCGAATGCCGCATCATCCACGTCATATGGATTGGAATTCACCAGCGCGGCAAATCTACTGTGCGTTACGCCAAACGCGCTTTGCGGCTTGGGTTGGCCCAGCAAATGCCAACCCAGGTCGAGCATATGAAAGCCCACATCCATGAGCGCGCCGCCGCCGGATTTTTCCTTCTGCGTGAACCACCCCGTCCCCTGCGGAATGCCGCGGGTGCGCGTCCAGACCACGCGAACGTGATAAACATCGCCGATGAAACCCTTGGCGATGGCGGCCCTGGCCGCCTGTTCGTGTGGGCCAAAACGGCGCTGGAGGGAATAGAGCAACACCTTCCCATTTTTCTTCGCGGCCGCATCCATCCGGCGGGCCTCGGCGGCGCTGATGGCCGGTGGCTTCTCGCACAGCACATGTTTGCCGGCACGAAGAGCGGCCAACGTGGCCCCCGCGTGCATATGATTGGGAAGACAGATGCTGACGGCATCGAGCTCCTTGTCGGCCAGCAGGTCTTTGGCGTCGCTGTATTCGCGCTGCACCGAAAACTCGGCCATGAGCTTCTTGCGGCGATCGGGGATGAGGTCGGCGACGGCGGCGATCTTGAATCCACTCGCCGTCAGATAGCCGCGGGCGTGGGCCGATCCTGGCCAGCCGCAGCCGATGATTCCGACGCGGATTTGTTCGGGCATGGCAGTCCTTTGCGCGTTATACGTTTGACCGGGAAAAGAAATCGTCCGGCACGGCCGGACCTACGGGGTTTATACGGATGGCAGTCGTAAAAGCAAAAACCGCGCGGATGGTTATAGGAGTTTGCGAAGCGAAATGCCGAAGAAGGGATAGGCGAAGTGCCGCCAATAGGGCCCCCGGTTCCGCGCCGGCTCATTTTGCGCTTCGCGGGCCGATATAAGTGGCTAGGATTACCGGACATGGCCAAAGAGTCGAAGAATGATTTCCTGGACGAAGTGGCCGCGATCATTCGTGGGCGATTTCCGCTGGTCAAGCTCGAGAAAAACGAGGCCGACTTTGCCCTCGCCGTCAACGGGCACTGGGTGGCCATGGAAAATCTCTATCGCATCAGCGCTGAAAACAAGAACAACTTGCAGCGCCACGTCGAGCGCTGGATCGTCGAGCTGCTCCGCGCCGCCGAGGGCACGCCGGACCAGCGGGGAACTTTTGATGAATTGAAAGAGCGGATCATGCCCGTGGTCATCTCGGCCGGCCGCCGCGATGTGGCCGGAAAGGCGATGGTCCAGCAGCAGATTCTCGAGGGCCTGTTCGTCGGCTACGCGATCGATTCCAAACACACGATTTCATACATCCCCCAGGAGCTCTTCGATAGCTGGAAGATCTCACTGGATGACCTGCACGAAGTCGCCCTGGAAAACCTCGTCACCCGCAGCGCTGTTCTCCAGGCCCAGGCCGTGCCCGATGATCATGGAAATGTGAATCTCGTATTGATCCAGACGCTGGATGGCTACGATGCCAGCCGGATTCTCCTCCCCGGCCTCCACGAGCATCTCCGCGAGCACCTGGGCACCCCGTTTTTAGCGGGAATCCCCAATCGCGACATCCTGGTCTGCTTCCGAAACGATCCCGACACGCTGGATCGCCTTAGCAAGCAGATCAAGGAAGATTTCAAGGCCATGCCCCACCAGGTGACCGATGAAGTCTTCCTGATCACCTCGGATGGGATCGCGGTTTTCAAAGGATAAACCCGCCCAAATTCTCACGGCGCCTGCGGCAAATCTTTCGGCCAGGTGCGCTTCATCTCCATCGACAGATTCATCGACTCCCCCAGCTTCACCCCCACGTTCTTCGTCTCGCCCCCAGTAGCCAGCCGAAACCGCTCCTCGCTCACGCCCGCATCGATATTTGTCGCCGGATTGCGATCACCCGTGAACCGCGCACTGACAATCGCCTGCCAATCCTGCTCCCCGGCGGGCTTTACCCAACCATTGCCAAAAATGGCCGATCGCGCCCTCGTCGCCGAAACTCGATCGCGCTTAAAATCCTCCACAAACGAATAATATCCCCGCAGCTTCTTTCCGCCGGTGATCGTGGAAAACGTCACCAGATGCTTCCACGCCTTCTCCTGCGGCACATAAAAATACCCGCCATATTCGGTCCGCTCCCCGTTCACTTTCGCGCAAACCATAAGCCGATACGTCTGCCCGATCTCCCAGTCATAATCAAAAAACGATTGCCCCCCGCTCCCTTCCCCGCCAAACCGCCCGATCCGCACTCTCTCATCCTTATAAAGCAGCTTGACGCGTTTCTCCTCGGCCACGGCCTTCGGATCATTCTGCTCCGAATCCCAAACCGAAAAAATCAGCAGCTTCTTCCCATTCCCCAATTCCTGAATCCCAAAATATCCCTTGTCCCACCCGCACACGCTGAAATAAGTCCCCGGGGCCGATTGCTCGATCCTGACCTCATTATAAAAAGCCACCGCCTCCGGCGCTTTGTACCAGAGATGAACCGAACGACACGCCCGATTCTCCGGCGCATCATCCCCGGCCGCGACTGCGGTGATTGTCAAAACCCACAAGCCTGTCAGGAAGTATCTATGCATCATCTCTCCGGCCGGCGTTGAACTTTGGCCAGTATCAACAACCTCTCGTTGTTTTGCTACAAGATAGACAAATGCAGCGATGCCTTCTAATCGCTTTCCTCCTTCCTGCGGCTCTGATCACTCCCTCAGCGCAAGCCCAGCGCCAGATGGAGAAACTGGCCCGGGGCCCAATCGCCATCGTCCGCCCCGATGGAAAAATTTACCTCGGTTGGCGCATGCTCGGCGCCGATCCCGATGAAATCCGTTTCAATATCTATCGCAAAATCGGCCAGGACGCCCCGATCAAACTGAATGAAAATCCAATCTCCACCTCCACCAATTTCCTCGACAACGATCCTCCAATAGCAAAAGGAGCAACCTATTTCATCCGGCCGCTTCTCAACGCCATGGAAGGCGACCCGATCACGCCATTCCCAATTCCACCCAACTCTCCCGCTCGCCAATACCTCGAAATCCCCCTCAAAACGCCTCAGGGCTACGCGCCCAACGATGCCTCCGTCGGCGATCTCGACGGCGATGGCGAATACGAAATCATCCTCCACATGGCCGGCCGCTCTCGCGACAACGCCTCCGCCGGCCAAACCGATCCACCCATCCTCCAGGCCTATAAACTCGACGGCACACTCCTCTGGACCATCAACCTCGGCAAAAATATTCGCGAAGGCGCGCACTACACACAATTCATGGTCTACGACCTCGACGGCGACGGCATCGCCGAGATCGGCTGCAAAACGGCCGATGGAACCATCGACGGCAAAGGCAAAGTAATCGGCGACGCCAAAGCCAACTGGGTCAACCGCGATGGCAAAATCCTCGACGGCCCCGAATTCCTCACCATCTTTGACGGCCGCACCGGCACAGCCCTCGCCACCGTCGATTACATCCCCCCTCGCGGCAATATTGGCGCCTGGGGCGGCATCGGCGGCAATGAGGGCAACGATTCCACCGGCAACCGTGTTGACCGCTTCCTCGCATGCATCGCCTATCTCGATGGAATCCATCCCAGCCTCGTCATGTGCCGCGGCTACTACGGCCGCTCCGTCCTCGCCGCCTGGGATTGGCGCAACCGCAACCTTACCAGCCGCTGGGTCTTCGACACCGCCGCCCCCGGCCACGGCAAAGATGGCCAACCCAATTCCGCCTATGCCGGCATGGGCGCGCATTCGATCAGCGTGGCCGACGTCGATGCCGACGGCAAAGATGAAATCGTCTATCACTCCATGGTCGTCGACGATGATGGCCAGGGCCTTTACACCACCGGCCTGCGCCACGGCGATGCCCTGCACGTCGGCCCATTCGATCCATCACTTCCCGGCCTTCAGGTTTTTGGAATCCATGAAAACGAAGGCGGTCCACACGCAGCCACCACGCCGGCCGCCGCCCTCTTCGACGCCCGCTCCGGCAAAATCCTCTGGCGAATCGGCGACGGCATCGACGCCGTGCGCGGCCTCTCCGCAGATATCGATCCCCGTCACCCCGGCGAGGAAATGTGGGGCGGCCCCGGCGGCCTGCGCAACTGTAAAGGCGAAGAAATCGGCCCGCGCCCACGCACCTGCAACTTCGCCATCTGGTGGGATGGCGATCTGCTCCGCGAGTTGCTTGACCGCACCAGCATCTACAAATGGGACTGGCAAAACTCCCGCCTCGACACCCTCTTCACCGCCGACGGCTGCCGCCCCAACAACGGCTCCAAGGCCACGCCCGTCCTCAGCGCTGACCTCTTCGGTGATTGGCGCGAAGAGGTGGTTTTCCGAACTTCCGACAACAACGCCCTGCGCATCTACACCACCACCATCCCCACCGAGCATCGCATTCACACCCTGATGCACGACCCCCAATACCGCCTCTCGATTGCCACTCAAAACGTCGGCTATAACCAGCCCCCTCACCCGAGCTTTTATCTGAGTGATGGCATGAAGCCGCCGCCGCGGCCGAAGGTCTTCACTGTGGGGAAATGAACTTCAAAGCGCAGCGTCACGCCGCCGGCGGATTGACAGTCCGATCGCTGCGCCAATTCCAACCAATCCCATCGAGGGTTCTGGCACGCCATAAAGCTCAAACGCCAGGTCTTTGGAGAATTGCGCGATGGATGACGAGCCGTCGACATTGGCGACGTAGTTCTGCGGCGACATGTTCGATTGGCTCACATCGAATCGGCCCGGACCGGGGAAAAGAAAATCATTGATTCGCACCTCGCCTTGCACGGCGTCATCCTGGAAGTGCCAGATGGGCGGAATCTCAGGAATGGGAGAGAAGAAGCCGTTCTCTCCGGGAGTGACCTGGGGCGCTGTTGGCGCGAGTGGATCCTCAATCGTGTAGTCCCGATTGTGCCACCCCCATTGGAATTTGGCCGCGCCGCCGAGCATCGATTCGGTGAGGGCGACAATCTTCAGCCAATAAACCGTGTTCGCAGCGGCCACAAATGGCGTTGACAGTTCGGTGTTGTATTCGAACAGGGGCGTCTCCGTCGGCGGGCCTCCTTTGGGTCGGATCAGCTTCTCCGCAAATGTCCCCGAAGCCGGCGCCAGCGGCCCAGCCGTGACTATCTGCGACAGCAGCGCCGCGCCCGGATGGCTGAAGGGCTCGTTGGGGCCCTGAGGAACATCCGCCTCGATGGAAATGAAAAACTTCTGCACGTTTTCGCCCGACGGATTCGCCAGATAGCCGCCCCAGAAGCGCAGATGGTTGATGGACTGATTGGACTTGAATGCAAAATCGTCGGCCATGAATGAGCCACCGTAGACATCGAATGGCGCGCCGACGGGAATTTGCACGGCGGTGCTGGCTTCATCATGGCCAAAAAAAACCGGCCCAAAGACGTTGGTTTGCACCATCGGGCCTTGGGTGAAGAGCAGCACCTCCCCCGGAAGCGGATCGGCGCTGACAGTTGCTGCAAAGAGAGCGGTCAGCGCGGACACAAAGCACAGTGTTTCCCGCGTTTTCATGGCATGTTCCTCCACTGATGGTGTGACCTGCGGGATTAGAATAATCTGGCGGTCGGGCGGACTCAACCCTTTGTGCTCGCCGCCGCCGGCGCTGCGGGAAGCGGCGGGCCTTTGATGTAGCGATCGGCCCACTTCAGAAACACTGGCCAATTCGGCCCCGTCGTATGCCCACCCCCATGTTGCCTCCACGCCAACTCCCCCTCCATCAACCCCACCTCCACCGCCGGAAACTCGCTCGTCCCCAAACTCTTTTTCCCCAGCAATTTATAAACCGGCCCCGCCGCCACCGCCGCCATGAAACTCCCCCGCTGATCCACCCAAGTCCCCTCCGCGCCCTGTCCGCTCGAAGCCCCATAACTGATAAACGTCGGCCGCGGCGCGCACAACGCAATCAATTCATGCGCATCCACCGGCAAATCCCCCGCGTTCAGCGGCCCGCCATACTTCAAAAAATTCCCCGCCATCCAGTGATACCCCCCCGACCCCGTCAAATTCTCCACCAGCTCGCCAAAATTCCTCCGATGCAATTTCGCCCCGCCTTCTCCCGATGAACCCACAAACCCAATCGCAAACCGCTGGTCGTAGGCCATGGCCACGATGGCCGCTTTTCCGTAACGCGAAAGTCCTTCTATGCCGACCTGTTTGGCGTCAACGGCCTTGTCGGTTTCAAAATAATCCAGCGCCCGGCTCGCTCCCCACGCCCACGCCCGCAGCGCCCCCCAGTCGTCCGCCTTTCTCAATTGTCCCTTGTTGCACAATCCAATGATCCCGCTGGTCAACCCCGCTCCATTGTCCGCCTGAATGCTGTTCGGACTCAAAATCGCATACCCCCACCCCTTGGCGATCACCTGCTGCTGCCACGTCGGCCCGCGCGCCGCCGCGCCTCCAAACCCACCCGCTCCAAATCCCCCCGGCCGAGTGGTCGGGCGGGTCTGTGCCCCCGCAAATCCCGGCCGCGTCGCCGGCCCGCGCCCAAAACCGCCTCCGCCAATTCCACCGAAGCTGAATCCAAACTCCATCATCACCGGCGCCGGCCCGGCCGCATTCTCCGGCGTCGTCAACGTCAACTGAATATCCACGTTGATCAGCGGATAAGCAGAATTATCCACATGCCCCAGCAATTGCTTCGTGACCACCGGTACATCCCCAACCTTCTCTTTCGTCGACTTCACCACCTCCCACTTCACTCCCGGCGCCTCCTTCGGTACCCGCCCATAAACTTCCCGATCAAAATCCTCCACAATCTCCGCCCGCCTCTTCTCCCACCAGGTCTGCGCACTGCTCACCCGCTCCCCACTCTTCAACACCAGCGCATCAGGAAGATTTGGCCACGGATTCGCCTTCGCCTCATCCGTATTCTGATAATTAGACGACTGCCGATTGTTCCCATCCGCCCCGCGCCGCAGCGTTTTGATCCCCAGCAACTCCATCATCTTCTGATGGTCCTCCTGCGCCGTCAGCTTCAGCGGCTGCGGCGGATCGACCGTATCGGCCACCAGAGAAGTGCTCATGAATATCGCTAACAGCACACCGAGTGGTCGTGATCGAGCCACAATTTCCTCCTGGCCTGTTCCCCTCTGTTCATCATACCCACTCCGCTGCCCGCGCACATTTCCCGCTGCCAATGGTAAAATGAATGTCCGATGCGCTTTGCATTCATCTGTATTCTGTCCCTCTTTGCCTCCACATTGGCCTCCGCGGACTCGCGCATCGATTTCGACCAGCAAATCCGCCCCATCCTCCAACGCTCCTGCATCAAATGCCACGGCCCCGAAAAGCAAAAGGGCGGCCTCCGCCTCGACCGCCCAAAAGAAGCCTTCGGCTCCCTCGACTCCGGCAAACAGGCCAT
>DASYUA010000165.1:0-11499 GCA_036001665.1 Tepidisphaeraceae bacterium
TGATTCGCCTCCGTCAAAAAGATAATCTGCGAGCTATGGCGGATGCGGGTGATGTTCACCAAACCCGATGAACCCGAAAACGGATTGGCGGGATCGGTCACGCTCCACGCATTCGAAACATAATCGACCGGCTGGTCCGGATTCGGATTCGATGGGCACTGGTAGGCGGCGATTCTCGCGCACGCGGGCCCAAGAATGTCGTCGCGGGCAATCGAAATGTCCGGGTGCGGGCTGGGAAACGCCTTGCTGAAATACGGACCGAACGCCTCCGCCCAGAAAATGTGGCCGGCCAGATACTGTTCCTCATAAAGATAATCCCGCGGCGCCAGGCCCCTGTTGTCGGCCGAATACGCAAACATCACCTGCCCGATCGAGCGCAGGTTGGAAGCGCACTGGAGTCGTTGCGCCTGTTTCCGCGCGGCCGAAACCGTCGGGAGCAGCAGGGAAAGCAGCAACGCGATCAGCCCAATGACAATCAGCAGCTCAACGAGCGTGAAGCCGCCGCGCCTGTGAATCGCCCTGATCACGATGGAATTGTACCGCGCTGCGGGCCTCAGTTATTGATCCCGTCAAAGTCCTTGAGGAAATAGTCCTTGAACTTTTTGGCCGCAACGTGCCCATCAAAATAGAGCGCATTGGCATACCCCCGATGCCGCATGTCGTTCATCATGCGGGCGCTGGCATTGAGCCTGGGCGAGCCGGGTGGCGCGGTTGGAAGATGAATATCCTCAAAAATGTCGTACTGCATGAAGTCATCCACCGGCCGGGTGATGTTGGCCTCGGTCAGGTAAATCACTTCCGCTGAATTGTGAACCTTTGTCAGTGGAATCAGGCCATAAGAACTCCCCTGCCAGGCGCCATTGACCGCAAAATCGAGCGGCTGTTTCTGGTTGGGATTCGCGGGGCACTGATAAACTTCGATTTTTTCCAGGAATGGCCAAAGCGTCTTGTCGCGGTCGCGGGTTGGCGCAACGAACGGCAGCGGCCGCTTCAGTAGCTTCGCGTACGATTCGGCCCAGAAAATGTGACCAAGCTTGCTGTATTGAAAAACCCCGTCGTCATACCAATAGTCCAGCGGAACCCGGCCCTTGGTCTCGCTGGCATACATCTGCATCAACTGTCCGATCGTCCGAAGATTGGATGCACACTTGAGCGTGTTGGCCTGTTGCCGCGCGGCGTTGAGCGCCGGCAGCAGGATCGCAATCAACAGTGCGATGATGCCGATCACCACCAACAGCTCGACAAGTGTAAAACCACGCCGTGAACGTTTGCGAGTCGACATCCGAACCTCCAGAACAGCCGCCGGCAACCGTCCCCCCAGTGCTGCCAACACCGTGCTATAGCCGAAATTAATACGATGCTCCAGCGGCGGTGGTTTACGCGGAATCCTTTGCCGCAGTATTAAGGCCCGGCGAAGGTGATATTTATTTAATTTTCAGGCCGGCCGGCCGCGACGCGCAGGCCGTCATACGCCAATGCGACATTGGGCGGCAACTTCCCGCTGTCGGATTCGTGATGAACCCCATGGGCAATATGCGTGAGATAGGTCATCTTCGCGCCGATTTTGTCGGCCGCCTCAATCGCCTCCGGAATCGAGAAATGCGTCGGATGGCTATGAAATTGAAGCCCATCCAGCACCAGCACATCCAGGTTCTTCAGCAGATCGAACGATTCATCCGGAATTCGGCTGACATCCGTGCAATACGCCAGACTCCCAACGCGAAATCCCAGAATCGGCATCTCCCCGTGAAACAGCGGAACCGGAATCCATTTCGCCGGCCCAATCTGAAACGGCCCCCCAATCAGATGATGCAGCAGATGCGGCCGAAAGATCTTCGCCGAAGGGTCCGGCTCACGAAACGCATACCCAAAGCAGCGCTGCAGGCCGTCGTGCGTCCGCTGATCGGCCCACACATCCAGCGGCGTATTCCGCAGCGCATTAAACCGCCGGACATCATCCAGCCCCATGATGTGATCCGCATGCGCGTGCGTGTACACAATCGCGTCAATCGAATCCACGCGATTGGCGATGCACTGAAGCCGCAGCTCCGGCGTGGTATCGACGAGCACCTTCGTATTCTGATAACTGATGACCACCGACGGCCGTGTGCGCTTATCGCGCGGGTCGTTGCTGGTGCAGACAGGGCAATAGCACCCGATCATGGGCACACCAGCCGACGTGCCGGTGCCGAGAAAAAGCAATTCGACGGACATCACAGGGACATGATAGGCGGAAGCGCCAATTAAGCGGAGCATCGCCACGAAAAGCACAGATTGATATTTGAAAAATCGCGGACACGAAACAACCCGGCATCACGCCGCTTCATCAATCTCAGGCGGCGGCGGCGGGGTGGATCCGTTCTTCCCGTTCTCCCCAATGCCCAGCTCTTCCAGCAGCTTCGCCGGCACTTCCCCCGTGTTCTTGCACTTGGGATATCCGCTGCACCCCAAAAATCGCCCGCGACGCCCGGTGCGGATGATCATCGGCTTGCCGCATTCATCGCAGTCAATGTCCGTCGGAATATTGGCCGGCACACCATTGGAAGGCAGGGCGGCGCTGCCCATCACCTTTGCGACCAGCGCCTGCGCCTCGGCCGCGCTCTGTTTGAGCGCTGGCACCAGCGACTCCACGTGCTTCAACTCTTCCCCCTGTAGTTTGGCCATCGTTTTAATCCCCCGGCATTTGGGGAACGTAGCGCACCCCAACCACGGCCCGCGCTTGCCATCGCGCAACACCATCTGCCCGCCGCATTTTTCGCACTTGATGGCCGTCGGAATCGGCTTGGCCTTGGGCGGAAGCGGCTTGCCTTCCTTGTCCAGGTTGATGATCGTCTTGCACTCCGGATAACCCGAGCAGCCCAGGAATTGGCCAAATCGCCCCTTGCGCTTGATCATTTCCTTGCCGCAATTGGGGCATTTGTGCTCGCTCACTTCGCGCATCTGCGGCTTGCCCTGCTGATCGACCGGCTGCGTCCCATCGCACGCCGGATAGCCCGTGCAGGAAAGGAAAAATCCATTCTTGCTGATCCGATAGCACATCGGCCGGCCGCACTTGAGGCATTCATAAGGAGAAGGCGTGCCGCCCGCGTGATCGAGCTTGTCCAAAGCGCCCTCCACATCCGCGTGGAACGGCCCGTAGAAATCCTGGAGCAGCTTGATCCAGTCGAGGTGCTTCTCCTCAATCTCATCCAATTTCAATTCCATCCCGGCCGTGAAC
The DNA here is from genome assembly GCA_036001665.1 of Tepidisphaeraceae bacterium. Classification (GTDB taxonomy): domain Bacteria; phylum Planctomycetota; class Phycisphaerae; order Tepidisphaerales; family Tepidisphaeraceae; genus JBGPEF01. The sequence goes on from DASYUA010000165.1 coordinate 3,218, forward strand.
TGCACATTCATGATCTCGGGAAAACCCTGGATCAATTTATCGGTGACTATGGAGCCGAGCATGGTGGCGTAGAAGCGCCGATCCTGTTGCATCACATATTCGCGGTCCTGAATCGTCTGGATGATGCTGGCATACGTCGATGGCCGGCCGATCCCCAGCCGCTCCAGCTCCTTCACCAGGCTCGCCTCGCTGAAACGCGGCGGCGCCTGCGTGAAATGCTGCGTCGGATCAACCTGGATGGGCCAAACCTGCTGCTGCTCGGCCAGTGCCGGCAGAAGCTGATCCTCACTGCTGATCCCCGCCACTTTCATGAAGCCATCGAACACCAGCTTGCGCCCACTGGCCCGGAAAATCGCATCCCCACCCTTCGCGGCCGCGGCAATATTGACCGTGGTCTGATCAAACTCCGCCGGCGGCATCTGGCAGGCGATGAACCGCGACCAGATCAACTGATACACCTTGTATTCATCCGGCCCCAGCTTCGCGTGCGCTTCCTTGGGCGTGAAAGCCGCATCCGTCGGCCGAATCGCCTCATGCGCCTCCTGGGCCGATTTATTGGATGATGCGTAAGTGTTCGGTTTTTCCGGAACGTATTTCTCCCCATACGTCGTCCCGATGAAGCTCCTGGCCATGGTTATTGCATCGGCCGAGAGGTTCGTCGAGTCGGTACGCATATAGGTAATGTGTCCCGCCTCATAGAGAGACTGCGCCAGCCGCATCGTCCGCTGCGCCCCAAATCCCAACCGGCTGGAAGCGCCCTGCTGCAACGTGCTGGTAATGAACGGCGCTGGCGGCTTGCTGGTGGTCCGCTTCTTCTCGATCGAGCGAATGGTGAATCGCGGCAGCACCTGCGCAAGCTGCCCATGAAACCGCACCACTTCCGCCGCCGGACCCTTGGCTTCGGCATCGGCCGTAACTTCTTCCTTCTCCAGCTTGAATCCGAGCAACTCCGCGGCCCGCCGTGCCGCCTTGCGGTCCGATGCGGCGAATTTCTCCCCCGTCAGCTCCACCAGTTCCGCGACAAACGCCCCATGCTCCGCCAGCCATTTATCCCGCTCGGCCTTGGTGCGCTCCCCGTTGCCCGTGTTGTTCAGATAATCGTGCCACTCGGCCGCCAGCTTCGGGGCCTTTTTCTCATCGGCCGAGAAGATGCCGGCGATCTTCCAGAACTCTTCCGGAATGAACGCCTCGATCTCGCGCTCTCGTTCGACAACCAATCGGACCGCCACGCTCTGCACCCGTCCCGCGCTCAAGCCCCGCGCCACCTTGCGCCACAGCAGCGGCGAGATTTCATATCCCACGATCCGGTCCAGAATCCGCCGCGCCTGCTGTGCATTGACCCGATCGATATCAATCGCCATCGGATTCTTAAACGCCCGCTGAATTTCTGTTTTGGTAATCGCGTTAAAGATCACCCGGTGCGCCTTCGAATCCGGCACCGCAAGCGTTTCTTTCAGATGCCACGCGATCGCCTCACCCTCCCGGTCCAGGTCGGTCGCCAGAAATACTTCATCACTCGCCTTGGCCAGCGCCCTCAATTCCTTGATTACCTTCCCGCGGCTTTCCAGGACCTCGTATTCCGGAATGAACGTTTTCAGATCGACGCCCATCCCCTTGGAAGGCAGATCGCGCACGTGCCCCATCGAGGCTTTGACGATGTAATCGCTACCCAGGTATTTGTTGATCGTCTTCGCTTTGGCCGGCGACTCTACGATCACGAGTTTTTTGCCCTGTTTTTTTGCCATTGCTTATGTAATCAACCTTCCGTAGGCACGTGCGGTCTATCGACCGGTGCTACGTTAATCTTGACAATCCGGAAGTCGCCCCAAGCCGACGCTGACCGTGCGGGGCGACTGTTTGAACATCCTCACCTGCACCTGTCAAGGCGTCGCCCGAGACAATCCTTCCCAAGGGTTACGAGGCCGTCCCAATGGAAGTTCGGCAGGCGAGCGAATGCATAAAACATCATAAGACCTGCAAATTTAATAACTTACGGCATCGCAGACCCGGTCAACTTCATCGAGTCTGACCTATATGATAGGCCCCGCATGGCCAAAGACGGTTTTTTTTCATTTGGTTGTGGGACGGGTGGCCAGCCGGGAACGAGACTATAAAGATAGTGCATGAGATGCCTTTGGGTCCACGTTTTCATTTTGGTTATCGTTTCCACCGCCCGGGCGGACGACCGCGCGTGGGTCCGGCACGTCATCGATGATGGCCTCGCCGGCGCTGATGGCATCCGCGTCGCCGATGTGAATGGCGATGGCCTCCCCGATCTGGCGACCGGCTGGGAGGAAGGCGGAGCGATTCGCCTCTGTCTGCATCCCGGCCTCGCAAAGGCAAAAGCCAAGTGGCCGGCCGTAACCGTGGGCAAAGTCGCCTCGCCCGAGGATGCCGTGTTCGTCGATCTCGACGGCGATGGAAACATCGACGTCGTCAGCTCATGCGAGGGAAAAACCCGCAGTATTTTTTTTCATTTCGCGCCACCGCGCCCAAATATTCTCGACCCCAAAGCCTGGCAGACCATGCCTCTCCCCGCTTCAGCCACAAGGCAATGGATGTTTTGCCTGCCCATGCAGGTCGATGGCAAGCTCGGAATCGATCTGGTCTGCGGCGGAAAAAACCAGTCCGCCCAAATCGGCTGGTTCCAGTCCCCGCCCAATCCCCGAAAAACCGAGGATTGGCTCTGGCATCCCCTGCGCGATGCCGGCTGGATCATGTCCCTGGTCGCGGCCGACATGGATGGCGACGGCGACCTCGACATCCTCTTCAGCGATCGCAAAGGCCCGCGCAGCGGCGTCTATTGGCTTGAGAATCCAACCTGGAAGGAACACCTCATCGACGCGGCCGGAAAAGAAGCGATGTTTCTCGCCCGCGGCGATCTGGATGGCGATGGGCTGGAGGATGTCGTCGTCGCAACCCGCCCGAAGGATTTAATCTGGCTCAAGCGCCTGGAGAAAAACGGCGATCGGTGGGAACCGCATCGAATTGCCATTCCGGATGAAGCAGGTACCGCCAAGGGCGTTGCCATCGGCGACATCAACGGCGATGGCAAGCCAGACCTGGTTTTCACCTGTGAGAACGCCAGGGGCAAGCTGGGCGCCATGTGGCTGGAGTATCAAAAAAGCCCGACAGCCGAACACTGGACTCCCCACGACATCAGCGACAAACAAGGCGAAAAGTTCGACCTCGCCGAACTGATCGATCTGGACGGTGACGGTGATTTGGATCTCATCACCACCGAAGAGCGCGCCCTAAACGCCGTCATCTGGTACGAAAACCCGCAAACCCCCGTGGCACGGGCGCCTCGCCCGTGATCCTCAAAAAAACCGCCTGATACTCCCTTCCCGCAACAAACTATTCATTCCCCCGCATTCCCCGCTTCCTTCTTCCCCCTTGGAATTTCCGCCAGAATATCCATCAATTTCTTCCGCACCTCCCCCGCCTCTTTCGATTGCCCTTCCACCGGAACCAACTTCTCCTCCACCCCCTCCCCAACCTCAAACAAATTCCTATTCTGCTGAAGCTTATATTTCCCCGAAAGAATAAACCGCCTCTCATTCAACTCGACCAGCGACCACTCTCTCGGACTCCCCTTCTCCCCCCGAACCTGCGCCAGAAATGACTTCCCATCCATCACCCGATCCCCCGGCCCCTTCGCCCCACTCACCTCCGCAAACGTCGGCATAAAATCCGTAAAGTTGATCAAATCCTCACAAGTCTTCCCCTCCGCACTCACTCCCGTCCAGCTCGCAATCAGCGGCACATGGCTCCCCGTATCCGCCATCGTCCCCTTCCCCCCTGCAATCATTTTCCCGCCCGCCTTCGAACTAATCTGCCGCGGCGTCCCATTATCTCCCGTAAACAACACCAGCGTCTTCTCTCGAACCTTCACCTCATCCAGCACCCCCAAAACTTTTCCGATCAGCTTGTCCATGTACGCAACCATGTCCGGATAATTGCCCGCCCCCCTGCCGCGCGCCCCCCTCTTGCTATCCGGAGTCGGCTCAAACGGCCCATGAACCAGCGAGAGCGGATAGTAAGCCAGAAACGGCCGCTTCGAATTCCGCCGGATGAAATCGATCACAAAATCATTGTGAATATCCGGCCCATATCGATCCTCCACTCCCTCCATCAACTTCCCATCCTGCCACAGCGACGGCCGCCAATATCGCTGCGTGCGCTTCCCGCCCAACTGCCACGTCCACGCACAATACTCATCAAACCCGCAATCGCGCACATGGTGCGGATGTTTTTCAAAATTATCAAACTGCCATTTGCCCGAAAGGCTCGTGGCATAACCCGCCTCTTTGAGCATGTGCCCAAACGTCCGCTCCTTCTGCGGATCAAAAACTCCCCACCCGCGGTAATTGCGATAATTATATTGCCCCGTCATCAGCGCCACCCGCGAAGGCGAGCACAGCGGATTGCTATAACAGCGCGTAAACCGCACCCCCGATTTGGCCAATCCGTCGATGTTCGGCGTCGTGTAGGAACTGCCCCCATAAGAGCCGAGGCATTCCATCCCAAAGTCGTCGGCCATCAAAAACAGAATATTCGGCTGAGATTGCGTGGCCGGCGCTGCGGCCGAAAATCGCGGCGCCAGAGCACTCCCGGCCGCTGCCGCGCAGCCGCTCAGGAAAGTTCTGCGAGAAATTCCGCCTTCACGCATAAGCGCCATTCCCCGAAGCATTGTACTTCATATTGGAGACAACGCATGAGGCGATACCTACCGGGTTTCATCCTGATATTGCTGGCCGGCGCAATTCTCCGCGCCGCCGACACCTCGGCCTTAACCCCTCTCACCGAACTCGGCAATCGCGAATACAAAGGCTTCGCCGGCGGCCTCTATCCCGACGCGAAAAACCAGCGTCCCGACGCCCACGATCGCACCGGAATTCTCCTGGCCACCCAAATCAAACCCCTCGATCCCCAGGGCCTTCACAGCGAAGAAGGCAAAATCGTCCTGCTCTCCATCGGCATGAGCAACACCACCCAGGAATTCTCCGCCTTCATGCGACTCGCCCAAACCGACCGCCAGAAAAATCCCCGCCTGATCCTCGTCGATGGCGCGCAGGGAGGAATGACCGCCGCCAGAATCTCCAATCCCGACGAAGCCGCGGGAAGTCGCTATTGGGCCACGGTCGATGACCGCCTCAAAGCCGCCAATGCCACCCGCGCCCAGGTCCAGGTGGCCTGGATCAAGCAGGCCGATGCCCAACCCACGGCCGCGTTCCCCCGACACGCGCAGATTCTGGAAGAAGAACTGCAAAAAATCGTCCACCTCCTCCACACCCGCTTCCCAAACCTCAAAATCGTCTATCTCTCCAGCCGAATTTATGCCGGCTACGCCAAATCCCGCCTAAACCCCGAGCCCTTCGCTTACGAATCCGCCTTCTCCGTGCGCTGGCTCATCGAAAAACAACTCAAGGGCGACAAGGATTTGAATTTCGATCCCGCCGCCGGCGAAGTCAAAGCCCCCTGGCTGAGCTGGGGCCCCTATCTCTGGGCCAACGGCACGACCAAACGCGACGATGGCCTCACCTACGATGAGCGCGATTTTGGCAATGATGGCACCCATCCCTCCCAGTCCGGCCGCGAAAAAGTCGCCCGCCAGCTCCTCGACTTCTTCAAATCCGACAGCACAGCCCGCCCGTGGTTCCTCAGGCCGGAGACGAAGATCGATTAACCAGTGGTAAAACAGCCCATTCCCGCTAAACTGCGTTGGGCTTTTTCATCTCATGATTCGACGGACCAAAAAAATTGCTCTGGCATTCCCGCTGCTCGCATTCAGCCTGCTGGCCTGGTTCTCCTTCGCCGACGAGGAGCCAAAACCGGCCAAAAATCCCCCCCTTGCCATTTCCTTCCCCGCCGATGGCAAAATCGACTTCGAAAAGCATGTCCAGCCCATCTTCGCGGCCACGTGTTATGAATGTCACAGCGCCAAAAAAATCAAAGGCAAACTCCGCCTCGATTCCAAGGAATTGGCCATGAAAGGCGGTGCCACCAAGGCCGGCATCACCCCCAGTAAAGGCAAAACCAGCTACCTCGTCCAACGTCTCCGCGGCGAAGGCGATGAAGACCGCATGCCCCTCGATCACGATTCCCTCACTGCCGAACAAATCCGCATCATCGAAACCTGGATCGATCAGGGCGCTCTCTGGCCCGATCGCGCCTCCGTCAAAGTCGAAAAACACTGGGCCTACATCAAGCCCGCTCGCCCGCCGCTTCCCAAAGTTCAAAATGAGAAATGGCCGCGCAACCCAATCGATCATTTTGTCCTGGCCCGCCTCGAGAAAGAAGGTCTGACCCCCTCCCCCGAATCCGACCGCGCCCATCTGATCCGCCGCGTCAGCCTCGACCTCACCGGCCTCCCCCCATCGCCGGAAGAAGTCACCGCCTTCATTCTCGACGAGCGCCCCGACGCCTACGAGCGCGTCGTCGATCGCCTCCTTTCCTCTCCGCACTATGGCGAGCGCTGGGGCCGCCACTGGCTCGACATCGCCCGCTACGCCGACACCAACGGCTACGAAAAAGATGCGCCGCGCATCATCTGGGCCTATCGCGACTGGGTCATCAACGCCGTCAACCGCGATCTTCCCTTCGATCAGTTCGTCATCGAGCAATTCGCCGGCGACATGCTCGAAACTCCCACCCCCCAGCAGCGCATCGCCACCGGCTTCCATCGCAACACCATGGTCAACGAAGAAGGCGGAATCGATGTCGAGGAATTCCGCGACAAAGCCATCGTCGATCGCGTGCAAACCACATCAACCGCACTTTTGGGCCTGACTCTCCAGTGCGCAAACTGCCACGACCACAAATACGATCAATTCTCCCAAAAGGAGTATTATCAGTTCTTCGCCCTGCTCAATAACGCCGACGAATCCCTGCTGAACGTCCCCAATGCCGAAACCGCCCAAAAACGCGCCGAGATCGACGCCAAAATCGCCAAGGCCGAATCCGAGCTGGAAAGCAAATTCCCCGCCCAGGATGATCCCATCGTCTGGGAAGTCGTCAACGCCGACGATTTCGAATCCACCGCCGGCGCGATCCTCAGCCGCCTCCCCGACAACTCCCTTCTGGCCTCTGGCAAAAATCCCGGCGCTGATACCTACACCCTCAAAGCCACCATCAACCCCAAAGATGTCACCCACATCCGCCTCGAAGCCCTCACCCACCCCTCCCTCGCCAAAAACGGCCCCGGCCGCTCCGGCGCGGATGGCAACGGCAACTTCGTCCTCACTGAACTCCGCCTCACCGCCGCCCCCGATGGCGTCGCTGATCTCAAACCCATCCCCCTCACCAACGCCCAAGCGCCCATCGCCCAGAGCGGCTTCCCGGCCGCCAGCGCCATCGATGGCAACCCTCAAACCGGCTGGGCCGTCGATGATGGCTCCGGTAAAATCAACGAGAATCGCTCCATCAGCTTCAAACTCAACGAGCCCATCGCCGGCCAAAAAGCGTCGGTGACCTTCACCATCGAACAAACCTACCCCATCCATCCCCTGGGCCGATTCCGCTTGTCCGTCGGCCGCCCCCAGCCCGTTCCGCCCACCAATATTCCCATCGAAGAACAGCGCCGCCAGCTCCTTGCCCTCCGCATGGCCGCCTGGGAAAAACAAGTCGCCCCCAAGTGCGTAAGTTGGACCGTCCTCGAACCAAAAACATTCTCCCGCAACTACGGCGGTTCCATCACAAAACTGAGCGACAACTCCCTCCTCTTCACCGGCGACAACTACTATCGCGATGAGTACAAGCTCGAGTACCAAACCGACCTCAAGGCCATCACCGCCCTCCGCCTTGAAGTCCTCCCCCACGAAGATCAGCCCAAAGGCGGCCCCGGCCGCGATACCGAAGGCGGCTTCGTCCTCAGCGAATTCACCGCCGCCGCATCTCCCCTTGACAACTCCAATCCAGCCAAACCGATCATCTTCGACACCGCCACCACCGAGCCCGCCACCCCCCCCACCGTCGCCCGCGCCATCGATGGCAAGCGCGACACCCACTGGACCATCAACCGCGCTGAAGCCAAACCGCGCATCGCCGTCTTCCGCTTCAAGTCCCCCCTCGCCAACGATGCCGGCACAAAACTGGCCATCTCCATCCTCCAAAACTATCACCAGCAGGCCAATCTCGGCCGCGTCCGCATCTCCGCCACCACCGACACCCGCGGCGTCGAAGCCTCCGGCGTCCCCGCCGAAATCGAAGAAGCCCTCATCACTCCCCCCGACCAGCGCACCCCCGCCCAGCTCGACCAGCTCAAAAACTATTTCCTCTCC
>DASYUA010000166.1:0-4769 GCA_036001665.1 Tepidisphaeraceae bacterium
AAGCGCCGCCGTCCCCCCCACACCGCCAATTCTCGAAATCAAAACCGATGCCCCCTTCAGCTTCCTCTGCCCCTCCTCCCCCAACCCCGGCACCCACATCTGCCACCGATAAATCTCCCGCTCTTCCTCGCTCAGCATTGAAGCTCCTGCTCTCTCCATTTTTCTTTCAATGATTAAATGATCAGATGATTAATTGATTCAATGCCCACTATCCCCCCGCAATTGGTGAAATCAGAACCAGCACATCCCCCTCGCGCAGCACCTTCTCCTCATTCACCTGAGTTGCCCCGACGAACGTCAACCCCTTCAACTTCGTTAACTTCTCATCCATTCCTTCCAATAGCTTTCCCACCGTGCATCCCGCTTCAATTTCGAACTGCTCAGAAGACTTCCCCGCCGCCGCCCTCATCTGCCCATGATATTCCACCACCACCTTCATACTCTCACCCTCAACTCCCCCATCTCCGCCTCTCTCACTTTTCCGTTCTCCAGCATCAACAGCCGATCCGCCAGATTCTCCGCATCCGCCACATGATGCGTGATGTGCAGCACCGTCACCTCCGTGTATTTCCAAACCGACTTGAGCAACTCGTGCATCTCCCCCCTCGTCTGATCATCCAGCGCCGACAGCGGCTCATCCAACAACAAAATCCCCGGCCGGCTCGCCAGCGCCCTTCCCAGCGCCACCCGCTGCGCCTCCCCCCCGCTCAACCCCGCCGTCCGCCTCTCCAATATCGCCGAAATCCCCAGCAAATCCCCCAGCTCCTTAACCCTCTTCTCCACCTCCGCATCGGCCCATTTCCGAATCCGCAGCGCAAACGCCAGGTTCTCATAAACGCTCATCGTCGAAAACAGCGCCCGATCCTGCGGCACATACCCAATCCCCCTCTCCCCCGGCCGCCATCCGCTCACCTCCTTCTCCATCAACCAAATCCCCCCCGCGCTAATCCACCTGATCCCACAGATCGCCTCCGCCAGCGTCGTCTTCCCACTCCCCGTCTTCCCCATCAACACCGCATACGCGCGCGCCCTCACTTCAAAGCTGACCTCCCTCAGCTCAAACCCCCCCACCCTCACCGAAACCCGCTCCAGTCTGATCATATTTGAGCATCGTATCGCTTTACCGCCTGAACACTTGCCCCCAGCGCGCACCAACCAAAACCCATCCCCCTCTCCAACCAGACGCGCCCCCCTGCACCCATCCTCAAACTCCAAAACTCACGCTATCTGCATACTCTGCTGCACCGCCGCCTTCACCTTTTCAAGGCCCGTCCTCGCACACACCGTCGCATCCAGCTTCCAATACTGCGGATTAAACAGCTCCAGCGAAAGCACGCACTTCCCCCCCATTCCCCTGATGTCTCGAAGTATCTTCGGCAACGGCGCAACTCCCTCCCCCGGAAACACCCGATGCTCATCCTTTATTTTCGAACGATCCGGATTGGCCGGATAATCATTGATATGAATCATCTGAATGCACTGCGCACTCAGCAGCCGCAGCGAATCCGCATCGCTCCCCCCCTTATACATATGATACACATCCGTCAGCACGCACGCTTTGGCGTGCCTGCTCTCCACCGCAGCATAAACCGCATCCGACAATTTCGTCAGCGTCTTTGAAAATCCCCACACCTCGATCATCGGCGCCACCCCCACCTGCTCCCCAATCTCCAGCAGCGCCCCATATCTCTCCGCAATGGCCGCCAGCGGAATATCCGAAACATTCACCGCCCCCGCGGCCGGCGCTGCGATCCGCTTTCCCCCAATCTGCGCCACCATCTCCATGTCCCGCTTCGCCTGCTCCAATCCCTTCGCCCGCTTGGCATCATCATTGACGATCCATTCCGCAAACCCAATGGCATCCTCAATCGTCAAACCCAGATCCGCAATTCTCTTTTTCAAATCCGCCAGCATCCCTCCCTTCTTCTGATAGTCGGCAATCTCATTGATCCACGGCTCCACCGCCGAATATCCCACCTTCGCCGCGATCTCCAATTCCGCCACCAGCGGCAACTTCTGCCCCCGCACCGTGCTCGTATTCAAACAATAAACAAACGCGCCCTCCGGCGTTTTCACTTCCCCTGCCGCCTGCCCCCGCGCCAATCGAGTGGCCACGCCACTCCCAATCACCGCGCTTCCCGCCACCAGCATCTCTCTTCGCGTCATTTTTGGCTTCATCGTCGTCCTCCTCTTCGCACCGGCACGCTTGTTCTTCATCGCTCGCTCCTCCCGATCATTGACGACCTGATCCTAATCCATCAACCCGCATCTGTCACAACACCCATCCGCCGCGCCCGGTAATGACTGCTGTGAAACGAACTCTACTCTCTCTTCTGATCTGCATCTGTACGACTCCACTCTTCGCCGTCGACGCGCCCAAGGTCCCTGCCGAAAAACCAAAAAAGCCCCTCCCCCGCTGGCTCCAGATGGACTATGGCCCCTTCCTCTCCCTCTCCATCACCGACACCCCCAACGCCAAATACGACAACAACACCGGCTTCATCGCCGGCGACGTCGTCCCCCGCGGCCTCCTGATCAAGCTCGCCGACGACTGGTCCACCGGCATCGTCTTCGACATGGACCTCTGCCGCCTCGCCTACACCTGGACCGGCGCTCCCCCCAGGTGGCGCGGCATCATCTTCGACGGCGAACACGGCCTGGGCACCCAGCTCGGCGCATCCCCCACCTTCAAAACCCCCTACGCCCCCGGCTGGGCCGACTCCACCGGCAGCTTCAAAGACCCCCGCCCCGACATCATCAAACCCCTCGCTCCCCCCGGCCCACTCCCCCGCGCCTGGGCCAAATACAAAGGCCTCTACCGCCACGCCGATCGCATCATCCTCTCCTACACCGTCGGCCAAACCCCCATCCTCGAAATGCCCTCCCTCGAATCCCCAGCCCTCGAATCCAGCGCCTCCGCCCAAGTCTTCACTCGCACCTTCCACATCTCACCCTCAACAACCGAACTGCTGCTCTCCGTCGCTCAATCCAAAGGCGAAGCCTCCGTCGAAAATAAAATCCTCACCACCGGCAACCTCCACATCGCCGCCGCAGGCGCACCTCCCGGGTCCAAGCTCGAATTAAATCCCGACAACAACATCATCTTCCGCATCCCACCTCACACCACGCCACTCATCTTCAAACTCCTCCTTTCCACCTCCTCCCCCGACTCCTTCCCCTCCTCCCCCAAGCCCCTCGACCTTACCACCCTCACCCACGGCGGCCCCGCCCAATACCCCCAAACCATCACCACCAAAGGAATCCTCTCCACCTCAAAAGATCCCTATGTCGTCGACAACCTCACCCTTCCCACCGACAACCCCTGGCGTTCCTGGATCCGTCCCGGCGGCTTCGACTTCTTCGCCGATGGAACCCGCGCCGCCCTCTGCACCTGGTCCGGCGACGTCTGGATCCTCTCCGGCATCGACGACACCCTCCAAAAACTCACCTGGAAACGCTTCGCCACCGGCCTCCACCAGCCTCTCGGCCTGAAAATCGTCAACGACATCATCTACACCGTCGGCCACGACCAGATCACCCGCTTCCACGATTTGAATAACGACGGCGAGGCCGACTTCTACGAAAATTTCAACAACGACTGGGAGCTCACCTCCGCCTTCCACGCCTTCTGCTTCGACCTCCAGACCGATCCAGACGGCAACTTCTTCTTCGCCTTCGGCTCCCCCGTCCGTGCCGGCGGCCCCGGCTTCCACAACATCACCAGCCACCACGGCTCGATTCTCAAAGTCTCCAAGGATGGCTCCAAGCTCGAGCGTTACGCCACCGGTTTCCGCGCCCCCAACGGCATGTGCGTCTCCCCCACCGGCCAGGTCACCATCGGCGACAACGAAGGCTCCTGGGTCCCCAAATCCCCCCTCCACTGGATCAAACCCGGCTCCTTCAACGGCGTCGTCACCTCCGCCCACATGCCTCTGAAATCCATCGATGCCAAAGCCGACATCAGCGAAATGCCCAAGCCCCTCTGCTGGTTCCCCAAAAATTACGACAACTCCGCCGGCGGCCAGGTCTGGGTCACCAGCGACAACTGGGGCCCCTTCAAAGGCGACCTCCTTCACATGTCCTACGGCACCTCCTCCCTCTTCAAAGTCCTCAAGGAAGAAGTCAACGGCCAGGTCCAGGGCGGCGTCGTCAAATTCCCCCTCCGATTCACCAGTTCCGCCATGCGCGCCCGCTTCAACCCAAAAGACGGCCAGCTCTACATCGCCGGCCTTTCCGGCTGGCAATCCAACGCCGCCCGCGACGGCGGCCTCGACCGCGTCCGCTACACCAACAAACCCGTCTCCATGCCCACCTCCCTCCGCGCCACCAAAACCGGCCTGCGAATCGCCTTCACCTGCCTCCTCGACTCCCAGAGTGTCATGAACCCCGACAACTACTCCGTCGAAATCTGGAATTACAAATGGAGCTCCACCTACGGCTCCGGCGACTACTCCACCCTCCCCGATTCCGAGGCCGACCCAAAAGCAAAGAAAAAAGCCGACACCCACGACACGCTAACCGTCAAGCGAGCCTACATCTCCGACGACGGCCGCGAACTCTTCCTCGAAATCCCCGACATCCGCCCCGCCAATCAAATGAAAATCACCATGAAACTCAAAACCCCCGAAGGCAAACCCCTCAACACCGAAATCTCCAACACCATCCACAATCTCGGTACGCAGTGAGTCCTGACGCCTCCGGAGTGGCATGGGCAGCGTACTCGATGCCCGTGCTTTCTATCGTGGCACGGGCGCCTCGCCCGTGAGCTC